>NZ_AKJW01000032.1 GCF_000282135.1 Herbaspirillum sp. CF444
CCGTGTGGCTGGAAGCCGCCGTTCCCGAGGCACAGGCTGGACAGGTCAACGTCGGCGCCAAACTGGAAGCCCGTTTTTCCGCTTATCCGGGTGAAAACTTCACAGGAAAGATCCTTGCCGTTCTGCCCGAAACCAATGCCGACAGCCGCACGCTTCGGGTACGCGTCGAATTGCCCAATCGTGACGGCAGGTTGAAGCCGGGCATGTATGCCGGGATCAGCCTGGGGGCGGGCAAGGCAACCTCAGGCTTGTTGGTTCCGTCCGAAGCGGTCATTCGCACCGGCACGCGCAATGTCTTGTTGGTCACGACGGGTGACGGGCGTTATCGGCCTGTCGACGTCCGGCTTGGCCGGGAAGCAGACGGCAAGAGCATCGTGCTGGATGGGGTCGCGGAGGGGCAGCAGGTTGTCACGTCGGGACAATTCCTGATCGATTCCGAAGCCAGCCTCAAAGGCGTGCTGGCAAGATTGAACACATCGTCGTCCTCTGCCGCCGATACAGCGCAGGCCGCACTCAACGACACTACCGGGAAAATTGAGTCGCTCAAGGGCGTCGATATCACGCTCTCGCATGGTCCGGTCCCCTCGCTGGGTTGGGGACCGATGACGATGTCGTTCAAACTGGCGCGGTCCGACATGGCGTCGGGTCTCAAGACCGGCGACAGCGTGCATGTCAGTTTCAGTGAAAAGAATGGCGATTACGTGATCGAGAAGCTGGATCGGAGCGCGCCATGATAGAGAAACTCATCAAATGGTCGATTGCGAGCCGTTTTCTGGTCTTGCTTGCGGTCCTTTTCCTCGGGGCATGGGGTGTCTGGGCACTCAAGACGACGCCGGTGGATGCCTTGCCGGATCTGTCGGATGTCCAGGTCATCATCCGCACCAGCTATGCCGGCCAGGCGCCGCAGATCGTTGAGAACCAGGTGACCTATCCGCTGGCGACTACCATGCTGTCGGTGCCGGGAGCGAAGACCGTGCGCGGCTACTCCTTCTTTGGCGATTCCTTCGTCTATGTCCTGTTCGAAGACGGCACCGACATGTATTGGGCCCGCTCCCGGGTGTTGGAGTACCTCAACCAGGTGCAGGGCCGCCTGCCGGCTTCGGCCAAGGCATCGTTGGGGCCGGACGCCACCGGGGTCGGCTGGATCTACGAGTACGCCCTGGTCGACAAGACCGGCCAACACGATCTGGCTCAGCTGCGCAGCCTGCAAGACTGGTTTTTGAAATATGAACTCAAGAGCTTGCCCAACGTGGCGGAAGTGGCGACTGTCGGCGGGATGGTCAAGCAATATCAGGTCGTGCTCGATCCGGTGAAGCTGGCGGCCTACCGGATCACGCAAGACAGCGTCGTGGAGGCGATCAGGAAAGCCAACCAGGAAACCGGCGGTTCGGTGCTGGAGATGGCGGAAACCGAATACATGGTGCGGGCTTCCGGCTATCTGAAGACGCTTGCAGACTTCCGCAATATCCCGTTGGCGACGGGACAAAACAGTGTCCCGGTCAAATTGGGCGACGTGGCGACCATCCAACTGGGGCCGGAAATGCGGCGCGGCATTGCCGAGCTCAACGGCCAGGGGGAAACCGTCGGCGGCGTCGTCATCCTGCGCTCCGGCAAGAATGCACGCGACACCATTGCCGCCGTCAAAACCAAGTTGGAAGAACTCAAGAAGAGCCTTCCGTCCGGCGTCGAGGTGGTTCCCGTCTATGACCGCAGCCAGTTGATCGACCGGGCCATCGACAACCTGTCGCACAAGTTGCTCGAAGAATTTCTTGTCGTGGCGGTGGTGTGCGGCCTGTTCCTGTGGCATCTGCGCTCGGCGCTGGTGGCGATCGTTTCCTTGCCGCTCGGCGTCATGATTGCCTTCATCGTCATGCGTTACCAGGGCGTCAACGCCAACATCATGTCGCTGGGCGGCATCGCCATCGCCATCGGCGCCATGGTCGATGCCGCGGTCGTCATGATCGAGAATGCCCACAAGCATATCGAGGCGTGGAAGCACGAACATCCGGGGCAATCCCTGCAAGGGGACACCCACTGGCGCGTGATCGGCGAGGCGGCGGCGGAGGTCGGGCCGACGCTGTTCTTTTGTTTGTTGATCATCACCTTGTCGTTCATCCCGGTTTTCACGCTGGAGGCGCAGGAGGGACGGTTGTTCGGGCCTTTGGCGTTCACCAAGACCTATGCCATGGCCGGCGCTGCGGGCTTGTCCGTGACGCTGATTCCTGTCCTGATGGGTTACATGATCCGCGGGAACATCCCGTCGGAAAACAGCAATCCGCTCAATCGCTGGCTGATTCGTTGCTATCGGCCGCTGCTGGAGGCCGTCCTGCGTCGCCCGAAAGCGACCTTGCTCATTGCCGGCCTGGCCTTGCTGACGACGCTGTGGCCGATCAGCCGACTGGGCGGCGAGTTCCTGCCGCAGATGGATGAGGGCGACTTGCTCTACATGCCGTCCGCCTTGCCGGGCTTGTCCGTGGCCAAGGCATCCGAGTTGCTGCAACAAACCGATCGCCTGATCAAGACCGTCCCTGAAGTCGCCAGCGTTTTCGGCAAAGCCGGCCGGGCCGAGAGTGCGACCGACCCGGCGCCGCTGGAGATGTTCGAAACCACCATCCAGTTCAAGCCGCGCGATCAATGGCGTCCCGGCATGACGCCGGCGAAATTGATTGCTGAACTCGACCGGGTCGTCAACGTGCCGGGCCTGTCGAACATCTGGGTGCCGCCGATTCGCAATCGGCTGGACATGCTGGCGACCGGGATCAAAAGTCCGATCGGCGTCAAAGTGTCCGGGACCAGCCTTGCCGATATCGACAAGACGGCGCAACAGATCGAACAGGTCGCCAGACTGGTTCCCGGGGTGAGTTCCGCACTTGCCGAACGCCTTGGCGGAGGGCGTTACGTGGACATCGATATCGACCGGCTTGCGGCCGCCAGCTACGGGCTCAATATCGCCGACGTGCAAAGTATCGTGTCCTCGGCGATCGGCGGCGAGAACGTGGGAGAAACGGTCGAGGGGCTGGCGCGGTATCCGATCAGCGTTCGCTATCCGAGGGAAATCCGGGACTCGCTGGAGAAACTGCGCGATTTGCCGATCCTGACCGGCGGCGGCCGGCAGATCACGCTGGGAAGCGTCGCGAAGTTGAAGATCAGTGACGGCCCCCCGATGCTGAAAAGCGAGAATGCGCGACCGAGCGGCTGGATCTACGTCGATGTCCGGGATCGGGATTTGGCTTCCGTCGTTGCCGATTTGCGTACCGCGGTTGCTGCCAGGGTAAAACTGGCGCCGGGACTCAGCATTGCCTACTCCGGGCAGTTCGAGTATCTGGAGCGCGCGAACGCACGTCTGAAACTGGTGGTGCCGGCAACACTGCTGATCATCTTTGTGCTGCTGTACCTGACTTTCCGGCGGTTCGACGAAGCAGCCCTGATCATGGCTTCGCTGCCGTTCGCACTGGTCGGCGGCATCTGGTTCCTCTATCTGCAAGGCTACAACCTGTCGGTTGCCACCGGCGTGGGATTCATCGCCCTGGCGGGCGTCTCCGCCGAATTTGGCGTCGTCATGTTGCTGTACCTGAAACAGGCTGCCGCTGCCCGGCAAGGACAGGGAATGTCACTGACTGCCGCCGCTCTTGAAGACGCGATCCGGGAAGGCGCCGTGCTTCGCGTTCGTCCCAAGGCAATGACCGTCGCCGTCATTCTGGCCGGCCTGGTGCCCATTTTGTGGGGAAGCGGCGCCGGCTCCGAAGTCATGAGCCGCATCGCCGCCCCCATGGTGGGCGGCATGATCACGGCGCCATTGCTGTCCATGTTTGTTATTCCGGCCGCGTATCGCTTGATGCGTGGTCGTCAACCTGAAGCCGCAGAGGCTTGATTCATCTTCAACCTGAAAGGAAAATCATCATGAAAAATCGTTTCGTCATTGCCGCATTCGCCAGCGTTGTCTTCCTTGGTGCGTCATCGGCGTCGGCTTTTGCCGCCGACATGGGAAACATGAGCAATATGGGTAAAAGCGATTCCGCCGGGAAGGTCGCACACGGTATCGGCGTCATCAAAGACATCGACACAAAACAGAACACCGTCATTCTTGCTCACCAACCTATCAAGGAACTGAACTGGTCCGCCATGACCATGGCTTTTAAAGTGTCGGATGAGAAACTGCTCAGGGGTGTCAACGTGGGCGATCAAGTGGCGTTTGATCTGAAGGGAGGCGGGATGTCGCCTGTCGTGACCGCAATTCGTCCGATCAGGTAAAAAGACCGATTCGCTCGTGACCGGCCCATTCCGGTCACGCGCTTTTTTATTTTGCGGGCGGAGAAATAAAAGCCAAGTCATGGCCAACGCCGTGAACCCGGTTGTGCTTGCCGGCCAGTCCGAAACGATGGATTTCCGGCTGGGGAGATAGTGGATATACTAGTGCAAAATCATTCAAGAATTTCCAGAGCAGCCAAGCATTGTTCAAAAAACAATGCCCTCTATCGTTTGGCGCTTGCTTGAGAGCGGTTCGTCGAGAATAACCAGAAAATTATAAAAGCTCGTAAAGAGAAGATTTCATCGCCTTGTATTGACGGTTTTCGCTTCACCCGGCATGGCCGCCGATGGCGGGATGCCGGCGCGCGCCGAGACATGACCCATGCCCGGAAAGGGAAATGGATACTGCAAAATTTCCGTGTTCGCTATGCCGGAGACTTCGATGCATATGAAAGGAAGTATGCTTTTTTCGAGGATCAGCAATTGGCCATTGAAATTGAAAATGGCCGCTCTTCTCGTACTGGCTTCTTTTTTGCCGCTCCTGGCCACCGCACTGCTCGACCAGCACGAAATGCGCGAGAAGCTGATTGCGAATACCGCGGCGTTGCTGGCGGCACGTGGCGATCAATTGGCCGGCAGCCTGGATGCCGTGCATCGGGATTACCAGCGCAACGCCGGCAGGCTGGCGCAAGTACCCAGGGTGACGGCGTTTTGCCAGGCGTCGCCGCGCGAGCGCGAAGAACTCCAGTCCGGGATGCTGGCCGCGCTCAAGGTGCAACTGGTCAGCGATCCCCATATCAGGGCTGCAGCGATTATCGATCCGGTCGGCGCCGTGCTGATAGCGAGCGAGCCGCGTCTTTCCGGCGTCCGGCTGGGATATCGCAGTTTCGTGCGCGACGCCATGGCGGGGCAAGCCGTGATCTCGGAAATCCACGATGCAGAACCGGAGCTGGGTGGAGAACCGGCTTCCGTCTATCTTGCGCCGGTCTCGGGAGCGGATGGCAAGCCGCTTTGCATGATTGGCTTATGGGTGTCGGCGAGCGCGGTCTGGGACGTTGCGCAAAGCATGAACGGCCTGGCGGGAGAACGCAGTTTCGCCGTGATCTTCGACCGTGAAGGCATCCGTGTCGGCCATTCCTACAGCAAGGATATTGTGTTTCATCCTGCCGCGCCCCTGAGTCCCATGGTGATCGAATCCATGGTCGCCGAACGCCGCTTCGGCGCCAGGACGCGTGAACTGCTGACCGACGTGCGCTCCTTCCCGGAACAATTCGACCGCGCCCGCGCAGCGGCGCCCGACAGGGGGATGTTCCGTGGTTTTGCGCCGGTCAACGGCGAATGGAATTACGGCGTCGCGCGCCGTTTGCAGACGGTGCCGAGCACGGTCTTTTACATGATGCCGGAGAAAAACCTGAGCGCGCAGATCAATGCCATGCTCGTTCGCCAGGCAGCGCTTGCCGGACTCATCATCCTTGCCGCGATGGCCGTGGGCATGCTGTTCGCGGCTTCCATCGTGCAGCCGATCCGGTCCCTGGCCGGCACGGCCGCCGTGCTGGCCAGCGGCGACTTGACGGCGCGCGTTCCGGTGCGTGGCAGCGACGAACTCGGTCAGCTCGGGCAAAGTTTCAATGCCATGGCGGAACATCTCGGGGTCCAGGCCGCATCGCTTGAACGAGCGCGCGACGACCTCGAGGTCAAAGTGCAAAAACGTACGGAAGAACTGGCCCGATCGACCGTGGCGCTGGAGACTGAAATCGCGGAGCGCAAAGGAGCGCAGCGCAAGCTCAATGCCCAGGTCGAGCGCCTGAACCTGCTGCATCAGATTACCCGGGCGATCGGCGAGCGCCAGGATTTGCGCAGCATTTTCCAGGTAGCGGTGCGTAGCGTCGAAGAACACCTGCCCACGGATTTTGCCTGCATCTGCCTGTACGATTCGGCGGTCAACGCCATTTCCATCACCTGCGTCGGCATGGCGAGTGCCGAACTCGCGATGCAATTGACCATGGGCGAGGGGGCCAGCGTGCAAGTGGACGAGAACGGTTTGTCGCGTTGCGTGCGCGGCCAGCTCATTTACGAACCCGACATCGCCGGTTCGCCTTTTCCCTTCCCCGCGCGCCTGCATGGCGGCGGTTTGCGCTCCCTGGTGCTGGCGCCGCTGCTGGTGGAGCGCCAGGTATTCGGGGTGCTGATCTGCGCGCGTCGCGCTGCGGAGAGTTTTAGCAGCGGCGAATGCGAATTTCTGCGCCAGCTCAGCGAACATGTCGCCCTGGCTGCGCACCAGGCGCAAATCTACCTTGCGCTCCAGCAGGCCTATGACGATTTGCGGCAGACCCAGCAGGTGGTCATGCAACAGGAGCGCTTGCGCGCATTGGGGCAGATGGCCAGCGGCATTGCCCACGACATCAACAATGCCATTTCCCCGGCGGCCCTGTACGCGGAATCCTTGCTGACGCGGGAGCCCAACCTGAGCGAGCGCGCACGCACTTATCTCGAGACCATCCAGCGCGCCATCGAAGACGTCAGTCATACCGTCGCGCGCATGCGCGAATTTTACCGGCCGCAGGAAATGCAACCGGGCTTCACCTCGGTCGACCTGAACCGGATGCTGGAACAGGTGATTGAATTGACCCGGGTGCGCTGGAGCGACATGCCGCTGAAGCGAGGAGACGTGATCGAACTGAACATGCAGCTCGATGCCGGCGTGCCTGGCATCCGGGGCAGCGAAAGCGAGATCCGCGAGGCGCTGACCAACCTCGTGTTCAATGCCATCGACGCCATGCCGGACGGCGGGACGCTCACCGTGCGCAGCTTCCGGTGCGACACGTTGCCGGCAACGATAGGGCAAGACGCGCGGCGCGTCGCGATCGAGGTGAGCGACACCGGCATCGGCATGGATGAAGCGACCCGGCAACGCTGCCTGGAGCCGTTTTTCACCACCAAGGGAGAGCGCGGCACCGGCCTGGGCCTGGCCATGGTCTACGGCGTGGCCAAGCGGCATGGCGCCGAGATTGAAATCGACAGTGCAAAGGGGGCGGGCACCACCGTGCGCCTGCTGTTTTCCGCCGCCGCTGCCCAGGACTCGGCGGCGGTCGGGATCACGTACGCGCCGCCGCACAACCTTTCTCTGCTCGTGATCGACGATGATCCGCTGCTGCTCAAGTCGCTGCGGGATATCCTGGAAAGCGACGGCCATCGCGTCAATGCAGTCAATGGCGGCCGTGCCGGCATCGAGGCATTCCATGCGGCATTGGCAGGCGGCGCGCCGTATTCCGCCGTCATTACCGACCTCGGCATGCCCACGGTCGACGGCCGCAAGGTTGCCAGGGAGGTGAAGGCCGCCTCGCCGCTCACGCCGGTGATCATGCTCACCGGCTGGGGGCAACGGCTGGTAGCCGACGGCGAGGTGCCGGCCCATGTCGACTGCATGCTGAACAAGCCGCCCAAGCTGGCCGACCTGCGTCTCGCGTTGGCGCAGCATTGTCAACCGATCTCCACCTGAGCGCAACCGGGACATCCACCATGCAACCTATCTCTGCTTCGTCGCCCGCCGCACCGGATGAAGACGCTTCCGCCATCGGAGGCAAGCCCGGCATGATACGCATCATCGTGGTTGACGACGAGGTTGCGCAAATGCGCGCGTTATGCGACACCTTGCGCGACCATGATTACGAGGTGACGGGATACACCGCTGCCGAGCAGGTCCTGGCGGCCTTGCAGGACAAGCGATTCGATCTGCTGCTGACCGACCTGATGATGCCGGGGATGGATGGCATCGCGCTGTTGCAGGCTGCGCACCGGATCGATCCCGATCTCGTCGCCATCATCATGACCGGCGAAGGATCGATCACCAGCGCAGTGGCCGCGATGAAATCCGGCGCGCTGGATTACATCCTCAAGCCCTTCAAGCTTTCCGTGGTTCTGCCCGTGCTGGAGCGGGCCCTCGCCATACGGAATCTGCGCATGAAGAATGCCATCCTGGAAGAGCGGGAGCGCAAGCATACGCTGGAACTCGAAGCGGCGCTCAAGGACCTGGAAGCTTTTTCGTACTCCGTTTCGCACGATCTGCGCGCGCCGTTGCGGATTGCCGGATCCTATCTGGCGATATTGACTGAGGATTTCCCCGGACAACTGCCGGCCGAGGCGAATCGGCTGCTTGGCGTGGCCCAGCACAACATCGCGCAGATGGGACAATTGGTTGAAGACTTGTTGCGCCTGGCACGGCTGGGGCAGCAACCTCTGACGAAACGCCCGATGAGCATGGCGGCGCTGGCGCAGGAAGTGCTGGCAGAGCTGCTTGCCACAACGCCGGAACGCGAGGTCGACATCGACATGGGGGAGTTGCCCGCTTGCATCGGCGACCCGGGCTTGTTGCGGCAGGTCTATTCCAATTTGCTGTCGAATGCCTTGAAATTCACGCGCAACCGCGACCGGCCGCGCGTAGAGATCGGCGCTTATCCGGAAAACGGCCATACGGTGTATTTTGTGCGCGACAACGGCGCCGGATTCGACATGCGCTACGCGGTCAAGCTATTCGGTGCGTTTCAGCGCTTGCATAGATCGAGCGATTTCGAGGGCACCGGCATCGGTTTATCCATCGCGCACAAGATCGTCGAACGCCATGGCGGGCGCATCTGGGCCGAAAGCGAAACCGACCGGGGCGCCATTTTCTATTTCAGCTTGCCGGAATCCGCTTAAAGCGCTCCCGCAATGGGTAAATGGATACTCAGTATGTGATGTCCGAGCGGAAAGCCACTGTGCAAAAACACACCTGTTGAGCAACTTTCAACTTTTTCATGTGAAAGTTAAACCTATTTTCCATGTCGGGAGTATTGGACGGCGTTGTTTGTAATATATTTGGATTAATTATTCATATAAGCAGTTCAAGCCTCATCCACGCCGATGAGGCGATTTAAAAACGGCGATTACTTTAAAAACAATAATTTAAAAATCGTTTCTGCGAATAAATTTGGCGCAATCATCAGGCCAAGTGATGGTTTCCCGGGGGGCATATGTCCGAATTCGTCTCGTCTCTGCGTATTATGGTCGTGGACGACCAGATCACACATCTCAAGGCGCTGTGCGACATATTGGGACAGCATGATTTTGACGCGACCGGCTGTTCGACCGGCGAAGCGGCGCTTGCCCTGCTTCGGGAGGGTTCCTTTGATCTGCTGCTGACCGACCTGGTCATGCCCGGCATCGGCGGTCTGGCCTTGATAGAGGCGGCTCGCGCACTCGATCCTTGCATCGCTTGCATCATCATGACCGGGGAGGGCACGGTCGATACGGCGGTCAAGGCGATGAAAATAGGCGCACTTGATTACATCATCAAACCGTTCAAGGCGGCCACCTTGCTACCCGTACTGAAGCGGGCCATCGAGTTCCGTGAGTTGCGGCTGCGGGATGTCGCGTCGGGCGCCATGCCGTCCGGCGCCGATAGCAAATAATGCCGGGAGTCGCCATGAAACGTCCGGGCCGCAAAGCCATGCTGTTGTCGATCGTCGTTGTCCTCGTTGCCGGTATCGGCTTATGGCTGGGGCTGCGCCCGGCAGACGGGCCGCCGCCGGCGACCGAATCCATCATCATTGCAACCAACACCGACTATCTGGGCGCCTGCCCGGTGATGGCGGCGCAAAACCAGGGCTATTTTGCCAACCACCAGTTGCGCGTACAGTTGCAGCCGTATAGCAGCGGCAAGCAAGCCTTGAGCGCGGTCCTGTCGAACAAGGCGGATATGGCGACGGTCGCCGATATCCCGATCATGTTTGCCGCGCTGAGCGGCACGCCGGTCCAGGTGTTCGGTACCATTTTCCGTACCGGACAGGACCATGGGCTGGTGGCGCGGCGCGATCGCGGCATCAACCAGGGCAGCGATCTCAAAGGCAAGCGCATCGGCGTCACGCTGACCACCTCGGGACACTTCGCGTTGGATGTGTTTCTCAATCGCCAGCGTCTCGACACCCGCGACGTGCAGTTGCTGAATTATCCGCCCGATGGCCTGCTGCAAGCGCTCGTCAGCGGTGAAGTCGACGCCGTCAGCGGCTGGGATCCGTTTCTAGGCCTCATCCAGGAGCGGCTGGGGGCGGTTGCCCTGCGGCTCTCGGGGCAGGACATCTACGAAAGCATTTACAACATGGTGGCGCCGACGCTGTACCTGCGGCAGCATCCGCAAACCGTGATCCGGCTGCTGCAGGCGCTGGAGCAGGGCGAGCGCTTTTGTCGCGACCAGCCGGCCGCCGCCTCCGCCTTCCTGTCCCGGCTCACGCCCGAGGGCAAGGCGGCGCTGCTGGCCGGATGGTCGTCGCATCATTTCGGCCTTGAGCTTGATCAGAGTCTGTTGCTGGTGCTGGAAGACCAGTCGCGCTGGGCGATCAAGGGCGGGCTGAGCAATGCGCGCGCGGTGCCCAATTTCCTCGACTATGTCTACCTGGATGGGATGAAGGCTGTCAGTCCCTCCGAGGTGACGATCATCTATTAGGGGCCGCGCGTGAAAATCTCCACTCGTCTCAAGCTCGCGCAGTTGATTTGCATCGTCCTGCTGGCAGTGATGGCGCTTATCTTTACCCGCACCACGCTGCAGATGCGCCACGAAGTCGCGAAGGCAGAAGCCACCTTCCAGGTGCTGCGGGCGGCGTCCGGACTGCGTTATTTGTCGCTGGAATATGTACTGCACCACGAGAACCGCAGCCGTTTGCAATGGCAGCAGCGGCGGCAGTCGCTGCAGGAGCTGATCGCCGGCAACGGCAGCTTCGACGCCGACGACGAACTGACCCTGTTGGGCGACCTGCGCCAGCGTCTCGAGTCGATCGGCAGCCTGTTTAATGAATTACAGGGACTGCAGGCGGAACTCCAGCGCGCGCCGGAGCGGCGCGAAATCCTGCTGGAACTGGAGGCGCGCCTCACCGGACTGATCATGAACCGCGCCCAAGGCATGATCTCCTCTGCCGATGATCTGGCGCGGATCAGCCGCGCCAACATCCTGGTTGCGCAAAACAATTTGATGATCGCCGGCGCCGCGCTTGGCGGGCTGATCCTGATCGTGGTGCTGGGCGCGATGAGCCTGACCATCCGCAGCGTGACGGCGCCGCTGTCGCGCCTGCACAAGGCTACGGAAGTGGTGGGGAGCGGCAGCCTGGACTTTGCGCTCGATCTGCGCGCCGACGATGAAATCGGCAGCCTGGCGCGCTCTTTCGATCACATGGTCGAGCGGCTGCGGCAAACCACCGTCTCGCGCAATGAGTTGCTGCAGGCAAACCAGGCGCTGCAGGAGGAAGTGGCGGAACGGCAGGCGGCGGAAGGCAAGGTGGTGGCCCAGCTGGCACGCATGAGCCTGCTTCACCAGATCACCCGTTCGATCGGTGAGCGGCAGGATTTGCGCAGCATTTTCCAGGTGGTCATTCGCAGCCTGGAAGACCAACTGCCGGTCGACTTCGGCGCCATCTGCCTTTATGACAACGGTGAACTGGTGGTCAGCGGCGTGGGCGTGCGCAGCTACGATCTGTCGATGGCGCTGGCGATGGGGGAGGCGGCGCACATTGCGATCGACCAGAACGGCCTGTCGCGTTGCGTGGCCGGCCAGTTGGTGTACGAGCCGGACATCGGCGCGGTCGGTTTCCCGTTCCCGCAGCGGCTGGCCAAGGCCGGCCTGGCGTCGATGGTACTGGCGCCCTTGCTGGCGGAGAACACCGTGTTCGGCGTGCTGATCGTGGCGCGCCGCCGGAAGCACGATTTTTCCAGCACCGATTGCGAATTCCTGCGTCAACTGAGCGAGCATGTGGCGCTGGCCGCCAACCAGGCCAAGTTGTATGCGACGCTGCAGCAAGCCTACGACGACCTGCATCAGAGTCAGGCCCAGGTGACCAAGCAAGAGCGACTGCGCGCGCTCGGCCAGATGGCCAGCGGCATTGCCCACGACATCAACAACGCCATCGCGCCGATCGGCCTGTACGCCGAGTTGCTACTGGAGACCGAACACGGGTTGAGCGAGCGCGGGCGCGCCAGCCTGCAAGTGATGGAGCGCGCCATCGACGATGTGGCGGCGACGGTGGCGCGCATGCGCGAATTCTATCGGCAGCGCGAGCC
>NZ_AKJW01000033.1 GCF_000282135.1 Herbaspirillum sp. CF444
CCCGCCGTATCGGCGGCCGACAAGGCTGCCAAGCCCTCCCTTCTTATAAGAGCCGCGCTGAATGAAGGATCTGCTCTCCACCTGGCTAGGGCGAAGCAATTCATGGAAGACAGCGAATCGACGTTCAGGGCTATTCTCTGGGGAGCAATTGGTCTTCTTGGCGCAGGCGTCATTATCGCCATCGGCGCCTCCGCATACCTGCTGCGTGCGATCTTGAAGCCGCTCAACAAGGCCGTTGATATCGCGAACCATATCGCAAACGGCAAACTGGACAATCAGGTCGCTGTCGATTCACGCGACGAGTTCGGCCAGCTTCTTGAATCACTGAAGACAATGGATCGGCAACTCAGCCATACCGTGCGCGGCATCAAGGCCTCCACCGAATCGGTCACGGTGGCTTCGCGTGAAATTGCCAGCGGCAATACCGATCTCTCCGCCCGCACGGAGCAACAGGCATCGTCGCTTGAAGAAACCGCTTCCAGCATGACGCAATTAACGGAAACCGTAAAACAGAACGCCGACAATGCACGTCAGGCCAATACGCTGGCAACCCATGCCACCGACATGGCAGACACAGGCGACGAGGTCGTGCAAGGCATGGTGGGGACGATTGAAAAGATCAGTGCCAGCTCGACCAAGATTTCAGAAATCACCGGAGTGATCGAAGGCATCGCCTTCCAGACGAATATCCTGGCACTCAACGCCGCCGTGGAAGCCGCACGCGCGGGTGAACAAGGGCGAGGTTTTGCCGTGGTCGCCAGTGAAGTCCGCAATCTGGCTCAACGTTCTGCCTCCGCCGCAAAGGAGATCAAGGAACTCATCGGCTCGTCCGTGGCCCTGATCGAAGACGGCTCGAAACAGGCGACCGAGGTCGGTGCGACCATGGGGCAGGTCAAGCAGTCGATCAAGCAGGTCTCCGATATCATCAGCGAGATTGCGACCGCTTCCGAAGAGCAGAGTCGCGGCATTGAACAGGTGAGTCAGGCGGTCGGCCAAATGGACGCCGTCACGCAACAAAATGCTGCGCTCGTTGAGCAGGCAGCCGCTGCAGCGCTATCACTCGAAGAACAGGCTGCCAGGCTCAAGGACGCTGTTTCGGTGTTCAGGGTCATCGATACGGGGAAATCCAGCTCGCTTATAGGAATCCCGCGAAGCACGGAGTATACGGGTATGCTGCGCGCACCACAGCTTCTATCGGCTTCTCACAATTAGTAAGGTCGATACCAAAACGGATTGGCGTCTGATGCCTTGGCTAACCGTTGTTCATTCCCGGCCCCCTCATCGAGGCAAGAAACGCCGCCGTGGCCCCGTGGTCATCGGCAATTGCGCTGTCGAACGGAGCATGGTCCGGACATGGCGGAATGCTTTGTGCTGTTCGCCCTGCGTCCAACGTGAACACATTCGAAAAACTGCTGGCGCGCTGGAATCGCGGGCAGTCGAAGAGCGGCGCCGCACCGGCCGGGCGCGCAATCTCCTGTAGCGTCTTCACGATGGAAAGGTGCTCATGCACAGTGTGGTCGATAGTCGCCTGGCGGACGTATGACGATACGACATTTGATTTTCACAAATTCACGACATGATAATGCTGCTTCGAAATTGCAAACGAGCAATTCCGTCCAATATTATCCCCCCGATCTACCCTGTTTAAATTCGACCGCAGCGTAAATAACCACTTTCAGAGGCGCGACATAAGCTGAATACAGTCCGGCGTCGCCTGCCGTAAGCGATCTCTGAAACTCGACGATCTGGCGCAACGACATGAATTACCCGATAATCGGACGCAAACCGTTTTTTTCATGTTGTCTTGCCATCGCGACCAACACATGACATATTCCCCGAGACAAAGACTGGCGGAACGGCAAACGCGGCGCATTAGCGACACCCTGGAACTGGCGCATGCGATTGAGGCTGCGACCACCGATGGCAACCTGAACAGGAAGCGCAGAAGGCAATGCGCAAATTACTGACAGAGCTGATTTTGCGAAAAGTACTCTGAGCGTCGTCCCGCCGGGGCTTCTCGGTAATCAATCTAAAATGACAAGCACTTCCATGTACTTTCAGAATGCATCCCGCTCATCCTTATCGAGGTCGATAAAATGAAAGCCCCCCTGCAAACGCTTGAAACCCCATCCCGTCAAAGCGGCCGCAACACCGCGCAAAGCAACGTACCGGCGCAATTGCTGGATAACCGGCCGGAAGCGCAGCGTCTTCGGCAACTGAAGGAAATCTCGGATGCGCATCAGTTGCAATCCTATTCGCAAGGTCTGATACAGCGGGCACCCGAAGAAAAAGAGGATGAAGATCCCAAAGCAGTCGCGCAAGGCAAAAAAGTAAACCAGTTGGCTGCGCAGGAGGCCTCGACGGCGGCGTCCGTCCATGACGATGCGGCACGAGACGGCGGCCTGCCCTCGCAACTCAAGGCTGGCATCGAGTCGCTTTCCGGCATGGACATGGGCCATGTCAAGGTTCACTACAACTCTTCGCAACCGGCACAACTCAATGCCCATGCTTATGCGCAAGGTAGCGACATCCACGTCGCTTCCGGCCAGGAACAGCATCTGCCGCATGAGGCCTGGCACGTGGTGCAGCAGGCGCAAGGAAGAGTCCAGCCGACCGCGCAAATGAAGGCAGGCGTCGCCATCAACGACGACAAAGGCCTGGAACACGAAGCGGACGTGATGGGCGCCAAGGCAATGAGCGCCGGTCAATCGGTGCGGGGCTAAAGCCGGGATGCAGATTGAAAACGCCATGCCGGCATGCCTTGCACATCACCGGATCGAGGCCGAGGTGGCCGATTTCTTTCGAAACAAGCTCTAGTCCGAACCACTTAAATGATTTTCAAGACGTTCTGATATGAGTTGGGCGTGAACCCGCGTCTAACGCCGGATTCACGTCAGGCGTTTATTTGGTCGGGAGCGACCTCGACAACCAGCTTGGCTTCTTCAATAGCGATCAAGTCCAAAACGGCTTGTCTGCCCGGATGTTCAATTGGCAGCATGCCGGCGAACTTGGCGGCCGTTTTTAACTCGGCTGCGTCGAGGCGACTGCCGTGGTCGAGCAAGGCCTGGAATGTTTCGGGCTCGCCGACTGCGGCAGCCAGGATCGGTGGCAGGTAGCCTTTACCATTGCGCGCGTTCAGGTCTGCACCTGCCTTGGCCAAGGCAGCGATGGCATCGGGTGCGCAGAACATGGCTGCCCGGTGGATCACATGCATGCCGTTTTCTTCGCGCAGGTTCACGTTTGCACCGGCCTCAGCCAGGTCCTTGACGACGGCGCTGCGTTCCCGCAGGTTCTCTAATGTGTCTGCATTGAGCACTAATTGCAGTGCCGTCCAATCCTTGTCCGGTTGTTTTGTTTCCAGCGGCACTCCCTGTGCGATCAACTTCCTGAGTGTGTCAACGTCCCCGCCGGTCGCCGCGTGTTGGAGGGCGTTAAATTTGATGTCACCCAGGGAGGGTGCCACCGTGTTAGGCAAGTTGACTTCGTCAAGAGCCTGCAAGCTGGCCGGGTTTTCCGTATTTCTGATGTTACGCAATTCATCGATGACACGGCAAACTTCATCGCGGGTTGCTCGCGGCAGGCTATCTCCAAGCGTGACCAAGGTACGGCCCAGTCCTGCCCAGTCGCGCGGCGTCTTGCCGTCGTTGTCAGGCGTGTCGATATTGCCGCCGGCCGCGACCAGCATCCGGATCACGTCCAGGTTGCCGGTGGCGGCGGCGCGATGCATCGGCGTGACGCCTTTGTTGTTTTTCGCATTGGGATCAGCGCCGGCATCGAGCAACAGCTTGGTGGTAACGGAGTCGCGAAAGGCAGCGGCGCCATGCAACGCTTCATCGCCTTCCTTGCTGCGCAGGCGCACATCGGCGCCCGACTCGACCAAGATGCGCGCGGCTTCCTGCAGGTTCTCTTCGTTGGTTTTTTGACCGTCAATACGCTCGGGTGGCGCCGCGGTGGCGGCATGTAACGCAGTCCAGCCATGATTGGGCTCCTGAGCGTCAAGGCTGCCGCCGGCTGCAATCATTCGCTTGAGACGCATGTTGTGGCCGAGCGAGGCCAAAGTTTGCACGGAATTGTATTGCATCTCATTGCATGGAATGCCATATAGCTCGGGATTTCCTTTCTGTTTTGCGATCAGCACATCAAGGCCGTAGCTGCCTGGTGATGGCTCATTGAATGCATCGATCGTCGCGCCGAGTTTGCTATAAATCCTCAATGCAACCATGTAATTCGCGGCACGCTGTGCCGGCGTTTGCTGCCTGTACGACGCCAAGTCGTTACCAAGGCTGTCTTCCCCGGCGATGTGCTTCGCATTCATCATGCGATTAAAGTTGGTCTTGAATCCTCCCTGCAATTCGATCGGCTGAAAAGCAGTCAGAGCAGCCTTGAATTGCACGTCCATGGTTTTTTTCTCAGCCTCGATATGGCCGGCAGTACTGCCATCTTCATTCGTGGCCGACGGGCGGGCGCCCTGATGGCGCAGCAAGGCGGCCAAGTCATTGCGATCGTAGAGCAATGCGGTACTGAGCGGGGTAAAACCGGTTGCATCCGGTTTGTTCAACTCCTCCTGCCCCACTTGCCTGGCCAAACTGATAAATCGTGTTTCGTCAATCGGTTGCGTGCCCCGGAGCATGACGCCAAGCTGGTTGCGGGCCTCATTGTATTCCTGTGGCGTATTGAGTGGTGGTGGCGGCAGGTCTGACAACAGGCGCGCCTGCATCGAGCTGATGTACGAAGGCTGGCTCGCAGCACGTGGATGCACCGTCGGCGCATCTGGCATGGTCACCGGCACGACAGGTTGCCCGACCGGTTCGGCAGGTGGAAGAGTATGCAACGAGTTCGGTGGAATGAGCATGTGTGCCTGGCCGAGGGATGATCTGATGCCGGTAAGTGGTACGACGAAGGTTCCGGTTCCAAATATTTCGCTCTAAAACGCGCTCATTTCCTCCATCTATGAATTGCGCGCCATCAAGGAGTCGGCGAAGGCGGTTTGCACCGTCTCCAATGCCGCCGCGCCGGCAATCGGCCTGCTTAAAATCCGAAGCTAACCAGCAGGCTGCATCAATGCATCCATCCCATCCATCCGATAGATGCGAGCTGCGGTTCCGCTGAACAATGCCGTGCGCTCTGCCGGCGCATATGCCGCCGACAATCGCTTGAATGCGTTCCATAGGCTGAGATAGCTGAACATGCCCTTGTCCACCGGGAAATTGCTTTCGAACATGCAACGCTGCGGACCGAACAATTCAATGCAAGATTCGACGTACGGCTGCCAGGCTTGCGCCAGTTGCTGCGACGAAGGCGGCATGTCCTGCCGATGAAAATCCCAGCCGCCGACCGGCATGCCCAGGCCGCCGATCTTCAGATACACATTCGGCAAGACGGACAATTGTCTCATCGCGTCCTGCCACACGCGCATGACTTGCAGACGCTGCCCGATATACGGACCGGCGCCCAGCGGTCCGCCGGCATGATTCAAGATGAGGCTGAGGTCGGGATTGGCCTGCGCCAACGCCAGCACTTCGTCAAGTTGCGTGTGATAAGCCCAGACGTCGAGCGACAGCCCATGCCGCGGCAATTGCGCCACGCCGGCGCGAAAGCGCGCGTCGGCCAACATGCCCGGCGGCGGTTGAATCGGGTTGGAACGAATGCGCTCGTCGGCATGCCAGGCAGTGGAATTGCGAATGCCGCGCAAGCGCCCGCCCCCGGCTTGCAATAGTTTTTCCAGCACCGGCGCTACCTGCTCGCCCAGCATCAGATCGGCGCAGCCGACGATGGCGGCGCAAGCGCGTACGTCACCATACAGTCCCGAGGCCGATTGCGCCGCAAGGCCATTGATGAACTCCACTTCGCCGATCGGTTTCAACACATCCGGGCCGTGTTTTCGATACATGGAACGGCACTGCACGAAGATGGTCGCAACCACGTTGTGGCCGGCATTCACGTCCGCCATCAGTTCATCGAACAGATAGCGGCCAGTGGGTCGATCCCACACATGATGATGTGCGTCGATAATGGGCAACTGCGGCTCCAGCACCTCTTCGCTGTGCAGCGCCAGCCATTCTTCACGCACATGCAGATGCGGCGAATGGCCCGGCGCCGCTGTTTTGGAATCAGCCATTGGCGGGGCGAACCGCTGTCACGATCTGGCAATTGAGCCTTTGCAACGAGGCATCGACCCAGCTGCGATCGCTGCGGCCGGCAATGATATTTGCCATTTGCTCCGCTTCGGCGTCGTTCTTTTTCCTGGCCGCTGCATACACGGCCTGCAGATCGTCGAACGGCACGCACAGCAGACCGTCGCTGTCGCCTACCATCAGATCTCCCGGCGCAATCACCATGCCATCGATGGCGATCGGCACATTGATTTCACCCGGACCATCCTTGTAAGGACCGCGATGCGTGACGCCGGCGGCAAACACCGGGAATGTCCCGGCCTGAATTGCCGCCAGATCACGCACTGCGCCGTTGATCACGATGCCGCCCAAACCGCGCTGGATCGCATGCGCCACCATCAGCTCGCCGATGATGGCATTGCTCATGTCGCCGCCGGCATCGACTACCACGATGTCGCCCGGCTCGGCCAGATCGAGCGCCTTGTGCACCATGAGGTTGTCGCCCGGACGGGATTTCACGGTGATCGCGGCGCCGGCCAGTTTTCCGCCGATGTGCAGCGGACGCAGACGCGGACCGGCTGCAGTCATGCGCGACATCGAGTCGCTGATGTTGGCCACCGGGATCTCGGCAAAAAGTTTTACATCCTCAGCGCTGACCTTGCGCTGGCGTTCCTGAATTCTGAATCCTGCTGTCATGTTGCTGCTCCGTCTGTTGTTCAAGTCAGGACGAAATCGAAGGCGCAAGCCTTGCCTGCCATTCCCTGCGCCCCCGCTTCGTCCATTTCGATTGCCGTGCGTTTGAGCCTGTCTAGCGCAGCGTCGAGCAGAAGCGCTGCACGCGGGTGCAGGCTTCACGCAATTCTTCAGTGGCCGCCGCATACGACAGGCGGAAATTGGGGCCTTGGCCGAAGGCGCTGCCATGCACCAGCGCCACGCCTTCCGCCTCCAGCAATGCCGAGACGAAATCCTCGTCAGTCAGAATCACGCCGCCGCTTTCGGTGCGCTTGCCGATCAGGTTCCGGCACGATGGAAACACATAGAACGCGCCATCCGGCACCGGGCAATCCAGCCCTTGGGCATCGTTGAGCATGCCGACCACCAGATCGCGGCGTTCCTGGAACACCTTGCGGCTCATGTCCAGATAATCCTGCGGGCCGGTCAGCGCTTCCACCGCGGCCCATTGCGACACCGAGCTGGCCCCCGAGGTCGTCTGGCCCTGCACCTTTTCCATGGCCTTGATCAGTTGCAGCGGACCGGCCGCATAGCCGATGCGCCAGCCGGTCATGGCATAGGCCTTGGAAACGCCATTCATCGTCAGCGTGCGCTCATACAGCTCGGGCGCAATCTGCGCCGGCGTGGCGAACTTGAAGTCGCCGTAGGTCAGATGTTCGTAGATGTCGTCGCTCAAAATCCAGACGTGCGGATTGCGCACCAGCACCGCCGCCAGCGATTGCAATTCTTCGCGGGTGTAAGCAGCGCCGGTCGGATTGCATGGCGAATTGAACAGCAGCCACTTGGTGCGCGGCGTGATCGCGGCTTCCAGTTCGGCCGCAGTCAGCTTGTAATTGTTGGCGCGCGAGGTATTGGCAAACACCACGCTGCCGCCGCACAGCGCTACCAGCTCGGGATACGAAACCCAGTATGGCGCCGGCACGATCACTTCGTCGCCCGGATTGACGGTCGCCATCAGCGCATTGGCGATGACTTGCTTGCCGCCGCTGGAGACGATGGTCTGCGCCACGGTGTAGTCGAGCTGGTTCTCGCGCTTGAACTTGCCGACCACGGCTTCGCGCAACTCAGTGATGCCGGCGACGGCGGTGTACTTGGTTTCGCCGCGCGTAATGGCGTCGAAAGCGGCGCGTTTGATGTTGTCGGGCGTGTCGAAGTCGGGTTGACCGGAGGCCAGCGCGATGATGTTGCGGCCGGCGGCCTTCAAGTCACGCGCCTTCTGAGTGACGGCGATGGTGGCGGATGGTTTGACGCGAGCGAGCGAATCGGAAAGAAATGCCATGAAATATTCTCGAGATGATGTCGTTGTAAATGTCGTTGCGCGCAATTGCCGGCTCTTTGCCGCGGTGCAGGTCTTGTTTGCGTCGCGTGCGCGTGATTGAAAACTGTTTTCTTAAAATGTCTGGCGTGCCGGATAAATCAGGGACATCAGGCGTGACGGATATCGGCCACGAATTTCTGCGCGCGCGGATGTTGCGGTCGCTCGAAGAAGTCTTGTGGAGTGGCGCGTTCCAGCACTTCACCGTCGGCCATGAAGATCAGACGATCCGCCACTTCGCGGGCAAAGCCCATTTCGTGCGTGACGCAAATCATGGTCATGCCTTCGCCGGCGAGCTGCTTCATGACTTGCAACACTTCGCCGACCATTTCCGGATCGAGCGCGCTGGTCGGTTCATCGAACAGCATCACCGGCGGCTTCATGGCCAGCGCGCGGGCAATCGCCACACGCTGCTGCTGGCCGCCCGACAATTGGCCGGGGTAAGCCTCGGCCTTGTTGCTCAGTCCGACCTTGTCAAGCAGCACCATGGCGGCGTCGCGCGCCTGCTTGTCGTTCAGCTTGAGCACGCGCATGGTGGCCAGCATCACATTGCGCACCACGCTCATGTGCGGGAACAGATTGAAGGACTGGAACACGAAGCCGATGCGGCTGCGCAACTGATTGATATCGACCCCGTTGCCATGGATATCCTTGCCGTCGACGTAGATCTGGCCATCGTTGATCGGCTCGAGGCGATTGATGGTGCGGATCAGGGTGGATTTGCCGGAACCCGAAGGTCCGCACACGATCACCACTTCGCCGCCCTTGATTTCTTCGTTGATGTTGCGCAGAGCGTGATACTCGCCGTACCACTTGTTCACATTGTTGAATCGAATCATCACACGGTCCTAAATTGACGTTTGTTCTTGATCCTGCCCTCCACCAGCCCGACCAGGGAGCTGAGGCTGTAGCAGATGGCGAAGTAGATCAGCGCGAGCAGGAAATAAACCTGGAACGGCTTGGTCAGCAACTGCGAATTGACCTGATAGGCGGCATAGGTCAGTTCGTTGACGCTGATGATGTAAGCCAGCGAGGTGTTCTTGATCAGCGAAATCAGCTGATTCAGGATGCTGGGGATCATGTTGAACAGCGCCTGCGGCAGCACCACTTCACGCAAGGTGCGGAAGTAGCCCATGCCGAGCGAACGAGAAGCCTCCACCTGCCCGGCCGGGATCGCCTGGATGCCGGCCTTGATGACTTCGCCGAGAAAGGCGGTTTCGTAAGCGACCAGCGCGCAGATCACCGTGGTGGTGCCGGAGATGGTCTTGCCGATCATCAGCGGCACGATGAAATAGGCCCAGAAAATCAGCATCAGCACCGGCAGCCCGCGCAGGGTATGCACGATAGCGGCGGCCGGCAGCGCAATCCAGCGAATGGTGCTGGTGCGGGCGATGCCGAACAGGACCGCCAGCGGGAACGAACAGATCAGGCCGCTGATCGCCAGAATCAGCGTCAGCGACAGGCCGCCCAGCGGACCGTGCGGAAATTCGCCGATCAGCAGTTGCATGCCATAGGTTTTGAGGATATCCAGCATGTCAGCGCCCCTTCACTTGCAGATGCCTGCCGTTGTAATACGCGCCGAGCGCCATGATTCCCCACGACATCAGCAGATAGAAACCCGAGGCCAATGCGAAGGTTTCGAAGGTGCGATAGGTTTCGTTTTCGATCTGGCGGCTGGCGTAAGTCATTTCAGCCACGCCGATGGCCATCGCCAGGCTGGTGGACTTGAACAGGCTCAGCGACTGATTGATCAGCGGCGGTACCGAGATGCGAATGGCTTGCGGCAACAGCACGTCGCGCATCGCCTGGGCATAGTTCAGGCCCAGCGCGCGCGCCGCTTCCATCTGGGTGCTCGCGACCGAGCGCAGGCCGCTGCGCAAGTCTTCCGACATGTAGGCCGCCGCATTGAGCGAGAGCGCGATCAGGGCAAAGATGAATTCGCCGTTGTGTTCGTTGATGAAATCGGTAATCGAGGATGGCAATAATTCCGGAACGCCGAAGTACCAGACGAAAATCTGCACCAGGCCGGGAACGTTGCGATGGTAATTGACATAAGCGGCGATGATGAATTCGAGCGGGCGCAGTTCCAGCGCGCGCAGCGCCACCAGCATGATCGCCAACACAAAGGCCGCGATCCAGGCCGCCGCGAACAGCGAGACCGTCGTCAAGGCGCCGTTGATCAGCCAGTTCAGGTATTGGCCATGCAGCACGACACCAAAATCCAGATTGAGCATGTAAGTCCCTTTCGCACAGATAAGCGATGAAGAGGAGGACGCGGATGCGCCCTGCTCGTCTCTTCAGACTGCGCAGATCAGGACTGGAAGGCCGAGATCGGGGTCAGTTTCTTTTCGCGGACGATGTTGAACTTGGTCTTGGGACCGAACCACTTGGTCCACAGCGCATCGATCTGGCCCGCTTTTTCCATCCTGTCCAGCGCGTCATTGACAGCCTTCAGCAGCGCCGGCTCATCCTTCTTCACGCCCAGGGCGGTCGGCTCCCATGCCAGGCTGCCGTCCAGGAACTTGTACTTGCCGCCCGACTCATTGACGAAGCGCACACCCGACGGCTGCGCCAGCGCCAGACCCTGCACCTTGTTCTGCGCCAGCGCCAGGAAGGCGGCCGGCGTGTCCTGGAAGGTCAGGATGGTGGCCTTCGGGAAAGCGCGACGCGCATACAGTTCAGGTGTCGAGCCCTTGTTGGCGCTGATGCGCTTTTCTGCCAGATCGTCGGTCTTGGTGAAACCGCCATCGCTGTGCGCAATCAGCTTGATCGGCGTCTGATAGTGGGCCGAGGTGAAATCGATCTGCTGGGCGCGCTCTTTGGTGTAGCCAAGCGCCGCTGAAACCAGATCGACCCGACCCAGCGTCAGTTCGGGAATACGCGCTTCAACCGACACGCCCTTGTGTTCCAGCTTGACGCCCAGTTCCTTGGCCACGGCGCCGCACATGTCGACGTCGAAACCAACGACCTGGCGTGTTTCAGGATCGGAAAAACCCAGAGGTTCGCTGCTGGTCAGCGTGGCGCAGATCAGGACGCCGCGCGCCTTGATATCCGCCAGACGATCGGCATACGCCGACGAGCAAACTGCGCAGGAAAGAATGGCCGCAGCCAATCCCAGGTGCTTCTTCATGTTGAACCCCAAAGTCATTTTTCATCCTTTCGTTTTCGAACCATCGAATACTGCATGAAATAAATCATAATGTCATTATGATTTTTAAACAAGGATAATTTCCCTTTTATTTTCATATGCTTACGCGATGTCTCAATGCGGTGCAAAATCACCATGAAGAGGCGTCGCATGCGACTTGAAAGTGCAAAAATGACCAGGCTTGCAGATCTTTTGGTGCGCCGCACTCGCGCCTGAAAAATGGTACGCTCGGCTTATTCGACATTCGATATCGATTTATGAAAAAAGAGAAAGCAGCTATAAAAAAGACGGAAAAAGAAGTCGCGCCGGATCGCATCGTCCTCGGCGCCGAACGCAGTCTGGCCATCCTGAGCTCCTTTATCGATGCGCCTGGCTCGCTGAGTCTGACTGAACTGGAAGACCGGACCGGTCTGTTCAAGAGTGTCATCTGCCGTTACATGCTGTCCTTCGTGAAGCATGGCTATGTAGTACAGATGCAGGATAGTTCGTATCAGTTGGGACCACGCGCGTTTCAGCTGGGCAAGGCCTTCGAGGAGAAATTCAGATACGCCGACTTCATCCTGCCCTCGCTCGAAAAGATCGTGAAGGATACCGGTGAAAGCGCTTGCTTTTATATCAGGCAGCAAGACAAACGTCTGTGCCTGTACGCCGTGGAATCGGGACAGTCGGTGAAGGCGACCGTCAAGACCGGTTCGCTGTTTGCCATCGATCAGACCTCCAGTTCGCAAGTGCTGCGTTTCTTTTCGGTGCCGGACAACCATGCAAAATCAGCCGGCCGTTATGTCTGCATTTCGACCGGCATCAACAATCCGCTGTCGTCATCGATGGCGGTGCCGGTGTTCGGCGCCGGCAATGCCTTCCTCGGGTCGCTGACGATATTCGGCCTGTCGCAGCGCTTCGATCCCTCCAACAGCGAGATGATCCGCGCCAGCCTGCTGACGGCGGCGCAGGACTTGTCGGCGCGACTGGGCGCACAAGGCGCCTATGTCAATCCGAATAGCGAGATCTTCGATGAACTTGCGCTGTACCCGGAACGGAATCCGCCTCCGGCCGGCGCCTGAAATCAGAATCCTTTTCCAAGATACCCTGCTTAAAAAACAAAAGCCCCGCGAGGGGCTTTTTATATGGGATTAGCTGCAGTTCGGCGGATACGCCGTGTAAGTCCACAGAACCTTATCGCCGTTTTTGACGGTCTGCGCACTCATTCCCAAATCTGCCGCTTTGCCGTTGACGCATAAGGCCCAATAAGTGCTGCCGAAATTGCCATTGGTCGTGGCAGGAGTGCCATTGATCAACATGGCGGCATATCCGGCCGGATTATGAAAATAAGTCGCCGTGTAAGACAACGCTGTTCCAGACGGCGTGAGCGCCTGCTGCATGGCGCGCTCGACTGTGATGCTATTGGCCGATGCCGTGTAATAGTAGAGCGTCCAGGTGCCGCCGCCTTGAGGTTGGCGAACACCTAACTGAATACAAGACTGCCCGGCACAGGACAATTGAACGCCCTGCTCTTTTTGGTCGGCGGCAACGCTCGCGCCAGTGACGGAAACGCCCACACCGATCAGGGCAACCAGTGCGGCAAAATGTACGGACCTGGATATTTTCATAATTCTTTTCTCCGATTAAGTTGATATTGCGATCCTGCAATCCAACGACATTGCTTGCCATTCGCCGGTTGAGGAACACCCCGCAGGAATCAGAATCGCGCGTCGACTTTATCGGAAAAATACCATTCTTATGGGTAGTCTTTCATCCTTTCAACGAGGTCGCATTGACGCTTTCGTGTGAATCCCGATCCAGATCCCGGCGCCGGCATGGAAGATCGCATATTCATATACGGTTTTATTCGTTTTCGCCATGGCGCGCGATCTCTATAGTCTGGGCGATGTCAACATTCACCTCCGTTTTCATGGCTCGTCGCAACTACCTCTGCAATGTCATGTTTGCCGCGCTGACCTTGCCGATCAGCCTTGCGGCGCATGCCGACGCCACGTTGGACAAGATCCGCGAACGCGGCAAAATCACGGTGGGCGTTCTGCTCGACGGCACCTACGGTTCGATCGATCCGCAGACCAGGAAACCCGTTGGTTACAGCGTGGAACTGGCGGAAAGCCTGGCCCGGCATTTGGGCGTGCGCCTGGAAACCGTGGTGGTCGAACCCTCCACGCGCGTACAATTTCTGCAGCAAGGCAAAGTCGATGCCCTCATCGCCAGCATGCAATACACCAAGGAGCGCAGCGAAATTCTCAGCTACGTACCGACGCCCTTTGAAGAAATCGGCGGTTCGGCCATGGTGCGCAAAGACAGCGGCATCAAGAACTGGAGCGATCTGCGCGGCAAACCGGTCTGCGTATCTCAAGGCAGCAACTACACCAAGCCCCTGGTCGAGCAATATGGCGCCCAGGCCAAGGGCTTTAAAGGCATGCCGGAAGCCTTGCTGGCGCTGCGCGGCGGCAATTGCGTCGCTTCCGTGCACGTCACCCCCGGCATCCAGGCGCGCCTGCGCAATGATGCTGCTCAATGGCGGGATTACGAATCTCCCATGCCCGAGCAACTGATTCCTTCGCCGTCCGTGATCTGGGTGCGCAAGGGTGAAAACAATGTCGTGGCGGCACTCGACAAAATTGTCCAGGACTGGCATCGCAGCGGTTTCCTGATTGCCGAAGGCAACAAACACGACATGCCTCCTTCACGCACGCTATTGAATCTGCACGAAAAATTCAAGGCCACCGCACCTTAGACAACGCCGGCAAAACGCACATGACTACCGCGACAATACGCCAGATGCGTCTGGGCCTGTTCCTGCAAGGCGCAGGACACCATATCGCCGGCTGGCGCCATCCCGACGCCGACTCCGGAAGCGAAAACATCGCCTTGTTGCAGCAAGCCGCCCACACCGCGGAACGCGGCAAGTTCGACATGGTGTTCCTGGCCGATGGCCTCACCAGCGGCCCCGATGCGCATCCGTCTTTTGCCATGCGCATCGAACCCTTGTGCCTGCTTTCGGCGCTGGCCATGAGCACCAGCCATATCGGCCTGGCCGCCACGGCTTCGACCACCTACAGCGAGCCCTTTCATATCGCGCGGGTATTCGGCTCGCTGGACCACTTGAGCAAGGGCCGCGCCGCCTGGAATGTGGTCACCACCTCCTATGACAAGTCGGCCGCCAATTTCACGCGAGGCAATCATCCTGAACATGATCAGCGCTATGCCATGGCGGGTGAATTCGTTGACGTGGTCAAAGGTCTGTGGGACAGCTGGGAAGGCGATGCGGTGGTGCGCGACAAGGCTGCCGGCATGTATTTTGACCCGGCCAAAGTCCATGCGCTCAATCATCGGGGGCAGTTCTTTTCCATCAAGGGCCCGCTCAATGTCTCGCGCGCCCCCCAGGGACATCCCGTACTGATACAGGCAGGCTCCTCCAACGAGGGCCAGGAACTGGCCGCACGCACGGCAGAAGTCGTGTTTACCGCACAACAGACGCTCGAGTCGGCCCAGGAGTTCTACCGCGATCTGAAGTCCCGTCTGGGCAAGTACGGCCGTACACATGCGCAGCTGCATGTGATGCCGGGCATCTTCCCCGTCATCGGCGGCAGCGAGCAAGAGGCTCAGGACAAGTACGCGCAGTTGCAGAGCTGGGTCGATACTGCCGGCGATCTTTCGCCTGGCGCCTTGTCGTTGTTGTCGGACCGGCTGGGACACGACATTTCCGGCTATCCCCTGGATGGGCCCTTACCGCCACTGCCCGAGTCGAATCAGAACAAAAGCCGCGCCAAGCTGCTCACCGATCTGGCGCGCCGTGACAATCTCACGCTGCGCCAGCTTTACCACGTGGTCGCGGGCGCGCGCGGTCACCGCATCGTCTGCGGCACGCCGCAGCAGATTGCCGACGCACTGGAGGAATGGTTCCATGGCGAAGCGGCGGACGGCTTTAACATCATGCCGCCCTACTTTCCTGCGGGACTTGATGATTTTGTTGATCTGGTGGTGCCGGAACTGCAACGGCGCGGCTTGTTCCGTACGGAATATCAAGGCCGCACGCTGCGTGATCATCTGGATCTGGCGCCGCCGCCGAATCGATACGCATAACAGAAGAGTCGCCGATGTGAACGGTGCTTTTCATTTTCCAAGGGCGATATATCGGACATCAGCGTTTCTGATTTGCCGCCTGGCCCTGGCCTGTTCTTTTGCCTATTCCGCCTCCTCCATAAAAAAACAGGCAGAGAATGCCAATCGACAAGAACAAGCGAATACGTTGTCGCATTGATTCACCTCCGGGAATAACGATGGGGAAATGTCGCATGATTTGCTGACAGCATACTTGCTGGCGGTTCAACATGATGGACGGGGCCAGGCATGTTGATCGACTATACTTGCCGCTCCGAGGAAAATAAACACACCTTCCAGCAATTAAGTTGATACATCAGGTAGCGAATCCGGCATGAAACGCAACTTCCACAACGTCCTGCTAGGCAGCATCGAACTGTTTTGTTTGGCTGCCGAACATGGCAACTTCACGTCCGCAGCAAATGCTGCCGGAGTGACGCCGGCAGCTGTGAGCCGCTCAATCTTGCGGCTGGAGGAACGTCTGGGGGTCCGCCTGTTTGTACGGACGACACGACAAATCCGTCTGACCGACGCTGGACAGGTATATTTCAACCAGTGTCGGCAAGCTTTGGACCAGTTGGTCGACGCCGAACACGAAATCACCGGCGGACAGAGTGCGCCATCCGGGGTGCTGCGCATCAGCATGCCGACGCCTTACGGCCACTATCGCGTGCTGCCGCTTCTGCCAGAGTTTCGTGCGCGCTATCCGGAGGTCCAGGTCGAGACCCACCTGAGCAATCGCAACGTTGATTTTGCCGACGAGGGCTATGACTTGGCCATCCGCGGACGCTCGCCTCCCGATTCCAGCCTGATCGCCCGCAAGCTTGAAGATGCCGAGCTGGTGCTGGTCGCCACACCAGCTTACTTGAAACGCGCTGGCGTACCGCAAACGCTGGAGGACTTGCAGCAACACGACTGCATACAATTCGAGCTACCCAGTACCGGGCGTAAAATCGCCTGGCCATTCCACATCAACGATCAGGAAGTCATCGATGTCGTCACGCCCAGCAGCTATTGCTGCTCCGACGATGCAATGGGCATCGCGACTCTGGCACGCAGCAGCGCCGGACTGGTCCAGATATATCGCTTCATCGTAGAACAAGATCTGGCGCGTGGCGATCTGGTCGAACTGCTGCCACAACATGGCGGCACATCGCGCCCCTTCCTCCTGCTGTATCCACATGCACGCCATTTGTCGCTGCGGGTTCGCACCTTTGTTGACTTCCTGATCGAAAAGCTGGATCCGCATTAAGCAGCAGCGCGCAACGGCTCTGACCGTCGGCGAGCTTGCATCAGCCCTCTCCCCCTTGCCACCGCCAGTCCGGACTCTGCATGCGCGCCTGTTGCAAGGTAGGAGCATTGAAGAATGTCCGTTCAATTGATTACCCCATGTAATAACAGTAAATCTGGAAGTGGCCTTTATCCGTCTCAATGGCGGAAGTAAAGTCCACCGCATCGGAACTTGATGCAAAACCTGATTTCACTGAAACCACTCTTTTGGGAGTTCACCATGACCCAGCAGCAAAAAACCATCGTCGTCACCAGGAGTTCACAGGGCGCCAGATCGGGTGTCATACAGGCTTTCCTGGCGCGCAGTTGCAATATCCTTGACGCGCTGGTAAGTCCCATCATGTTCAACACATTCAAACACGCCGTCTGCGCGAGCCTGTTTGCTGTTACCGCACTGACCGTCGCCGTGCCAGCGTCGGCTCAGCCCATTCCTTATCCGGCGAGCTTCAAGACCGATATGATCAACGTTGATGGCGTAAAGTTTTATGTTCGTGTCGGAGGCCGCGGTCCTGCCGTAGTGCTAATCCACGGTTTCGGCGATACCGGCGACATGTGGACACCGCTGGCGGTTGCGCTGGCCAAAGGCCACCGGGTTGTGGTGCCAGACCTGCGCGGCATGGGTCTATCTTCCAAGCCCGAAGGCGGCTATGACAAAAAAACGCAGGCAAGCGACATCCGCGCCATCCTGGACAAGCTGGGTATCGACAAAGCGGACATCGTGAGCCACGACATCGGCACAATGGTTGCCTATGCATATGCAGCCAGCTATCCCGACAAGACCGCGAAATTGGTGGTGATGGATGGTCCTGTACCAGGCATCCCGCCTTGGGAGCAGATCGTTCGTCTGCCAGTGCTTTGGCACTTTGACTTCGGCGGCAAAGACGTACTGCGGCTGGTCCAAGGCCGGGAGCGCATCTACCTGGACCGCTTCTGGAATGACTTTGCCGGTAACCCCGCCAAGCTTGATGAAGGGACGCGCACCCACTATGCGAAGCTGTATGCTCGCCCGGGGGCCATGAAGGCTGGTTTTGCACAGTTCCAGTCCATCCGGAAGGATACCGTGGACAATGCGGAGTTTGTGAAGACCAAGCTCACCATGCCGGTTCTGGCCGTGGGTGGCGAGAAGTCCTTCGGCGCCAGCCAGGCTGAGCAGATGCGCAACGCCGCGACCAATGTGACGGAAGTGATTATTCCCGACGCCGGCCACTGGCTGATGGAAGAGGCTCCCGCCGCGACTGTGAAGGCGGTGCAATCGTTCCTTGACCCGAACTGAGCTGGTTCGCCATCGTGGCGGCTCGAAAACGAGCACTCGTCCTTCTGCACATTTTCACCATACCGTGTCGCTTCAACTACTTCCGTTGTCAAAAAAACGGAACGATGGAGAATTCTCCAGATCAGTTTCCTCTTCTACGGAAAACGTTGAGGCACTACGGTTTTACTACTTGTTATTAAAGGAGTCATCATGCGCTTTCCTACGTTACGATCCGCCGCCTCGTTCAACAAACACTTGATTGCAGCTGGCGTTCTGGCCCTGATCGCCGGCTCGGCCCTTGCGGTCCCGACGACTTATAACCTTGACCCCAGGCATACCTACCCCAGCTTTGAAGCTGACCATTTTGGCGGCATTTCGGTGTGGCGCGGCAAATTTACCCGAAGCAGCGGAGTCGTGACGCTTGACGTCGCTGCGAAGACTGGCGCAGTCGACGTGTCGATTGACGCCGAGTCGATCGACACTGGAAATGCGCCACTCGACACCAAGATAAAGTCCGCCGATTTCCTTGATGCCGGCAAATATCCGAGCGCGACATTCAAAGGCAATTCGGTCCGTTTCGATGGAGATACGCCGGTCGAAGTCTTGGGCGATTTTACCTTTCATGGGGTAACCAAATCGCTGACCTTGAAGATTGATTCATTCAAGTGCTTCGTCAACCCTTTGATCAAGAAAGAAGTGTGCGGTGCGAACGCCAGTGCACAATTTGACCGTGCCGACTACGGCGTGACGTGGGGCGTCAACTTGGGTTTCAAGACACTCACCCGTTTGCAGATTCAGGTTGAAGGTGTGAAGGCGGATTAAGCCTCCTCCCGGCTCAGCCGTGATCCTTACCCGAATTTTTTTGCAGCTTTAAAAAAGCTGGCGAGCAGCACCGTATCGATTTTCCGCAAACGATCCTTGCCCTTCAAGGATGTCAAGAAATCGTGGGAAGTTTTGCCTGATTGACGGTGCGCCGGGGAGTAGCCACGGCGACTTATGCTCCCCGCAGCTCGCGCACTCCCTTGCCTATCCGCCGCCTCAGCAAGGTCTGCAACGTGACGCCGTCCGCATATCCGACCTGCCCGGCAATACGATCAACGATGAGCTTGCTGGTCTTGAGCAAATGAACGGCGCGCTCCACGCGCAGATCCTGGATGTACTCGACGGGCGTTTTGCCAAGCACCGCGTTCAGGCGTCGCGTCAAGGACCGTTTGCTGGTCGCTAATGCATCGGCGGCGTAACGATCTTGCCGCCGGAGAATCCGCTCTGGCGGCAAGATTCAATTGCATCCGGAAATTCATGGCATATCAGCGACGTTCCGCGGTGTGGCCGCATGGAACTCCGCCCGACCGCTCAACATATAAACAGTATTGGTGTGTGCGACATGATCGCGGACCCGAAGGAAAAAATCGTTTTGGACGGGGGTTCGATTCCCCCCACCTCCACCACATGTCGGAGCCTCCCGGATGCGCCTACATCTGAAGGGGGTGAACAGGTTTCGACAGGGCGACCAGTAACCGGAGATACACCACGTCAGGCGTCTGACGCAAATAGCGCAAATCCATAATTGCAAATCAACCGCAATATATTGCTTACGGAACTTAAGAACCGATAAGCCGAGGAACCGGCCCCTTCGAAAGAAGGCTTGGGAACAGAACGGCCGGACCAACTCTGTCGTTTGCAGCGAGAGAAATGCCGTGCGCAAGTGGGAATTTCGGACGTTCCCGTAGTCGGCAACCGTAGAGGGCGCACCCTGTAGAGTGGGTGCACTTACACAAGGAAATGCCTGATCAATTCATGACCCATCTTTTCAGAATGCCTATTTTTAATCATGGAATCCCCACGAGACATCCTGCATCCGCAGCAACTCCCCGTGCCTCAGTCTGATCCTCAGCTCAATAACCAGGAGCAGGCCCGCCACACGCAACATGCAGCACACGCGTTGCCCAGAGTTCCCCGATACGATGCGCAGCAACTGTTCGGGAGCTTTCCCGACCGATACTTTTCGAAGGCCTTGCCAAGCAAGCCATAGCCTGTTTCAAGCCCCCGGCGAACAACTCCCTTGGTTGCGGCTAAGAGCGTTCCTTCGCCGTTTTTGCCGCCGACAAGACTTCTTTATATGTCATCCCGGCCTCCCTGGCCTTGCGCTTCTGCGCATATTGCCCGGACATCTCCCGCCAGTAATGCAGCTGTTCGAAATAGGTCTTTCTGAAACTGGTCGGTTCCACCGCATCGACGGATGCAATCGGGCTAACCGGCGTTACGCGTTTGTCATTCACTTTGCCTTCTCCGTTTCATCACTGACTAGCTGAATAGTGGCACGCATGCTGCAAGGGCGCTCAGATTCGACCGCCCTTTTTGCATAATACAGCGCGCCGCTCGTCACTGCCTGGAGTCCTGTGTCCATGACATGTTGCCGGCAAGAAGCCCGGCACCAACCGGGCTCCCGCAACGCGGAAGTGCCTGCAAACCGCCCTTACTTCCCGGCCTTCACCACCTTGGCGCTTTTGACGACTTTTACGCTCTTCCCCTTCCCTCCACCCTTCTCTTTCTCGAACAACGCAAAATACTCCGACGCCATCTTCCTGATCGCGCGGCCGATGTTGGCGTAGTCGTATTCGTTGAGGTTGGCCAGCGAGACGCGGCCGGATGGATGGGTGGCGCCGAAGCCTCTGCCCGGCAACAAAATGACACCGGTTTCTTCGGCCAGGCGGAACAGGGCTTCGTTGGGTTTCAGGCGCTTGAGCAGCCATTTGGAAAACGCTTCGCCGTGCATTTGCGCGGCCAGCAACTCCATGTCAAGCAGATGGTAGTAGCGCACCGAGTTGGCGTCATACGGCATGGGCAGGCCGAGTTCGCGGTACAGGGCTTCCTTGCGGCGCAGGACGATGCGCTTCATTTCCGCCTTGTAGTTGCCCGCTTCGTCCATCAGCGAAAACAGCGAGAACAGGCTCATCTGCGCCTGCACCGGCGTCGACAGGCCTGCCGTGTGGTTGAGCGCGACGGTACGGCTGTCGGCGACCAGGCGATCGATGAATTTGATCGTGCGCGGCGCGGTGGTGATGGAGCTGTAGCGTTCGTCGAGCTGGAGGGCGGTTTTCTCCGGCAGCCTGGCGATCAGTTCGTCGATGACGTTGTGCTTGTGCGTGGCGACCACGCCCATGCGCCAGCCGGTGGCGCCGAAGTACTTGGAGAAGGAATACACCAGGATGGTGTTGTACGGGCAGATCGCGAACAGCGAGGTGAAGTTATCGGCGAAGGTGGCGTAGACGTCATCGGTGAGGATGATCAGGTCCGGACGCTTTTTGACGATCTCGGCGATGTAGGCCAGCGTCTTGTCGTCGATCTTGACCGAGGGCGGATTGCTCGGGTTGACCAGGAAGAAGGCCTTGACCTTGGGATCGAGCAGCTTGTCGAGTTCCTTCTTGGTGTATTGCCAGTTGTTGGATTGCGGCGCGTCGATGACCAGCTCGACCAGGTTGAATTCGGACAGGTGCGGGATCTCGATATAGGGCGTGAAGATCGGCATGCCCAGCGCGATGGTGTCGCCTTCCTTGATGACGTGATTGGCCTTGAGGCTGCCGAACAGATAGGTCATCGCCGCCGTGCCGCCCTCCACGGCATACATGTCGAAATGGCCGACGAAGGGATGCGTGCCGATCATTTCCTTGTGCAGGTAATTGCCGACGATGCGCTCGGTCATGCGCAGCATGCGGTCCGGCACGGGATAGTTGCAGCCGAGGATGGCTTCGCACATTTCATAGATGAAGTCGCCCGCCGACATGCCGAGCTGGTCGCGCACGTAGGACACGGCGGCTTCGATGAAGCGGATGCCGGGTACGCCGGCGTGGTGCTTGGCGAACAGTTCGAAGCGCGCCTCGATGCCGTCGCGCTTGGGAAAACCGCCGACGCCATCCATGTAGACATAGGAGCGCTCGGCCTCCGTCATGGCGAACAGGCCGAACTGGAAGAAGCCGTGGCGCGGCGTGGTGGCAAGGAAGTTGGGATTGCCGCGGCCGGCGTTGAGCATGAGTTTGTTGCTCTGGAGCGCGGTCTGTATCAGCGCGTCTTTGAGTTCGAACGGGCTCAACAGGGAAAGTTTTTCTGGGTCGCTAAAATCCATGGTGCTGCTCCTTTTTTTGAAAACGACGCCCTGTGCCAGCGGCAGAAAAAAACAAATACAAATACAAATACAAACAGAATGAAAAACCGGATCTTCTACACCAGCGCCACGATCAGCGGCCCCAGCAAGGTCAGGAAGACGTTGGCCAACGCATAGGTGATGGCGAAGGGAACCGTCGGGATGGCGTTCTCGGCCTTGTCGAGCACTTCGCCGAAGGCCGGATTGGCGCTGCGCGAGCCGCTCAGCGCGCCGGCAAACACTGCCGTGTTGTCATAGCGCAGGACGTAGCGGCCGATCAGCATGGTCAGGATCAGCGGCAGCACGGTGACGACCACGCCGACGCCGAACAAAGTGAGCCCCTGCTCCTTGACGGTTTGCACCGCCTGCAAGCCGGACGACAAACCGACCACCACCACAAAGCCGGCCAGGCCCAGATCCTTGAGGATCTGCACCGCGCCGCTGGGCATGGCACCGAAGGTCTGACGCTTGGCGCGCAACCAGCCGAACAGCAAACCGGACAGCAGCGCCCCGCCGCCGCTGCCGAGCGTCAGGGGAATCGAACCGATGCGCGCCGTCAGCAAACCGACCAGCAAGCCCACCACGAGACCGGCGCCGAGGTAAACGAAGTCGGTTTTGGCGCTGGGTACGATGACGTAACCGATCAGCGACGAGACGCGTTTGAGGTCTTGCCCGGAGCCGAACACCGAGACCACGTCGCCGACCTGGACGACGGTTTTTTCCTGCATCGGCAGCACCTTGCCCATGCGCATGAGCTGCACGACGTAGATGCCGTGGCGCACCTGCAGCGAGGTATTGGCACGGATGTCGCCGACCGTGCGGTTGTGATATTCCTTGTTGGAGAGCACGATGTCGCGGCGTTCCATGGTCAGCTCCATGCCTTCGACGCCATACAGTTCCTTGCTGAAGATCGGCACGACGTCGACCATCGCCTGCCTGCGACCGACGGCAAGCACGACGTCGCCCGGTTCCAGTTGCAGATCGGGAGCGACTTCGATGATCTTGCCGGCGCGCTTCAGGCGTTCGATGGTGATGCCGTGGGCGGCGTGCTCATTCTCCAGTTGCCCGATGGTGAGGTCGGCATGGTCGCCGATCTGATAGATCCGCCCGACCAGGTCCGGCGCCGCGACTTGCTGGCCGGGTGCGAGCACTTGCACGCCCTCCTGCATGGCGGCTTCGGCGCGCACCGCGTCTTCCTTGATGCTGCGCCCCATCAGCTTGGGCAACACATTGACGCACACGAGGATCGCGCCGAACGAACCGAACACATAGGTCACGGCATAGCCGACGGCGACGTTGCCCTGCAGGCGTTTGACCTCATCGGCCGCCAGTCCCAGCTTGGTGATGGCGTCGCCGGCAGTGCCGATGATGGCCGATTGGGTCAGGCCGCCGGCGGCGACACCGGCTGCCAGTCCCTTGTCGAGACCGAACAGTTTCGCCATGATGACCACCGTCGCCAGCCCGGTGATGGCCAGTACGGCGGCGAGGATGATTTCACGTATCGATTGCCTGCCCAGCGAGTTGAAGAATTGCGGGCCGCTCTCATAGCCGACGGCATAGATGAAGAGCGCAAACAGCACCGACTTCACGCCGGGATCGACGCTCACGCCGACCTGGCTGACCAGCACGGCCACCAGCAGCGAACCGGCGACGCCGCCGAGCTGGAATTTGCCGAACTGGATTTTCCCGACGTAGTAACCCACTGCCAGCGACAAGAACAATGCGATCTCGGGAGATCGGGCGAACAACTGGTGCAGCCATTCCATGATTACCACCTTTCAGTACTAAAATTGGCCGGCATCAATGCCGGATCATCAACCCTGCCAGACCGACGATCAGCGGTCCCATCAGCGGCAGCACGACATTGGAAATTGCATAGGTAATGGTGTAGCCGAGCAAGGGCGTGGAGTTGCCGGCGGCATTCTGAATCGCGCTCAATGCCGGCGTACTGCATTGCTGCCCGGCGATCGCGCCCAGCAAGACCGGCGTGCTCAGCTTGAAAACGAAACGGCCGATCAACATCGACACCAGCGCAGGCCCGAGCGCAATGGCGACGCCGATCAGCGGCAACGTGACGCCGTACTGAGCGATCAGCGTCAGCGCTTGCGGGCCGGCCTGCAAGCCGACGCAAGCGATGAAGGTCGTCAGGCCGATGTCCTTGAGCAGGATCAGGGCATCGTTGTTGATGGTCGGAAGATCCGGACGTTTTGCCGCATACCATCCGAGCGCCAGCCCCGTCAGCAAGGCGCCGCCGCCGGTTCCTGCCGAAAACGGAATGCCGCCGACGCGCACGCCCAGTCCGCCGATGAAGATACCCAGCAAGATCCCCAGCGCCAGCACGCCGATGTTGCTGCGGCGGTTTTCAGGAAGCGGTTTGCCGATCTGCTGGAGGACATTGGCAAATGCCGTCGTATGCGTCGGTGCAATGGCGTACAGACGGACGATGTCGTTGAGCTGCAGCTGGACGTCGGGCAGCACCGGCAATTGCTGATCGCCGCGACGAATCGCGCCGACATACAGATTCGGCGGCAAACCGGATGCCAGCTCGTGCAGCAAACGTCCGCGCAAGTCCTTGTTGCGGATCACAACGTCTTGCGTATGCAGGCCTGTGTTCAGTCCGGCGGCATTGGCCAGTTCTTCGCCGAGCAAGGCATCGGCGTCGATCAGGCTGTTGCGATGGCCGACGACGAGCACGTCGTCGCCCGGTTCGAGCAGCAGTTCCGGACTGGCCGCGATATCCTTTCCTTGTCGGCGCAAGCGCACGATGCCGGCCTGTTTGCCGAGCCGGGCGTTGATGTTTGCAATGCTTTTTCCTCCGCCCGCGCCGATGCGGTAGATCCGTCCGACCAGATGGGGAACGGCGATGATCGCGTTCTCCCCTTCGTCATTGCCGCCGCCCATTTCCGCCCAGAGTTGTTTCGCCTCGGTGCGCATGTCGACGCGCAACAGCAGTGGGAAAACCTGGCTTGTTGCAATGACGATGGTAATCAGTCCAAAGATGTAGGTGATGGAATAGGCCGTGACGACGTTGGCCTGCAACTGCGCGACCTGCGCCGCCGGCAGCGCGAGTTTGGAGATCGCATCGGTGGCGGTGCCGACCACGGCCGACTCGGTTGCAGCACCCGCCATCAGACCTGCGGCCGTGCCCTGATCGAGCTGCAGGACGTAAGTCGCCGCCAGCACCATGCCGAGCACGACGACGACTTCGACCAGGCAGAAGGCGCCAAGACGCATTCCCTTTGCATTCAGGTTGGCGAAAAATTGTGGGCCGCCGGCAAAGCCGAGCGCAAAGATGAACAACCCGAAGAAAACGGTTTTGACATGCGCGTCGAGCACCACGCCTAGCTGGCCGATCGCCAGCGCGGCAATGAGCGTGCCGCACACGCCGCCCAGTTGAATCGGACCGAATCGGATTTGCCCCAGGCCATAACCGATGGCCAGTGCCGCAAATAAAGCGACTTCCGGAATTGCCGTCAACAGAGCGGCAACAGCATTGAGCATAGACGACCCATAACAAGGTTTTAATCACGCGACACCGGTTCAGTCGAACCCGGTATCGATGCTTTTACGATGAGGTACTCGTTTTTGCTAGGGCAGAAAATCGTTATTGTCGAATGAACTCCTTCGTCATCCGATGAATATTGCCGCATGGCTATAGGGAGCCGCTAGGATGCGCGATAAAAAGACCGTCGTCAATGCGCTGGATCAATGTTGGATGCGTCATACGGAGCATCACGGAATTCTAGATTTTTGCTGTCAATTTACGAGACGTGTTTGCGAATCACTTTTGCCAGCTTGTCGAAAGCAGGGCCGATAGCCTCATCCGGCACGCTGGCGTATCCAAGCAATAGCCCACTACGCGCCGTTTTCGGCGACATGTAATAGGTCGACAGCGGCCGCACGATGATGCCCTCTTTGCGCGCGTCCTCACATACGAGTTTGTCGTTGCACTCCGGCGGCAGCGACACGGTGAGATGGAGGCCGGCCTCGCCGCCGGTGATATGCATCTGGTCGCCGAAGTTGCGCTGGATGGCTTGTTGCAGCAAGCGCAATCGTTCGGCGTAAAGCACGCGCATCTTGCGGATGTGCGATGAGAAGTGGCCTTCCGTCATGAAATCGGCCAGCGTCGCCTGCAGGAACACTTGGCCAGATCGATAGAGTTCCGCCATGCCGGTGCCGAAGGCGGCGGACAAGGCTTCCGGCACGACCAGAAAACCGATGCGCAAACCGGGAAACATGATCTTGCTGAAGGTGCCCATGTAGAGCACCCGGTTGTGCGTGTCCATGCCCTGCAGCGACGCCAGCGGCCGGCCGCCGTAACGGAACTC
>NZ_AKJW01000034.1 GCF_000282135.1 Herbaspirillum sp. CF444
GGCTTATCTGGGCGAGGGGTAAGCGCAGGGTGTATCCCCAGTAGCATCCGGATACATCCTTTTAAGGAACCATGCGTCATGTCAAGGACTCCATAGAGCGGTCCCGTTGCATTTGCACTGTATATGTTTCAGGCAACATTGCTGTGCAGCGGGTTTCTGCATTACTGCTGTACATACTGATCTCGCACGGAGCCCTCCATGAATAAGAAATCCATTGTCTCCTTGGTTCTCGCGCTGACGCTCGGCGTCGGTGCCTTGCCTGCCTCTTACGCTCAACAATATGGTCGCGACGACGACCATCGCCCATCTTATGGCCACGATGACCGTCGCGGACCGCAGGACCGTCGTGATGAGCGCCGTGATGATCGTCGTGATGACCGCCGAGGCCCGCCTGATCGCCGCGACGAACGCGGCGCCGGACCGAACCACGCCTTCCACCGCGGCGACCGCCTGCCGCCGGAATACCGCAACCGTCAATACGTGGTCAACAACTGGCGCGAACATCGTCTGAGCGCGCCGCCGCGCGGCTATCAATGGGTGCAGACCGGAGGCGACTATGTGCTGGTCGCGATCGGCACCGGCATCATTCTGCAATTGTTGCTCGGCAATTAATCACGCTTGCCGTTCAGTCCGACCCGACACCCGTCCCGCGACAGCCGGACGGGTGTTTTTTTGTCAGGCAAATATCAAAATGGCTAAGAATATAATTTTTTAAAAATGGATTTTACTTAATAATATTTGTAATTATTGTCGTAAATGCAGAATTAATATTGGCTTATCCCGCATAGAATCGCAGCAAGCAAAAACCGTGTTTTGCCGACTTTTCCGAGACAAACCAATATGAATAACGCCTCCCACCCATCCAGCGTTTTTACTTTCCTTCCCGCTTTCACCGCTTTTCATCACGAAGTGATGGCCGAGCAGACTCCGTTGCGTGCAGCGATCACCGCCGTGTACCGTCGCGATGAACGCGGCGCCGTGCAGTGGCTGCTGGCGCAGGTGCAAAGCAATGCGAGCTGGACCGAGGCGACGCAAAAGCTGGCGCGCAAGCTGGTGCAGGCGGTGCGCACCAAGCGCACGCGCTCGTCCGGCGTGGATGCGCTGATGCATGAATTTTCGCTGTCGTCGGAAGAGGGCGTGGCGCTGATGTGCCTGGCCGAAGCGTTGCTGCGCATTCCCGATCACCAGACCGCCGACCGCCTGATCGCCGACAAGATCAGCAAGGGCGACTGGCGCAAACATCTGGGCGAGTCGCCGTCGCTGTTCGTCAACGCCGCCACCTGGGGCTTGCTGATCACCGGCAAGCTGGTCGGCACCAACAGCGAAAGCGGGCTGGCCTCGGCGCTCACGCGGCTGATCAACAAAGGCGGCGAGCCGCTGATCCGCAAGGGCGTAGACCTCGCCATGCGCATGCTGGGCAATCAGTTCGTCACCGGCCAGACCATCGCCGAAGCGCTGGCCAACAGCCGCGACAACGAGAAGCGCGGTTACCGCTATTCCTACGACATGCTCGGCGAAGCCGCGCTGACCGAGCATGACGCCGCCTTCTATTACAAATCGTATGAAGACGCGATCCACGCCATCGGCCGCGCCTCCAATGGCCGCGGCATCAAGAACGGGCCCGGCATTTCGGTCAAGTTGTCGGCGCTGCATCCGCGTTACTCGCGCGCCCAGCATGCACGCGTGATGAACGAGCTGCTGCCGCGCCTGAAGCAACTGCTGGTGCTGGCCAAGTCCTACAACATCGGCCTGAACATCGACGCCGAAGAAGCCGACCGCCTCGAGTTGTCGCTGGACCTGATGGAAGCGCTGGCCTTCGACCGCGATCTCGACGGTTTCGAAGGCATCGGCTTCGTGGTGCAGGCCTACCAGAAGCGTTGCCCCTTCGTGATCGATTACCTCGCCGATCTGGCGCGCCGCAGCGGCCGCAAGCTGATGGTGCGCCTGGTCAAGGGCGCCTACTGGGACAGCGAAATCAAGCGCGCCCAAGTCGATGGCCTGTCCGGTTATCCGGTCTATACGCGCAAGGTGCACACCGATTTGTCCTACCTGACCTGCGCACAAAAACTGCTGGCTGCCACCGACGTCATTTACCCGCAATTCGCCACGCACAATGCGCACACGCTATCCGCGATCTACACCTGGGCGCAGCAACACAAGATCGACGACTACGAATTCCAATGCCTGCACGGCATGGGCGAAACGCTGTACGACCAGGTGGTCGGCGCCGATCAACTGGGCAAGGCCTGCCGTATTTATGCGCCGGTCGGTTCGCACCAGACGCTGCTGGCCTATCTGGTGCGTCGCCTGCTGGAGAACGGCGCCAACTCGTCCTTCGTGAATCAGATCGTCGACGAAAACGTCGCCATCGACACGCTGATCACCGACCCCATCGCCGTCGTGCAAAAGTCGGGCGGCGGCGAGCCGCATCCGCAGATCGCTTTGCCGCGTAACCTGTACGGCGAAGAGCGCAAGAATTCCATCGGCATCGACCTCAGCAACGAAGACAGCCTGCGCGAACTCGACCGCATCTTCGTGCAAGCCTCGACGCATCAATGGCAGGCCGTGCCGTTGCTGCACGACGACGCCGACAGTAACAGCGCGACCGGCGAGTTGCAGCAAATCTGCAATCCGGCCGATCGTCGCGATGTCGTGGGCCAAATCGTTGAAGCTTCGCGCGCCGATGTGGAAAGTGCCTTGGAAGCCGCGACCGCTTTTGCCTCCGAATGGCAATCCGTGTCGTCATCCGACCGCGCGCAAATGCTGGAGCGCGCAGCCGACCTGTTCGAAACTCATCAGCCCGAACTCATGGCGCTGGCCGTGCGCGAAGCCGGCAAGTCGCTGCCCAATGCTATTGCCGAAGTGCGCGAAGCGGTCGACTTCCTGCGCTATTACGCGCTGCAGACGCGCCATGACGGCAACGCGCTGGCCTGGGGGCCGGTAGTCTGCATCAGCCCGTGGAATTTCCCGTTGGCGATTTTCATCGGCGAAGTCAGCGCTTCGCTGGCCGCCGGCAACGTCGTGCTGGCCAAGCCTGCCGAACAGACGCCGCTGATCGCGCATCGCGCCGTGCAATTGCTGCATGAAGCCGGCGTGCCGTGTGCAGCCTTGCAATTCCTGCCGGGTCGCGGCGAAACCGTCGGCGCGACGCTGACCGGCGACGTGCGCGTCAAGGGCGTGATCTTCACCGGGTCGACCGAAGTCGCGCAACTAATCAACCGTACGTTGGCGCAACGCATCAGGGACGAGCACGGCGACATTCCCTTCATCGCCGAAACCGGCGGCCAGAACGCGCTGATCGTCGACTCCAGCGCCTTGCCGGAACAAGTGGTGCAGGACGTCCTGAGTTCGGCCTTCGACAGCGCCGGCCAACGCTGCTCGGCATTGCGCGTGCTGTGCCTGCAGGAAGACATCGCCGACAAGACCATGACCATGCTCAAGGGGGCGATGCAGGAGCTGCGCGTCGGCCGTCCGGATTGCCTGGAAACCGACATCGGCCCGGTCATCGACATCGAAGCGCGCACGCAATTGCTGGCGCACATCGAGCAGATGAAACAGAACTGCAAGGTCTATCAGCTGCCGCTCGACGAGCGCCATGAGCAAGGCACCTTCGTTGCGCCCACCGTGATCGAAATCGATTCCATCGCGCAGCTCAAGCGCGAAGTCTTCGGCCCCGTGCTGCACGTGCTGCGTTATCGCCGCGACCAGCTGCCGCAGCTGATCGACACCATCAACGCCAGCGGCTACGGCTTGACGCTCGGCGTGCATTCGCGCATCGATGAAACCATCGATTTCGTGGCGCAGCGCGCGCATGTCGGCAACATCTATGTGAACCGCAACATCGTCGGCGCCGTGGTCGGCGTGCAGCCCTTCGGCGGCGAAGGCAAGTCGGGCACCGGTCCCAAGGCCGGCGGTCCGCTTTACCTGAAGCGCCTGCAGCGCCATGCGGAAGTCAAGCTGTTCGGCGACGACAAGGCCGCCGCGTCGGCGCCGCTGAAGGCATTGCTGGAATGGGCCGCCACCCACGGCCACGCCAAGCTGGCGCAACTGGGTGCAGCCTACGTGCAAGAAAGCCTGCTCTACAAGACGCTGACCTTGCCCGGCCCGACCGGCGAGCGCAACACGCTGTCGTTCGCGCCGCGCGGCAAGATCCTGTGCGCCGCCGACGACGTTTCGGCCTTGTTGAATCAACTGGCGGCGGTGCTGGCAACCGGCAACACGGCGGTGGTGCCGGCGATGCAAAGCAAGCTGATTCCCGCCGGTTTGCCGCAGGCGGTGCATCAGGCGATTGACGTCAGCGGCGACATTGCGGCGACCGATATCCATCTGGCGCTGGTCGATGCACCGCTCATCACGCAATGGCGCAACGTGCTGGCGGCGCGCGACGGCGCCCTGGTGCCGCTGCTGCCGACGACGGAAGATGCGCCGATTGCCTTGTGGCGTCTGGTGGCCGAGCGCGCGCTGTGCGTCAATACGACGGCAGCGGGCGGCAATGCGAGCCTGATGACCTTGTCTGTCTAAATTTGTAAAAAACTGTCGTCCTGACGAAAGTCAGGACTCAGTCCCAGTCCCAGTGTCGTCAGGACGGTTGGTACGACACTGGGTCCCAGCGTGCGCTGGGACGACGCGGGTTTTGGCATTGCCTGTTTGTGTTTTATTCTCCTCCTTCAAAGTAGACAGATTGTCATCTGTTCGCGTTTTGCTCTCCCCCCATTCTGTTTTGCCCAGCCCGGCGGCGTAAAATAAGGTCTTCAGACGGGCGTACTCGCGCAGATTGCAATCTCCTTGCAATCTGCGCGGCCGACCCCATTTCACCAGAACAAGCAAGACGGCAATTCAGCAGAACCCCACCATTTGAGGCATTAGCATGGAACAATTTCACGGCACGACCATTCTCTCCGTCCGACGCGGCAACACCGTGGCGCTCGGCGGCGACGGTCAGGTGACGCTCGGCAACGTGGTCATGAAGGGCACCGCGCGCAAGGTGCGCAAGCTCTACAACGGCAAGGTCCTGGTCGGTTTCGCCGGCGGCACCGCGGACGCGTTCACGCTGCTCGATCTGTTCGAATCCAAGCTGGAAAAGCACCAGGGCAACCTCATGCGCGCCTCGGTCGAGCTGGCCAAGGAATGGCGCACCGACCGCATGCTGCGCCGCCTCGAAGCCATGCTGCTGACCGCCGACCGCGACAGCACGCTGGTGATCACCGGCAACGGCGACGTGCTGGAGCCGACCGACGGCATCGGCGCGATCGGTTCGGGCGGCACCTTCGCCCAATCGGCGGCCAAGGCGCTGCAAGAGAACACCGAGCTGTCGCCGGCCGACATCGTCAAGAAATCGCTGGTGATCGCAGGCGAGCTCTGCATCTACACCAACCTGAACCACATCATCGAGACCCTGGACTAAGTCTCCGGAATAGAAAAGCACACACCATGAACATGACTCCCAAAGAGATCGTTTCCGAACTCGACAAACACGTCGTCGGCCAGGGCCGCGCCAAGCGCGCCGTCGCCATCGCGTTGCGCAACCGCTGGCGCCGTCAGCAGGTCGCCGAACCGCTGCGCCACGAAATCACGCCCAAGAACATCCTCATGATCGGCCCCACCGGCGTCGGCAAGACCGAGATCGCCCGCCGCCTGGCCAAGCTGGCCGACGCGCCTTTCATCAAGATCGAAGCGACCAAGTTCACCGAAGTCGGCTATGTCGGCCGCGACGTCGACACCATCATCCGCGACCTGATCGACATCGGCATCAAGCAGACGCGCGAAGCCGAAGTGCGCAAGGTGCGCACACGCGCCGAAGACGCCGCCGAAGACCGCGTGCTCGATATCCTGCTGCCGCCCGCGCGCGATTTCGGTTTCACGCCGGACGGCAGTAAATCCGAAGGCGAGGACAAGGGCGGGAACACGACGCGCCAGACTTTCCGCAAGCGCCTGCGCGAAGGTGCGCTCGACGACCGCGAGATCGAGATCGAGCTGGCCGACGTGGCGCCGTCCATGGAAATCATGGCGCCGCCGGGCATGGAAGAAATGACCGAGCAGATCAAGAGCATGTTCTCGGGTCTGGGCAACAACCGCAAGAAAACGCGCAAGATCAAGATCAAGGAAGCCATGAAGTTCCTGATCGAAGAGGAAGCCGGCAAGCTGGTCAATGAAGAGGAATTGAAGCAAAAGGCGATCGCCAACGTCGAGCAGAACGGCATCGTCTTCCTCGACGAAATCGACAAGATCGCCACGCGCTCGCAAGGCACGGCCGACGTCTCGCGCGCCGGCGTGCAGCGCGACCTGCTGCCGCTGGTGGAGGGCACGACCGTCAACACCAAGTACGGCATGATCAAGACCGACCACATCCTGTTCATCGCGTCGGGCGCTTTCCATCTGGCCAAGCCATCCGATCTGATCCCGGAATTGCAAGGCCGCTTCCCGATCCGCGTGGAACTGGATTCCTTGTCGATCGATGATTTCAAAACCATCCTGACCGGCACCGATGCCTGCCTGACCAAGCAGTACCAGGCTTTGCTCGAGACCGAAGGCGTCAAGGTGGAGTTCGACGACAGCGGCATCCAGCAGCTGGCGGAGATCGCGTTTTCGGTCAATGAAAAGACCGAAAACATCGGCGCCCGCCGCCTCTACACGGTGATGGAAAAACTGCTGGAAGAGATCTCGTTCTCGGCCGGCGAAACCGGCGCACAGACCATCGCGATTGACGCCGCCTACGTCAAGGATCGCCTCGGCGAACTGGCGGTCAACGAAGACCTGTCGCGTTACGTGCTGTAAGCGCAACAGGACAGAACTGCATAGAAGGAGGACGCGGTCATGGCAAACAAGGCATTGGCAACGAGGCAGAAGATGAGCTTTCGCGTCGAGCCTTCGCAAAAGCTTGCCAAGCCGCGTAATCCGGTAGCAGTCGCCGCCAAGCAGCGCGCCGCGGGCCCGCATCGCAAGACGGCGTCGGCGCTGCGGCAAACGGCGCGGCTGGAAGTAAAGAAAAAACTGGACGAATCGGGGCAGGAGTAAGACCGCTGCACGCGTCGGACAGCTGCAATGAAAAAGCCACGGCATGCCGTGGCTTTTTTACGTTCTTCGGTGCTCGGCAGGGCAATCAGTGCTTGCTGCGGATCACGCCCGGATTGTCGTCGCCTTCATCCGGACCATGGGCGCCGAATGAAAACACGTCGAAACCGTCACCCTCGCCGTTCAGCCGGTACTGGTAGGGATGACCCCAGGGATCGCGCGGCAGGCGGTCGATATAGCCGCCGGTTTTCCAGTCCTTGGGAACCGGTGCGCGCGTCGGTTTGACGATCAGCGCCAGCAGGCCTTGCTCGGTGGACGGATAGCGGCCGGTGTCCTGTTTGTAGAGTTGCAAGGATTTTTCGATTTCGCCGATGTCTTGCTCGACGGTGACGATGTCGGGATTATGCGCATGATTGACGGCCGTCATCAGACGCGGTGCGGCCACGATCGCCAGTACGGCAATGACTGCCAGCGCAGTCAGCATCTGCAATTTGCTCAGGCCGCGCTGCAGCGCATAAAAATATGTAAGAGAAACGGGTCGCGTGACAATGCGGCGCATCGGACTTTCTTTCCAGTAAAGCGAGATCGAGAGTATAAGGCCGAAGCGTCGGCAATGGTATTGCGGCGTCGGGATTTGCCTGTAAAGTTATCTTCAGGAAATCATTCAGGTCGCCAGCACCAGCTCGACCTCGTTTTCCCGCAGCAATCCGGCCAGTTCCGGCGGCGGCGGCGCGTCGGTGAACAGCACGTCGATCTGCGACAGGTGCGCCATTTTCACCAGGGCCGGGCGTCCGAATTTGCTCGAGTCGGCGACCAGCCAGACTTGCCGCGATTGTTCGATGATGGTTTGCGCCACCTTGACTTCGCGCGCATCGAAGTCGCGCAGCACGCCGTCGAACTCGATGCTGGAAATACCGATGATGCCGATGTCGACCTTGAACTGGCGGATGAAGTCGATCGTCGCCTCGCCGACAATGCCGCGGTCGCGCGCGCGCACCACGCCGCCGGCGACGATGACTTCCGAGGCGGTATTGCTGGCCAGCATGCTGGCGACGTTCAGGTTGTTGGTGACCACGTGCAGGTTGCTGTGCAGATGCAGTGCGCGCGCCACTTCTTCGGTGGTGGTTCCCAGGTTCAGGATCAGCGAGCAGCCGTCCGGCACGCGCGCGGCCACCGCCTTGCCGATGCGCCGCTTGGCGTCGGCGTTCATCACCTGGCGCTGCGGATAGGCGATGTTTTCGGTCGAGGAGAGCAGGCCGACGCCGCCGTGATAGCGTGCCAAAAGTTTGGCGTCCACCATGGCCTTGACGTCGCGGCGCACGGTCTGCGTCGTGACGTCGAGCTTTTGCGCCAGTTCTTCAACGGAAATCGTGACGTGCTTGCGGACGCAGTCCAGCAAGGTTTGTTGCCGCGGATTAAGCATCATGGGGCTCGGTAAATTTAAATAATATGAACATTAAAAAACATAATCGAATCTAAAACAACAAAATAATTGTTGATTTGCGTTCGAGTTGTCGCGTATCGTAGCGAAAAAAACCTTGATTATAAAATCCGGAGACAAGTTGAACACGGAACCCGAATACGATCTTCTGGTGGTCGGCGGCGGCATCAACGGCGCCGGCATCGCCCGCGACGCGGTCGGCCGCGGCCTGCGCGTGATCCTGTGCGAGCAGCACGACCTGGCGCAGCACACGTCTTCGGCCAGCACCAAGCTGATTCACGGCGGCCTGCGCTATCTTGAATATTACGAATTCAAACTGGTGCGCAAGGCCTTGCAGGAGCGCGAGGTACTGCTGCGCGCGGCGCCGCACATCATCTGGCCGCTGCGCTTCGTCATGCCGCACGACGCCGGCCAGCGTCCGGCCTGGCTGATCCGCGCCGGCCTGCTCATGTACGACTATCTCGCCAGGCGTGAAATCCTGCCGGCCTCGCAGGGGCTGAAGCTCAACGAACATGTCGCCGGCAAACCGCTCAAGGGCGACTATCGCCGCGGTTTCGTCTATTCCGACGGCTGGGTCGACGACGCCCGCCTGGTGGCGCTCAATGCGCTCGACGCCAGCGAACGCGGCGCGCGCATCCTGACGCGCACCAAATGCATCGCTGCGCGCCGCGAAGGGGACATCTGGCACGCCACGCTGGAGAACGAACAGGACGGCAGCATTCAGGTTCGCGCGCGCGCCATCGTCAACGCCGCCGGTCCGTGGACCGCGCAATTCGCCGACGCGGTACCGGGCGCCACCAAGAGCTACGGCCTGCGCCTGATCAAGGGCAGCCATATCGTCGTCAAGCGTTTGTTCGACCATCCTTACGCCTACATTTTTCAGAACCCGGACAAGCGCATCATTTTCGCGATTCCATATCAGGACGATTTCACGCTGATCGGCACCACCGATCTGGAATACACCGGCGACGCCGGCAAGGTAGAAATCAGCACGGATGAAATCGCCTATCTGTGCGACATGGCCAATCGCTATTTCACCCGCCAGATTTCGTCGGACGACGTGGTGTGGACCTATTCCGGCGTGCGTCCGCTGCTGGACGACAATTCGGCCAATGCCTCCGCCGTGACGCGCGACTACCTGCTGGAATGCAACGACAGCGGCGCGCCCATGCTCAACGTCTGGGGCGGAAAAATCACCACCTATCGCAAACTCGCCGAAGAAGCGCTGGCCATCCTGTCGCCGCGGCTGGGGCTCGAGGCGGCGTCCTGGACGGCTGACGCGCCCTTGCCAGGCGGCGATCTGGAGCAGCCGGGAAAGCTGGTCAGGCGTTACGACTTCGCGCGTTTCCTGGCGGGCTTCCGCGAACGCCATCCGTGGTTGCCGGCGGTGCTGGCGCAGCGCTATGCACGCAGCTATGGTAGCCGCGCCGAGCGCTTGCTCAATGGCGCCGCCGGCCTGGCCGATCTCGGCGAAGAGCTGGCGCCGGGACTTTACGAAGTCGAAGCGCGCTACTTGCACGGCGTCGAATGGGCCCGTAGCGCGGAAGACATTTTGTGGCGCCGGAGCAAGTTGGGCCTGTATTGCCGGCCGCATCACGTGGCGCGCCTGCAGCAATGGCTGAAGGAACAGGCATAGACCAGCAGACATGAGCAGAAATGAGCGACAGAAGAGCAACAAACAGAACCGCAGCAAGGAGATAGCGTGACCCTGGAATTAAAACAAGTGATCAAGACGGTGGGTGCGGAAACGCACCTGTATCCGCTTGATCTGAAGCTGGCGGCGGGCGGCATCAACGTCCTGCTGGGCCCGACGCAGGCCGGCAAGACCTCGCTCATGCGCATCATCGCCGGACTGGACAAGCCCGACAGCGGCAGCGTGCTGGTCGACGGCAAGGACGTCACCGGCGTCGGCGTGCGCGAGCGCAACCTCGCCATGGTGTACCAGCAATTCATCAATTATCCCGGGCTGAGCGTGTACGAAAACATCGCCTCGCCCCTGCGCCTGAAAAAATTGCCGCAGCAGGAAATTCACCAGCGCGTCACCGAGATCGCCGAAAAGCTGCACATCGCGCACCTGCTGCAACGCCTGCCGGGCGAACTGTCCGGCGGCCAGCAGCAGCGCACCGCCTTGGCGCGCGCGTTGATCAAACGCGCGCCGCTGGTCCTGCTGGACGAACCGCTGGTCAATCTCGATTACAAGCTGCGCGAAGAACTGCGCTCGGAACTGATCTCCCTGTTCACCAACGGCGACACCACCGTGGTCTACGCCACCACGGAACCGCAGGAAGCCCTGCTGCTCGGTGGCCACACCGCCGTGATGCACGCCGGCCGTCTGTTGCAGTTCGGTCCGACGCTGCAGTTGTTCAACGCGCCGGCATCGACGCAGGTCGCCGCCATCTTCAACGATCCGCCGATGAACATGCTGCCGGCGACTGCGATCGACAATGCCAGCGTGCGGCTCGACGACGGCAGCGTGCTGACGGTTGCCGGCCGCAATCTGGCGCTGGTCGCGGGCCAGCGCTGCCAGGTCGGCGTCCGCTGCAACGACGTGCGTTTGCAGGCGCTCGTCGGCGCCGGCGTCAGCCTGGCGTGCACGGTCGGCCTGGCCGAACTGAGCGGTTCCGAAACCTATCTGCACCTGCGCCACGGCGGCGATGCGCTGGTGGCGCAATTGCCCGGCGTGCATGCGCTCGAGATCGGCAGCGCGGTGCAGGTCAACATCAACGCCGCACAGATTTTTCTGTTCGATACCGAGGGCCGCCTGCTGAGCGCCCCGCAGGGAGACTGACATGGCACGTATTGAATTCCGCAATCTCGGCCACGCCTACGGGCCCAATCCGGCGTCCTTGCAAGATTACGCGTTGCAACCGATGAACATGGTGTGGGAAGACGGCGGCGCCTACGCCTTGCTCGGCCCGTCCGGCTGCGGCAAGTCGACGCTGCTCAACATCATTTCCGGCTTGTTGGTGCCGTCCGAAGGACAGGTGCTGTTCGACGGCAAGGACATGACGCAGATGGCCACGCGCGACCGCAACATCGCGCAGGTGTTCCAGTTCCCGGTGCTGTACGACACCATGAGCGTGTTCGACAACCTGGCGTTCCCGCTGCGCAATCGCAAAGTGGCGGAAAAAGAAGTCCGCTCGCGCGTGCATGAAATCGCCGAGATCCTCGAACTGACCCGCGACCTCGATCAGCGCGCCAGCGGCTTGTCCGCCGACGCCAAGCAAAAGATCTCGCTGGGGCGCGGGCTGGTGCGCAAGGACGTCGCCGCGATCCTGTTCGACGAGCCGCTGACGGTGATCGATCCGCACATGAAATGGCAGTTGCGGCAAAAGCTCAAGCAAATCCACCATCAGCTCAAACTGACCTTGATCTACGTCACCCACGACCAGGTGGAGGCGCTGACCTTCGCCGACGAAGTGGTCGTCATGACCAACGGCAAGGTGGTGCAGCAGGGCAAGCCGGAAGCCTTGTTTGTGCGTCCCGATCATACTTTCGTCGGTTATTTCATCGGCAGTCCCGGCATGAATTTCTATCCGCTGCAGATCGACGGCGACGCCGTCGTGATCGGACAGCAGCGCGTGGATATCGACGCCGGACAATTGCAGGCGCTCAAGCACGCCAACGGCGAACTCAAGCTCGGCATCCGGCCGGAGTTCGTGGAATTGACCACCGCTGGCGCGCCGGGCGCGGTCAGCGCCAATGTCGTGCAAGTCCAGCATCTCGGCACCAGCCAGTTGCTCACCGCGGAATTCGGCGGCCAGATCGTCAAGGCCAGGCTCGACGCCTCGACCAGGCTGGATGGTGGCCGGCAATGGCTGCGCCTGGCGAAGCCGGAGACGATCTTCTTCAGCAATGACGAAAGGATAGGGCGATAGGTCATGAACAAGCCATACAACAACAAGGCCTGGTTTTTCATCCTGCCGGTGTTTCTGACGGTCGCGTTCTCCGCGATCGTCCCGCTGATGACGGTGGTCAATTATTCGGTGCAGGACATCATCAGCCCAGAGCAGAGCGTGTTCGTCGGCCTCGAATGGTTCCGCGCCGTGATGCGCGACAGCGAACTGCATTCGGCGCTGCTGCGCCAGTTGATCTTTTCGTTCTGCGTGCTGCTGGTGCAGATCCCGCTGGGCATCGGCCTGGCGCTGTCGATGCCGGCGCAGGGCTGGAAGTCTTCGGCGGCGCTGGTGATCCTGGCCATGCCGCTGCTGATTCCATGGAACGTGGTCGGCACCATCTGGCAGATTTTCGGACGCGCCGACATCGGCCTGGGCGGCTATGTGCTGAGCCGTCTCGGCATGGATTACAACTATGCCTCCAATTCGCTCGATGCCTGGATCACGGTGCTGGTGATGGACGTCTGGCACTGGACGCCGCTGGTGGCCTTGCTGGCGTTCGCCGGCTTGCGCTCGATTCCCGACGCCTATTATCAGGCGGCGCAGATCGACGGCGCCAGCCGCTGGGCGGTGTTCCGTTTCATCCAGCTGCCCAAGATGCGCGGCGTGCTGGTGATCGCGGTGCTGCTGCGCTTCATGGACAGCTTCATGATCTACACCGAACCCTTCGTGCTCACCGGCGGCGGTCCCGGCAATTCGACCACCTTCCTGAGCCAGTACCTGACGCAAAAGGCGGTCGGCCAGTTCGACCTGGGACCTGCCGCGGCGTTTTCGCTGATTTATTTCCTGATCATTTTGCTGTTGTCCTTCGTGCTGTACAACTGGATGCAAAGCGCGGGCAATAGCGGACAAACGACAGGAGCCAATCATGAATAAAAGAAAAAAAGGCGACAAGCAAAGCAGCTGGCCGCGTCTGCTGACGCTGGCGCTGTACATCGTCTTCACGTTGATCCCGCTGTACTGGCTGCTCAATACCTCGTTGAAGACCAACGAGGAAACGCTGGCGGTGTTCACCATGTGGCCGAACCAGCCGACGCTGGACAACTACAAGGTCATCTTCACCGACGCCTCCTGGTATTCCGGCTATATCAATTCCATCATCTACGTCGCCATCAACACGGTGCTGTCGCTGCTGGTGGCGTTGCCGGCCGCCTACGGCTTTTCGCGCTACCGCTTCCTCGGCGACAAGCACATGTTCTTCTGGCTGCTGACCAACCGCATGACGCCGCCGGCGGTGTTCCTGCTGCCGTTCTTCCAGCTGTACTCGACGGTGGGACTGATGGATACGCACATCGCCGTGGCGCTGGCGCACATGCTGTTCAACGTGCCGCTGGCGGTATGGATCCTGGAAGGCTTCATGTCGGGCGTGCCGCGCGAGATCGACGAGACGGCCTACATCGACGGTTTTTCATTTCCGCGCTTCTTCATGCGCATCTTCCTGCCGCTGATCAAGTCGGGCGTCGGCGTGACGGCGTTCTTCTGCTTCATGTTCAGCTGGGTCGAGTTGCTGCTGGCGCGCACGCTGACTTCGGTCAACGCCAAGCCGATCAGCGCCATCATGACGCGCACCGCCTCGGCGGCGGGGATGGACTGGGGCATCCTGGCTGCTGCCGGCGTGCTGACGATTATTCCGGGCGCCCTGGTGATCTGGTTCGTGCGCAACCATATCGCCAAGGGCTTTGCAATGGGGAGGGTTTGACCATGGGTGCTTTTGCATGGATGTCGTGGACGCCGCCGGTGGCCATCTTTTTCATTTGCATCGCGATCATGCTGGCGGGCATGACCATCTGGGAGCTGCGTTCGCCGACGGTGGAGCGCAAGGGTTTCCTGCCGCTGCGCACGACGCGCGGCGACCGCCTGTTCATCGGCTTTTTTT
>NZ_AKJW01000035.1 GCF_000282135.1 Herbaspirillum sp. CF444
GCCCTGGCCGACTCCTCGCGCGCCGCCCTCAAGCAAAGCCGCGACTTCATCGAATCGACCTGGATGCACGACGAAGCGCCCATGATGTACAGCTTCAACACCGGCGTCGGTTTGTTGAAAGACACCCGCATCAAGGTCGAACACATCGAACTGTTCCAGACGCAGTTAATTAAAGCCCACAGCGCCGGCATCGGCGAACCGTTCTCGGAAGAAGTCAGCCGCGCCACCATGCTGCTGCGCGCCAACGCCTTCGCCAGCAATTACTCGGCGCCGCGCGTGGAAGTGGTCGATCGCCTGCTGGCCTTCATCAACGCCGGCATCCACCCGATCATGCCGCAGAAGGGTTCCGTCGGCGCCTCCGGCGACCTGGCGCCGCTGGCCTACCTGGCCGCCGCCATCGTCGGTTTCGACGAAGCCGAAGTGATGTACCAGGGCAAGCGCATGAGCGCTCCGGAAGCCATCACCCAGGCCGGCATTGGCCCGGTCAAATTCGACCTCAAGGCCAAAGACGCCTCGGCCCTCATCAATGGCTGCACCGCCTCGCTGGCCGTGGCGGTCCTGGCCGCGCACGACTCGCGCAACCTGCTCACCGACGCCTGCCTGTCGCTGGGCCTGACGCTGGAAGCCATGCGCGCCGAGATGTCCGCCTTCGATCCGCGCATCCAGCAAGCACGTCCGCATGCCGGCCAGATCAAGACCGCCGCCGTCATCCGCAGCTTGCTCAAAGGCTCGACCCGCACCACCCACGAAGCACGTTCGGTGCAACTGCCGGACGAACTGCGCCGCACCGACATCCCGTATTCCTCCCGTATCCAGGACGTCTACTCGCTGCGCTGCGCGCCGCAAGTCTACGGCCCGGTGTTCGACGCACTGGACTACATCGACACCATCGTCGACAAGGAAATCAACTCCGCCACCGACAACCCGCTGATCTTCGACAAAGAGGGCGGCGGCTTCGAGATCATTTCCGGCGGCAACTTCCACGGCCAGTACCTGGCGCAGGCGATGGACTTGCTGGCGATGACCATCACCGACCTGGGCAGCATTTGCGAACGCCGCATCGCGCGCCTGATCGATCCGACCCTGTCGTGGGGCCTGCCGCGCAATCTGATGAGCGGCGTGCGCGGCGTCAATACCGGCTATCCGGTGGTGCAATGCTCGATGAGTTCGCTCGTGATGGAAAACCGGACGTTGTCCATGCCGGGCAGCGTCGACAGCATTCCCTCCAAGGGCAACAGCGAAGACCACGTCTCCAACTCGACCTGGTGCGCGCGCAAGGCGGCCACCGTGGTTGCCAACACGCAGTACATCGTCGGCGTGGAAATGCTGCTGGCGGCGCAGGGGCTGACCATGACGGAAGACCTGCTCAAGGACTTCGTGCTGGGCGAGGGGACGCAGGCGGCTTACGAAGAAATCCGCAAGCAGATCCCGGCTTGCCTGGATGGCGACCGCTGGTTCCACAACGATATTGAGGTGGCGCATTCCTTCATCACCAGCGGGTCGGTGCGTGAGGCTGTTGTCGGTCGGATTGGCAAGTTCGTTTGAAGCGTTCGTATCAAGTAGTTCAATAAAAATAGCCAGGGAAGGTCAGCCATGTTTACCTCAATCAGAACGCGTATTCTGTTTTTCAGTATTGCCTTGCTCATTGCGAGCCTGGGGTTGGTCGGTACGGTGTCGTACGTGATTATCAAAACCGACAACGACAACGCCATCGACCAGAGTTCGCGTTCCATCGCCGACGGTTATGCCTCGGCGATCAACGAGTGGGTGGCGGCCAAGGCCGGCATGGCGGCAGCGGCTGCCGACGGCGTGCTGCAGGCGGACCCGGTGTTCGTCATCAAGCAGTTGCAGAAGAGCGGCGGCTTTTACGTCACCACCTTCGGCAAGGAAGACAAGACTGCCTTCACTTCCGCCGCCGAGGGACTGCCGCCCGGCTACGATCCGACCGGACGTTCGTGGTATCAGCAATCGGTCAAGGCCGGCAAGGCCGTGGTGACCAAGCCTTACACCGATGTCGTCACGAAGAAACCGATGGTGTCCTTCACCGCGCAGGTGAAGAAGGACGGCGTCCTGCAAGGCGTGGTGGCGGCGGCGGTGTTTCTGGACGGCGTCAGCAACGTGGTCAAGGCGGTGCATCCGACGCCGGCCAGCTTCGCCTTTCTGGTCGATCGTGACGGCATGATGCTGGCGCATCCCGATGCGCAATGGATCAACAAGCCGGTGAAGGACTGGAACCCGGAGCTGACGGCGGAACGTCTTAATGCCTTCGCCGGCGACGATGCCAACACCGCCAAAAAAGAAATCGTGCTCAACGGCGCCGCCAAGCTGGTGCAGGCGATTCCCGTGAAAGGCACCGAATGGACCTTGCTGGTGGCGATCGACAAGGCCGACGTCAATGCCGGCATGCGCCACGCGACGCAATCGTCGCTGGTTGCCATCGTGCTGGTGGCGGCGTTGGCGGCACTGATTCTCGGCATGATCACCAGGGCCGTATTCAAACGCTTGTCGCAGGTGCGCAACGCCATGGACAGCATCGGTTCCGGCGACGGCGACCTGACCATGCGCCTGCCGGAAGACGGCAAGGATGAGGTCAGCCAGATCGCGCGGTCGTTCAACGTCTTCGTGCAAAAGATCACCACCATCCTGCAAGAGATCCGGCGCACCAGCGACGCCGTCAAAGTGTCGTCGTCCGAGATCGCCAGCGGCAATCTCGACTTGTCGGGCCGCACCGAACAGCAGGCCGGCGCCCTGGAAGAAACCGCTTCCGCCATGGAGGAACTGACGTCAACCGTCAAACAGAACTCCGACAACGCGCGCCAGGCCAATCAACTGGCGCTGGCGGCGTCGGCCATTGCGGCAGAAGGCGGCGAGGTGGTCGGCAACGTCGTCGCCACCATGGAAGCGATCAATCAGTCGTCGCGTCAGATCGTCGACATCATCGGCGTGATCGACGGCATCGCGTTCCAGACCAATATCCTCGCCTTGAATGCCGCCGTCGAAGCGGCGCGTGCCGGCGAGCAGGGACGCGGTTTTGCGGTGGTCGCCAGCGAAGTACGCAGCCTGGCGCAACGCAGCGCACAGGCCGCCAAAGAGATCAAGGTGCTGATCGATTCGTCGGTGTCGAAAGTGACCGATGGCGGCCAGTTGGTGGAAAAAGCAGGACAGACCATGGTGGAGATCGTGGCCAGCGTCAAGAACGTCAGCGCCATCGTCGGCGAAATCGCCACTGCCAGTTCCGAGCAAAGCACCGGCATCGAAGAAATCAATCGCGCCATCACGCACATGGACGAGAGCACGCAACAGAATGCCGCCTTGGTGGAGCAGGCCGCCGCCGCTGCGCAATCCTTGCAGGACCAGGCGACGCGACTGGCGACGATCGTCGGCGGCTTCAAGATGGATCGCTGAGATGGATCGTTGATATCGCGCGGTATCGCCGCTTCAGGAAAAAAGTTTCGCATAAGGACATACGAATTCATTCGTTTGTCGCCGGTTTTCCCTTGCCTATACTTGATCGCAGATTTTCGCTTCGCCATCGGAGCCGTCTGCATCGACAAACAAGCAAGGGAAACCAATGACTCTGGATCGCAGAACCGTACTCAAGCATCTCGCTGCCGGTGGCGTCGGCGCCGGTGCCGCATTGCTGGGTCTGCAAGCGCGCGCGGCAAATCAGCCGGCCACCATCCGCATCGGCGTGGCGCAGCCCGGCATCGGCAACCCGCCGCAGTTTTCGGGAAGCTCCGCGGCGGTCGCCAACGCCAAAGGCTGGGTCGAAGAGGAGTTCAAGGCCGACGGCATCAAGGTCGAATGGTTCTTCTTCAAGGGCGCCGGACCCGCGGTCAACGAAGCCTTGACCAACAATCAGCTCGACTTTGCGTTTCAGGGCGATTTGCCGGCCATCGTGGCCAAGTCGGCGGGACTCAAGACCAAACTCGTGCTCGCCACCGGCGTGCGTTCCAACATCTATCTCGCCGTGCCGCCCGACTCGTCCATCCAGTCGGTCAAGGATTTGCGCGGCAAGCGCGTCGCCATCTTCAAGGGCACCAACGCCCAGTTGCCGATCAACCGCGTGCTCGAAGCGAACGGCTTGCAGGAGCGCGATCTGCGCGCCATCAATCTTGACCAGGCCACGACGCTGGCGGCGTTGAGCACCAAGGATATCGACGCCGCATTCGGCAACATCAACCTGCTGCGTCTGCGCGACAAGAATGCGGCGCGCATCGTTTACAGCAGCAAGGGCGGCTCGCCGGTTTTCACCACACAGTCGCACGTCCTGGTGACGGAAGAGTTCGCACAAAAATATCCGGCGATTACCGCGCGCGTGGTCAAGACTTTCGTGAAGACATCGAAGTGGGCATCGGACGAAGCCAACCGCGAAGAAGTCCTGCGCCTGTGGGCCAAAGCCGGGACGCCCTACGAGCACTGGCGCGAAGACTACGACGGCGAACCGCTGCGCGTGCGCATCAATCCGAATTTCGATCCTTTCCTTGTGGCGCGCTACAAGGATTCGGTGGAACAGGCCTATCGACTCAAACTGAGCCGCGCCAAATTCGATGTCGACCAGTGGATCGACCAGAGTTATCTGAAGGTTGCACTGAAGGAGCTGCGGCTGGAAAACTACTGGCCGATCTTCCAGGTCAATGGCAAGATTCTGGGGACCTGAGTCATGAGTACGCAGCAGGCTGCCCTGGAGTTATCGCCATCGGCGCAATCTGCGCAATCGAAACCGGCGCCTGCTGCCACTGCGGCTGCAGTGGCATCACTGCATGCGCGCTTCTTCAGTCAATGGTCGCCGCGCTGGCTGGCCTTGCCTTTTCCCTTGTTTCTATTGTTGCTGTGGTATGTCGCCGCCCGCTTTGAATGGGTCGCGCCGCAGGTATTGCCGTCGCCGCAATCGGTGCTGCTGACCTTCGCCGATCTGGTGGCTTCGGGCGAGATGTTCGACAACCTGAAAATCAGTTTGCTGCGCGTGTTGCTGGGCTTCAGCGTGGGACTGACCGGCGGTTTGCTGCTCGGCGTGGCGATGGGCTTGTCGCCGGTGTTCAAGGATTATGTCTATCCCTTGTTCAAGGCTTTCAGCCAGGTACCGGTGCTGGGTTGGCTGCCTTTGCTGATGCTGCTGGTCGGCATCGACGAGGCGCTCAAGATCATCCTGATTTCCAAGGCGGCGCTGGTGCCGATTGCGTTGAATACCTACAAGGGCATCGAGAACGTGCCGGCGCGCTATGTCGAGGTGGCGCGCGTGCTGAAATTCTCGCGCTGGCAATTGCTGTGGCGCGTGATTTTTCCGGCCGCCTTGCCGCCGATATGGAACGGCGTGCGTTATGGCTTTACGCATGCGTGGCTGGCACTGGTGGTGGTGGAGTTGCTGGCATCGTCGGAGGGGCTGGGCTACATGATCGTCTTCGGCCGGCAGTTGTTCCAACTGGATGTCGTGATGGCGGCGGTGGTCGTGGTCGGCGTGGTGGGCTACACGCTGGATCAGGTATTGGCGCGGATTGAAGTGATCCTGCTCGGCTGGCGCCGCAGCGGATTCTGAGAGGAGAGCGCCATGTCGTTTCTTCATCCCGAAGACAAGCATCCCGTACCCAAGGTGCTGCGCGGCTGGGTCTTGCCGGTAGCGCTGCTGGCGCTGTGGTGGCTGGCTGCCCGTTATCACTGGACGACGTCGCCCTTGCTGGTGCCGGTGGGGAAAGTGTGGGATACCGCCGTCGAACAGGTGCGCAGCGGCGAATTGTGGACTGCGCTCGCAGCCAGCTTGCGGCGCGACCTGATCGGCTTTGCCATCGGTGTGAGCGCGGGGCTGGCATTCGGCGTCGCCTTCGGTTTGTCGCGCCTGTTCGAACGCATGATCGGCCCGACCTTCCATACGCTCAAGCAGATTTCCCTGTTTGCCTGGATTCCCTTGCTGTCGGTCTGGTTCGGCCTGGGCGATGCGGCCAAGGTGGCCTTCCTGTCGCTGGCGGCGTTTTTCCCGGTGGTGCTCAACACCTTTGAAGGCATACGCAGCGTGCCGGGCGAACTGATCGAAGCGGCGCGCGTGCTGAAGTTCAACCGGCGTCAGTGGCTGTTCAAGCTGATCCTGCCGGCGGCATCGCCGTCTATCCTCGCCGGCATCCATCTGGCGCTGATCTACGCGTGGCTGGCGACGCTGGGGGCGGAATACCTGCTGGTATCGGGCAAGGGAATCGGCAACACCATGATCGACGGGCGCGAATTGTTTCTGATGGATCTGGTGATTTTCGGCGTGATCGTGGTGGGCTTTGTCGGTTTCGCGCTGAACTGGCTGGCGGCGCGCCTGGAACGTCGTCTGCTGGCATGGCGCGGTCGCTCGGTCGCACAATTTTAAGGAGTAGACATGTCATTGGCCGGTACGCTGGATATCCAGCATCTGAGTAAATCCTATCCCGTCAAAAATGGCGACCTGTCGGTGCTGGAAGACGTGACCCTGACCATAGCGCCGGGTGAATTCGTCAGCATCGTCGGTTCCAGCGGTTGCGGGAAATCAACCTTGCTGCGTCTCATCGTCGGACTGGAAGAGGATTATCAAGGGCAGGTTTTACTGGACGGTCAGCGCATCGTCGGCACCAGTCTGCGACGGGGTATCGTGTTCCAGGAGCATCGGCTGTTTCCCTGGCTGACGGTGGAGCACAACATCCAGCTAGGCTTGCTCAATGCCGACCTGACGCCGGGACAAAAGCGCCAGGCGGTGCGCGAACACATCGTACTGGTCGGCCTTGAAGGCTTCGAGAAATCTTATCCGCATCAATTGTCGGGCGGCATGGCGCAACGCGTGGCGATTGCGCGCGCGCTGGTCAGCAAGCCGGAGATATTGCTGCTGGACGAACCTTTCGGCGCGCTCGATGCATTGACGCGCGCGTATCTGCAACAAGAACTGCATCGCATCTGGCAGGCCGAGGGCATCACCATGATCCTGGTGACGCACGATGTGGAAGAAGCCATTTATCTCGGCGACAAAGTCGTCGTCATGGAGCCGCGCCCGGGGCGCATCCGGCGCATCGTTCCGGTGGACCTGGCGCATCCACGCGAGCGGGCGGCCACCGCCTTTGCGGAGGTCAAGCAGGAGGTGTTGAAGGAGTTCTCCGGCGACAGCGCCAGCCTGGCGGAGCCGCCTTTGCGTGCGGATGCAATCGATCTTGAACAGATCCGTCAATGGCAATTCGCCATTTAAAAGAACAAGAAGAGCGAACAGAGACAACCGCAACGATGAGCCGCAAGACGAATTCTGAAGCAGGGCGCAGGCGTTTCCTGCGCGGCGGCGCTGGTCTGGGCGGTGCGCTGGTCGGCGCAGCCTTCGCGCCGGGCGCACGGGCCGAACCACTGGAGGTGGCGCCATGGAGCAAGACGCCGGGTGAGCCGGTATTGTGGCATCCCTATGGCCAGCCGTCGCCGTATGAAAAAAATGTGGTGCGTCGTTCTCGTGGTGCAGCGCCATTGCCGGGAGCGAACTCGTCGATGACGCCTTTGCAGAATCTGCACGGCATCATCACACCGACCGGTCTGGTGTTTGAACGGCATCACGCGGGCATACCGCAGATCGATCCCGACCAGCACCGATTGGCGGTGCATGGACTGGTGGAGCGGCCGACAATTTTCAAGATGGAAGATCTGGTGCGCTTGCCGTCGGTGTCGCGAATTCATTTTCTGGAATGTTCCGGCAACACCGGCCGTGAATGGAAGGGGCCGGGTACCGCTTCGCTGCAGTTCAGCCACGGCTTGCTGTCTTGCTGCGAATGGACCGGCGTGCCGTTGGCAGTCGTGTTGGAGGAAGTTGGTATCAAGCCGGAAGGCGCGTGGATTCTGGCCGAGGGCGCCGATTCGGCGAGCATGACGCGCAGCATCCCGCTCAGCAAGGCGCTTGATGACGCCTTGCTGGTGTATGCGCAGAACGGCGAGCGCCTGCGACCGGAGCATGGCTATCCCTTGCGTCTTTTTCTGCCTGGCTTCGAAGGAAACATGAGCGTCAAGTGGTTGCGTCGCCTGAAGGTCGGGCGCGAACCTTTCATGACACGCGAAGAAACGTCGAAGTACACGGATTCGATGCCGGACGGCACGGCGCGCCAGTTTACGTTTCTGATGGAAACCAAGTCGGTGATTACCTTTCCTGCGCCGGATCATCGGCTCAGGGGCAAAGGCTTTTACGAAATCTCTGGCTTGGCATGGACCGGACGCGGACGCATCAAGCGCGTCGACGTGTCGACCGACGGTGGGCACAGCTGGAGCACGGCGCAATTGCAGGAGCCGGTGCTGGACCGCGCACTGACGCGCTTTCGCTTTCCGTGGCGCTGGGATGGCGCGCCGATGGTGTTGCAAAGCCGGGCGGTGGACGAAACCGGCTATGTACAGCCGAAGGCAACGCAATTGGTTGAAGCGCGCGGCGTCGAATCGAATTATCACTTCAACGCCATACAGAGCTGGAAAGTGGCAAGCGACGGAGTCATCACCAATGTCCAGGTTTAAGCCGTTTTCCGTCGCTGCCATTGTTGCCTTCAGTGCGACCTTGCTCGCGCAGCCGGTTGCGCAGGCGCAAATCTACGGCATTGGCCATGCCGCCGGCGAGCGCGATCTGGCGGCGTGGAATATCGACGTCGCTGCCGACGGCGCAGGGTTGCCCAAAGGGAGCGGTAGCGTTGAGCGCGGTCGCGACGTCTATGCCCGGCAATGCGCCGCCTGCCATGGAACCAAGGGCGAGGGTGGACTTGCCGATCAGCTCGTCGGCGGCAAAGGTTCGCTGGCGACGGCAAAGCCGGTCAAAACCATCGGCAGCTTCTGGCCCTATGCGACGACCGTATTCGATTTCATCAACCGGGCGATGCCGTACAACGCGCCGCAGAGCCTGAGCGCCGACGAGGTGTATTCGGTGACGGCGTACCTGCTCCATCTGAATGGCATCGTGGCCGACAACGCTGTGCTCGATGCGCAGTCTTTGCCGAAAGTGCGCATGCCCAATCGTGACGGCTTCATCAACGACAGTCGCCCGGACACCGCCAATGTCGCCTGTCGCAAAAATTGTCGTCCGTCTTCCGCAGCACAACCGTAAGACGGAATCTTAGTTATTTCAATCAAGGAGAGACAAGATGTCAGAAGCATTGCTTGATTTGCATCCCGTTGCCGGACGCATCGGCGCGGAAATTCGCGACGTGCGCCTGTCCGGTGATCTGGGCGCAACAACTTTCGACGCCATTCGCCATGCGCTGCTGAAGTACAAGGTCTTGTTCTTCCGCGGCCAGCAGCATCTTGACGATGCCGGGCAGGAAGCTTTCGCCAAATTGTTCGGACAGCCGGTGGCGCATCCCACGGTGCCGGTGCGGGACGGCACGGGCTATCTGTTGGAGCTGGATTCCGCGCACGGCGGCCGGGCCAATTCCTGGCATACCGACGTGACCTTCGACGTGGCGTATCCGCAGGCATCGATACTGCGCGCGGTGGAGATTCCTGCCCATGGCGGCGACACGGTCTGGGCGAATACGGCGCAGGCCTATCTGGATCTGCCGCCGGCGCTGCGACAATTGGCCGACAATCTGTGGGCCTTGCACACCAACGACTACGATTACGCCTCGCGCTTCAATGCCAGCGAAACGGGACTCAAACGCTATCGCGAAGTGTTCACCTCGACCATCTACGAAGCGGAACATCCGGTGGTGCGCGTGCATCCGGAAACCGGCGAGCGCACGCTGGTGCTCGGGCATTTCGTCAAGAAGCTGCTGGGCTATCCGACTGCGGATTCCGAGCATCTGCTGAAGCTGCTCGACAGCTATGTCACGCGCCTGGAAAATACCGTGCGCTGGCGCTGGTCGGCGGGCGACGTGGCGATCTGGGACAACCGCGCGACGCAGCATTATGCGATCAACGACTATGGCGATCAACATCGCGTGGTACGGCGCGTGACGATCGCCGGCGACATTCCGGTCAGCGTCGACGGTCGTCGCAGCGTGGCGCGCAACGTGCCGGAGAAGACACGTTCTGCCGAGACAGTTTCTACGGTGGCGGTGGCATCATGAGCACACCGAAAAAACAACTGAAACTTGGCGCCTTTTTGCAGGCAACCGGTCATCACGTCGCAGGCTGGCGCCATCCCCGGGCGCAAGCCGATGCCGGACAGAACATCGCGCATTACCGGCAGATCGCGCAGACTGCGGAGCGCGCCAAATTCGATGCGCTGTTCCTGGCCGACGGCGTGGCGATCCGTTCGCACGATGCCGAGACCTTGCATCTGACGTCGCGTGCGGCGACCTTCGAGCCCTTGACCTTGCTGTCCGCGTTGTCGCAGGCGACCGAGCACATCGGCCTGGTGGCGACGGTGTCGACGACATATAACGAGCCGTATCACGTGGCGCGCAAGTTCGCGTCGCTCGATCATCTGAGCAATGGCCGCGCTGGCTGGAACGTGGTGACGTCGTGGTCGGAGTCGGAGGCGCACAACTTCAACCTCGACAAGCATCCCGAACATGCCGCCCGCTACGAGCGCGCCGAGGAATTCGTCGACGTGGTGCGCGGCTTGTGGGATAGCTGGGAGGATGATGCTTTCCGTTTCGATCAGGCCGAGGGCGTGCATTTCGATTTCAATAAATTGCATGCGATTCATCACAAGGGAAAACACTTTTCCGTGCGCGGTCCGTTGAATGTGGCCCGTCCGGTGCAAGGACATCCGGTGGTGGTGCAGGCCGGGTCGTCCGGTCCGGGGCAGGAACTGGCGGCGCGCACGGCCGAAGTGATTTTCACCGCGCAGCAATCGCTGCAGGATGCGCAGAATTTTTACAGCGGCTTGAAGTCGCGATTGGATAAATACGGTCGCCATCCGGACGAACTGAAGATCATGCCTGGCGTGTTCCCGGTAGTGGGCCGCAGCGAAAGCGAGGCGCGGGAGAAGTTCGAAGAGTTGCAGTCGCTGATCCATCCGGCGGTTGGGTTGTCGCTGTTGCAGCAGCATCTGGGCGGCATCGATTTGTCGGGCTATCCGCTCGACGGGCCGCTGCCGGAAAACCTGCAGGAGCCGAACGGCACCAAGAGCCGCTTCCAGCTGGTGACGGCATTGGCGCGCCGCGAAAACCTGAGCATCCGCCAGCTTTATCTGCGCGTGGCGACGGCGCGCGGCCACTGGTCGATACACGGTACGCCGGAGAGCATCGTCGACCGGCTGGAAGACTGGTTCCTGCATGGCGGCGCGGACGGCTTCAACATCATGCCGCCGACGCTGCCGGGCGGGCTGGACGATTTCGTCGAGCTGGTGCTGCCGGAGCTGCGCCGGCGCGGCTTGTTCCGCACGGAGTATGAAGGCAAGACGCTGCGCGAGAATCTTGGCCTGGCGCGTCCGGCGCACAAGATCTACCAGCAAAGCGGCGCCGACGTATTGGGGCGGGTAGCTTAAAACCGGGGAGGGTTAACGAAAAAACGGCCTGGCTGCAGAGATGCAAGCCAGGCCGTTTTTATTTGATGCTCAGGCGCTCAGCGTACGTCCAGCGCACGGTTCACGCTCAATGCCGCCAGCGAGCAGACGGCGCCCGACAGCAGATAGATGCTGACGTAAGCCAGGCCGAAGTGCGCCGACAGGCCCAGCGCCACCAGCGGCGCAAAACCCGCGCCGACCAGCCATGCCAGATCGGAAGTCAGCGCCGCGCCGGTGTAGCGATACTTGGCAGGGAAGTTGGCCGTCACCGCGCCGGCAGCCTGGCCATAAGACAAGCCGAGCAGGGCGAAGCCCACCAGGATGAAGATGTCCTGGCCGGTATCGCCGCCGTTGATCAGCGTCGGCACGAAGCCGCTCAACACCGCAATCAGCACCGCCAGCGCACCGAGCGTGGTGCGGCGACCGAAGCGGTCCGCAATCGGGCCGGACAGCACGATGCCCACCATCATCAACACGGCGCCGAACACCTGCACCATCAGGAAGTCGCTCATCGAACGCATCGAGTACAGCGAGATCCACGACAGCGGGAACACCGACACCAGATGGAACAGCGCGTAGCTGGCCAAGGCGGCGAGGGCGCCGATGATCAGGTTGCGGCCCTGGGTGCGGGTGATTTCGATAACGCTGGTCGGTTCCAGTTCGCGTTCGGCCAGCAGGCTGGCATATTCTTCCGAGGCCACCAGGCGCAGGCGGGCGAACAGCGCGACGACGTTGATGGCGAACGCGACATAGAACGGGTAGCGCCAGCCCCAGTCGAGGAAGTCTTCGCTGGTCAGGTTGCCGATCAGGTAAGCGAACACCAGGCCGGCGACGATGAAGCCGACCGGCGCGCCCAACTGGCCGAGCATGGCGTACCAGCCGCGCTTGTTCTTCGGCACGTTCAGCGCCAGCAGCGACGGCAGGCCGTCCCACGAGCCGCCCAGCGCCAGGCCTTGGCCGATGCGCAGCACCGCGAGCAGGACGATGGCCGTGAAGCCCAGATGGTCATACGTCGGCAGGAAGGCGATTCCGGCCGTGGACAAGCCCAGCAGGAAGAGCGCCAGCGTCAGCTTGACCTCGCGCCCCAGTTTTCTCTGTATTGCCATAAAGATAACGGTGCCGAACGGTCGCGCAATAAATGCGAAGGCGAAAATGGTAAAGGCGTAAAGCGTGCCTTCAAGGCGTTGCTCAAAGGGGAAGAAGATAGTGGGAAAAACCAACACCGAGGCTATGGCATACACGAAGAAATCGAAGTATTCTGAAGCCCTTCCGATGACCACGCCGATTGCAATATCGCCGGGTGCAATCACTGGATGATCAGATTTGGCATTATTTACATTATCAGAACCACCGACAGGCGTATTTGCAGAAAATTTGCCAGGAACTTCAGGGTGATGAATATGAGTGCTAGCCATGATCATTGTCTCTCTTTCTTGGTTCGGTCTGTAATGCCGCTACGTTCCGCGAAGCATTGTTGAATATTTGCCGATTGGTTTTATTGTCGTCCTGTATTGTCGCTCTGACATCATGCTGACGGTCTGTTGACAGTCAAGACAGGAATCAGGGTAGGACAAATTGTCCAATCGCCAATGCTTTACGGTAAGTGTACATTAGCATGATTTGATAGCTCCGACTGGACTTTCCCTGCATGTTTTCACACCTCATTCGCCGCGGACTCATTTTTCTGCCTGCAGTTTTGCTGGCTGGTTGCAATACGGTCGTCCTGAATCCTTCCGGAGACATCGCCAGCCAGCAAGGCAGACTGATCGTTATTTCCACCATCCTGATGTTGCTGATCATCGTTCCGGTGATTGCGCTGACGGTCCTTTTTGCATGGCGCTATCGCAAGAACAATACCGAGGCCCGCTATGAGCCGGACTGGGATCACTCGACCCAGCTCGAGCTGGTCATCTGGGGCGCGCCGCTGCTGATCATCATCGCGCTCGGCCTGCTGACCTGGATCAGCACCCACACGCTCGACCCGTACCGCAAGCTGTCGCGCCTCGACGCGCAGCGCCCGATGCCTGAAAACGTCAAACCGCTGACCGTGGAAGTCGTCGCGCTGGACTGGAAGTGGCTGTTCATCTATCCGGAGCAAGGCATTGCTACCGTCAATGAACTGGCGGCGCCGGTCGACCGTCCGATCGAATTCAAGATTACCGCTTCGACCGTGATGAATTCCTTTTATATCCCGGCGCTGGCAGGACAGATTTATGCGATGCCGGGAATGCAGACCAAGCTCAACGCCGTCATCAACAAGCCGGGCGAGTTTGAAGGCTTCTCGGCCAACTACAGCGGTGCCGGTTTCTCGGACATGCGCTTCAAGTTCCACGGCGTGAGCGATGAGGACTTCGACGCCTGGGTCAAGAAGGTCAAATCCAGCGGCGGCGCCCTCAAGCGCGCTGAATATATCGCGCTGGAAAAGCCGAGCATCAAGGATCCGGTGCAGCACTTCAATGCCGTCGACGGCACGCTGTTCCACGCGATCCTGAACCGTTGCGTCGCCGAAGGCCAGGTCTGCATGGACCAGCAGATGATGACCGACAAGAACGTCAAGGATGACGCCAAGGGCGAAAAGACCGAAAAGGGCGCCGCCAAGGCTGCGCCGCAGGAAGTCGCCATGGCAGCCGGCCAGCACCACCATGAATAATCAATCGAAAGAATCGCCGGCGGCAGCATCGATGTCGATGCACGCAGCCGGCAAGTGTGCCATGCAGGCTGCAATGCATGGCGCCGCGACCTTCTTTTTCAGCGGAAAGTAACGATGCCAGACCATATTGACATGACCAAGCTGATCTTCGGCCGTCTCAGCTGGGAAGCGATTCCCTTTCATGAACCCATCCTGCTGATCACCTTTATCGGCGTGCTGATCGGCGGCGTCGCCGTACTCGGCGGCATTACCTATTTCCGCCTGTGGGGTACTTTGTGGCGCGACTGGATCACCAGCATCGACCACAAGAAAATCGGCATCATGTACGTCATCCTCGGCATCGTCATGCTGCTGCGCGGCTTTGCCGATGCGCTGATGATGCGTGCGCAACAGGCGCTGTCCTTCGGCGATTCGGCCGGCTTCCTGCCGCCGCATCACTACGACCAGGTCTTCACCGCCCACGGCGTGATCATGATTTTCTTCGTGGCGATGCCGCTGGTGACCGGCCTGATGAACTACGTCGTGCCGCTGCAGATCGGCGCACGCGACGTGGCGTTCCCGTTCCTGAACAACTTCAGCTTCTGGATGACGACATTCGGCGCCGGCCTGGTGATGGCTTCGCTGTTCGTCGGCGAATTCGCCCGTACCGGCTGGCTGGCCTATCCACCGCTGTCGGGCATCCTCGGCAGTCCTGATGTGGGGGTGGACTATTACATATGGTCATTGCAGATTGCCGGGGTAGGGACGCTGCTATCAGGCATCAACCTGATCGCCACCATCGTCAAGATGCGCGCGCCGGGCATGAACATGATGAAGATGCCCGTCTTCACCTGGACTGCACTGTGCACCAACGTGCTGATCGTCGCGGCTTTCCCGATCCTGACCGCCGTCCTCGGCATGCTGTCGCTGGACCGCGTGTTCGGCACCAACTTCTTCACCAACGATCTCGGCGGCAACGCCATGATGTACGTGAACCTGATCTGGATCTGGGGTCACCCCGAGGTCTACATCCTGATTCTGCCGGCCTTCGGCATTTTCTCTGAAATCGTCTCGACCTTCAGCGGCAAGCGCCTGTTCGGCTACACCTCGATGGTGTATGCGACCGTCGTGATCACCATCCTGTCCTACCTGGTCTGGCTGCATCACTTCTTCACCATGGGTTCCGGGGCGAGCGTCAATTCGTTCTTCGGCATCACCACGATGATCATCTCGATCCCGACCGGCGCCAAGATTTTCAACTGGCTGTTCACGATGTACCGCGGTCGCATCCGTTTCGAAGTGCCCATGCTGTGGACCATTGGTTTCATGATCACCTTCGTCATCGGCGGCATGACCGGCGTGATGCTGGCGGTGCCGCCGGCCGACTTCGTGCTGCATAACAGCCTGTTCCTGATTGCTCACTTCCACAACGTGATCATCGGCGGCGTGGTGTTCGGCATGTTCGCGGGCATCAACTTCTGGTTCCCCAAGGCTTTCGGTTACAAGCTGGACGATTTCTGGGGCCGTTGCAGCTTCTGGTTCTGGTGCATCGGTTTCTGGGTCGCCTTCACGCCGCTGTACGTGCTGGGTTTCATGGGTGTTACCCGCCGCATGAGCCACTTCGAAGATCCGTCGCTGCAGATCTGGTTCCAGATCGCCGCCTTCGGCGCCTTGCTGATCGCCGCCGGCATCGGTTCGTTCATCATCCAGCTGGTGGTCAGCTACCTGCGCCGCGACCAGTTGCGCGACACGACCGGCGATCCATGGGGCGCCCGTACCCTGGAATGGTCGACGTCGTCGCCGCCGCCGGATTACAACTTCGCGTTCACGCCGCGCGTGCATGACAACGACGCCTGGGCTGACATGAAGGCCAACGGCTACACCCGTCCGCAAGATGGTTTCGTGCCTATCCACATGCCGAAGAACACCGGCGCCGGCTTCATCATCGCCGCGCTGAGCGCAGTGATCGGCTTTGGCCTGATCTGGCAGATGTGGCTGCTGGCCGGCGCCGGTTTCGTCGCCCTGATGGCCGCGATCATCACCCATACCTTCAATTACAAACGCGATTACTACATCCCGGCCGACGACGTCGTCCGTGTTGAAGCCGACCGCACACGCTTGCTGGATAGCCATGTCTGAGATTTCTAACTCCTCCGCCGCAACCATGGGCGCAGCGCCAAGCTCACGCTATTACGTCAAGGAACATCATCCGGAAAACGGCACTTTGCTGGGTTTCTGGATGTACCTGATGAGCGATTGCCTGATTTTCGCCTGCCTGTTTGCAACCTACGCCGTGCTGGGCCGCAACTATGCGGGCGGCCCGACCGGCGCCGAGCTGTTCGATCTGCCGCTGGTGGCGATCAATACTTCCTTGCTGCTGTTGTCGTCGATCACCTACGGCTTCGCCATGCTGGAAATGCAAAAGAAGAAGGTCAGGACCACGCTGATCTGGCTGGCCGTCACCGGCTTGCTGGGCGCCGGCTTCATCTACCTGGAACTGTATGAGTTCATCCATCTGATCCATGAAGGCGCGGGCCCGCAACGCAGCGGCTTCCTGACCTCGTTCTTCGCCCTGGTGGCGACTCACGGCCTGCACGTCAGCTTCGGCATCGTGTGGCTGATCACCCTGATGTTTCAGGTCAACAAGCATGGCCTGACGCCTGAAAACGGCCGTCGCCTGATGTGCCTCTCGATGTTCTGGCACTTTTTGGACGTGGTCTGGATCGGCGTCTTCACCTTTGTTTATCTGATGGGAGTTCTGCCATGAGCGCGCCGCAACACCAAGCACATCCGTCGCACGCTGAGAAGTACGGCCATCAGGACGGCTTTGACGTCCACCATCACGACCATACCGCCGACCACGGCACCCTCAAGAGCTACACCATCGGCTTCGTGCTGGCGGTGATCCTGACCGCGATCCCGTTCTGGCTGGTCATGGCCAACGTGATCGAAAAATCGAGCACCGCAGGCCTGGTCCTGCTGGGCCTGGCAGTGGTGCAGATCGTCGTGCACATGATCTATTTCCTGCACATGAACTCCAAGTCCGAAGGCGGCTGGACCATCCTGGCGCTGATCTTCACGATCATGGTCGTGGTGATCATGCTGGCCGGTTCCCTGTGGGTCATGTATCACCTCAATCACAACATGATGCCCGGCATGAGCCAGGACCTGATCCAGGAAGCCGTACCGGGTTCGATGCAAAACATGCAGCAGAATATGCAACACAACATGCCTGGCATGAAGTGATCTGCAACTGATCCGCATCTTCTACGCATCGTTCAGTGACGGATAGTCAGTCTCCAGGGCGCGCCGCAGCTTCTGCAACAAGGGAAGCAACGGAGCGCCCTCGGTCTTCCGGCCTGCGTCTTTTCCTGGCGCTTTGCATGGCCGTCGTATTTTTCGGTTTCCTCGGACTCGGCACCTGGCAGGTCAAACGCCTGTTCTGGAAGCTCGACCTGATCGAGCGCGTCGATCGCCGCGTCCATGCCGCGCCCGTTGCCGCACCGGGGCCTGACGCTTGGCCGGCGATTACCGCCGATACTCACGAATACCTCCACGTCCGCCTCACCGGCACGTATCTGTATGCGCAAACCGCGCGCGTGCAGGCCGCCACCATCTACGGCAGCGGCTACTGGCTGCTGACGCCGCTGCGCAGCGCCGACGGCACGATCACGCTCATCAATCGCGGCTACATCGCCACGGGTGCGCACGACGTGAAAGAGGGCGCCGCAGACGGCCCGGCCGAGGTCACTGGTCTGTTGCGGATCAGCGAGCGGGGCGGCGGCTTCCTGCGCCACAACGATCCTGCCGCCGACCGCTGGTATTCACGCGACGTGCAAGCCATCGCCCAGGCGCGCAAGCTGGACAATACCGCCCCGTACTTCGTCGACGCCGACGCTGCTTCGGCCAATTCCCCGGCTGAACAAGGCCGCGCCGCCGGCGAACCCATAGGCGGATTGACGGTAATTGCTTTCCCCAACAACCACTTGGTTTATGCTCTCACCTGGTACGGACTGGCGCTGATGACGGCCGGTGCCGGCTTCTGGGTCATGCGCGACGAAAAACGCCGCCGCGCGGCCCGACTGGACCAGGAAAGCAACAATGGCAAGCAAGGCTGACAATACACAATTCACACTCCCGCACGAAATTCCTCCTCATCGGCAAGATGAGCTGACGGACGATATTTCGCCGCTCGGCGCGGAAAAAAACGCCAACGCCCCCGACCGCGCCGCCGGTCACAAGAACATGCTGCAACTGATCCAGTTGCGCTGGATTGCCGTGTTCGGACAGATCACCACCATCATCGTGGTGATTTTCGGTTTCGATATCCATTTGCCGCTGCCGCACATGCTGGAGGTGCTGGCCTGCCTGATCGCCTTCAACATCGGCAGCCACCTGCGCTGGCACGAACGGCCCTTCGTGACCAACCGCGAGCTGTTTCTTGCCTTGCTGGTCGACGTGGCCACGCTGACGGTGCAACTTTACCTCAGCGGCGGCGCCACCAATCCGTTCGCCTTCCTCTACCTGCTGCAAATCATCATCAGCGCGGTGCTGCTGGCGGCCTGGTCGACCTGGACCATCGTCATCATCACCAGCCTGTGTTTCGCCGGGTTGTCGCAGTTTTTCGTGCCGTTGTCGCTGCCGCCCGACCATGGCAACGGCGTCTTCAGTCTGTACGTCGAAGGCATGCTGATCTGCTTCATCCTGATCGCCGCCTTGCTGGCCATTTTCATCACGCGCATCAGCAGTATCCGCCGCGCCGGCGACGCCCAGCTGGCGGCCTTGCGCCAGCGCGCGGCGGAAGAGGACCACATCGTGCGCATGGGCCTGCTGGCGTCCGGCGCCGCGCATGAGCTCGGCACGCCGCTGGCGACCCTGTCGGTGATCCTCGGCGACTGGCGGCGCATGCCTGAATTCAGCAGCAACCCGGAGCTGCTGGAAGAAATCGGCGAGATGCAGATTCAGCTGCAGCGCTGCAAGACCATCGTCAGCGGCGTGCTGCTGTCGGCCGGCGAAGCGCGCGGCGAATCCTCGGTCAAGACCACGCTCAATACCTTCCTCGGCGACATCGCCGAAGAATTCCGCACCACGCGTCCCATCGTCGCCTTCGACTATGAGAACCACATCGCGCAAGACATGCCCGTGGCCTTCGATTCCGCACTCAAGCAAATGATCTGCAACGTGCTCGACAATGCGCTGGAAGCCTCGCCGCGCTGGCTGCGCCTGAGCGCCATGCGCGAAGGCGACGTGCTCAGCCTGATCATCGACGACACCGGCCCCGGCTTTGTACCCGGCATGCTGGATCAGTTGGGCAAGCCCTACCAGTCGACCAAGGGCAAAACCGGCGGCGGACTGGGATTGTTTTTCGTGGTCAATGTCGCCCGCAAGCTGGGCGGCGCCGTCACCGCGCATAATCGCGAAGAAGACGGTATCATCGCGGGCGCCACGGTCAGCCTGACCTTGCCCTTGTCCGCCATCAGCCTGGAAGCCGACGAGCAGGCGCCGGAAGACGGTCCGCAGGCGGAAGAAAAAACAACGGAATCCATGAAGGAAAATTCGCAACATGTCCACTGAGCGTCTGCTGCTGATCATCGAAGACGACGCCGCGTTCGCGCGCACGCTGGGGCGCTCGTTCGAGCGGCGCGGCTACCGGGTGTTGCTGGCGGCCAGCCAGGACGAGGCCCAAGCTTTGCTCGGACAGCACAACCCAGGTTATGCCGTGGTCGATCTCAAGCTCAACGGCAGCACCTCGGGACTGGCCTGCGTGCAGATGCTGCATCAGCATGACGAGAACATGCTGATCGTGGTGCTGACCGGCTTCGCCAGCATCGGCACCGCGGTCGAAGCCATCAAGCTGGGCGCCTGCCAGTATCTCGCCAAGCCGTCCAATACCGACGACATCGAAGCCGCCTTCGGCCACGTCGCCGGCAATACCGAGCTCGAACTGAGCAATCGTTCGACCTCGATCAAGACGCTGGAGTGGGAACGCATCCATGAAGTGCTGGTGGAAACCGACTTCAACATTTCCGAAGCCGCACGCCGGCTCGGCATGCACCGGCGCACGCTGGCGCGCAAGCTGGAAAAACAGCGCGTGAAGTAAAGCCGGGGACAGTACTAGGGCCTGTTCACATTAAATCTGCGAGTGCGAACGCGCAGCAGGCGTTGACTGCCTAGGCGCAGCAACGCATCTCGTAGATTTAATGTGAACAGGCCCTAGGCCTGCATCGCGCGCTTGACGCTGCCGGCCAGTTCCGAAATCTGAAACGGCTTGCGCAGCACTGCATCGAGGGCGATGACTTTTTCCACGGCCTGCATGTCGGCGTAACCGGTGGCCATGAGGATGGGTAAATCGGGATGGCGCGCGCGCGCGGCGGCGATGACTTCCGCGCCATTCATGCCCGGCATCAGAAAATCCACGATCAGCAGGTCGAAGCGTCCGGCCTGCAATTTCTCCAGGCCGAACCAGCCGTTCTCCGCCTGTTCCACCGTATAACCGAGGATTTCCAGGCACTCGACGATGAATTGCCGGACTTCATCGTCGTCCTCGATCACCAGGATGTTGCCGCTTTCTTTCGGCGCCAGTTCATGGTCGAGCGCCTCCTGATAATGTTCACGCGTAGACCGGGCGGCCGCGACCGGCAGCCAGACTTCCACCGTCGTGCCTTTGCCGATGACGCTTTCGATGCGCGCCAGGCCGCCCGACTGGTCGGCAATGCCGTAGACCTGGCTCAGGCCGAGGCCGGTGCCTTTGCCCACCGCCTTGGTGGTGAAGAAGGGGTCGAACACCTTGCTCAGGATGTCCTGCGTGATGCCGGAACCGGTGTCCTGGACGGCGATCACGACATACACGCCGTGCTTGAGCACGCCGTCGTAGGCTTTCCGCTGGCGCGCTTCGATGCGCAGGTTGCCGCCGTCCGGCATGGCGTCGCGCGCGTTGATGGCGAGATTCAGGATCGCCATTTCGATCTGGTTGGCGTCGGCGATGGCGCGCGGCAAAGCGGGAGAGACGTCGATGGCGACATGGATGCCGGTGCCGACCGAAACGGCAATCAGATCCTTCATGCCGTCGATGACCGACTCGATGTCCACCGGTTTGAGGTCCAGGCTCTGGTTGCGCGAAAACGCCAGCAATTGCCCGGTCAGCTTGGCGCCGCGCTTGGTGGCGTTGCGCGCCGAGCCCGCCATGCGCTTGATGCGTTCGTCGGCCGACAGCCGTTCGATCAGGTCGACGTTGCCGATGATGACATTGAGCAGGTTGTTGAAATCATGCGCGATGCCGCCGGTCAGGCGGCCGATGGCCTCCATCTTTTGCGCCTGCACCAGCGCGATCTGGGTGCGCTCGCGCTCGGCCATTTCGCGCATCAGGCGATCGTTGGCCTGCGCCAGTTCCGAGGTGCGTTCTTCGATGCGTGCTTCCAGCGTTTCATTGAATTGTTGCAAGGCGCTCTGGCTTTCCAGCAAGCGGTTTTCCGCTTCGCGGCGTTCGCTGATGTCGAGCGAGACCCCCGCCATGCGCACCGGCACGCCGATGCGATTGCGCATGGTCTGGCCGCGGATCTGCACCCAGTGCACGGACTGATCGGGCCAGACCACCTTGTATTCGATGGAAAAATCTTCCTTCGACAGGATGGCGGCTTCGATGACGTCGAGATGGCGCTGGCGGTCGTCCATATGGATGGCCTGCAGCAAGTCGTCATAGCTGAATTCGCTGTCGGGAGCGATGCCGAAGTGCATCTTGCAGGTTTCCGACACGATCAGGATGGAGGTTGCCAGCTCCAGGCTCCATGACCCCAGCCGGCCAGCGTGCAAGGCCAGCCGCAGATGTTCTTCGGAACGCGCGCGCTCGTGCAGATGGCTGCGGCTGAGATACTGGCGACGCCGGGCGCGCAGCGCCGAGACGCTGGCGCGCAGCAAGGTCTCGGCGTTGACCGGACGTTCCAGCAGGATCATGTTGATCAGCCGCTCCAGCACATCGAGGGAAGGATGGCGATCCTGGCCGCGCTGGCGCGCGCTGAGAATGACGAACGGAAAATCGGACCATGAGTCCTGCGCCTCGACCCATTGCTGGAGCATGCTGAAGTCCATGCCGACCAGCGCTTCCTCCGTGATCAGCGCCGCACCGGCGTCGCCGCAGAGCTCCTGCAGCAGCGTCGCGTAATCCGGGCAGACGGTGCAACTCAGCTGCTCGCGCGACAGCGTCTGCGCGATCACTTCCGCATCGCGTCCGTGCGGGGCGAGAATCAGGATGCGTTCTTCGAGCGAAGAGTTAACCGGCATTGTTCAGCATAGGGGTCTTGCCGCGGTAAGACGGCAGGCCGCTCATGATGCCCTCGAAATCCTGCAAGGGAGCGCCGATCTGCAAACCGTGGCTGGCGCTGAGGCGGAATTCATGAATGGTCCTTGCATGATGATTGGTGCGGCTCTTGATCACCGAAACCGCAGTGGAAATATCGCCGTGCGCTTCGAAGAAGCGGAACATCAGGATGGCGTCGCTGAGGTAACTCAAATCCACGTCCGAGCGAATCTCGCCGACCAGGCCGTGCTGTCCCAGCACCAGCAGGGCAGTCACGCCTTGCAGGCTCAGATAGGTCAGCACTTCATGCATCTGCAGCAGCAGGAATTTTTCGCCCGGCATCGCCTGCAGATAGGCATTGAGGCTGTCGATGGCGACGAAGGTGCGTTCCTCCCGCTCGACCGCGTGGCGGATGCCGCTGGCGAATTCGCCCGGCGACATCTCGGCCGGATTGATCTGGTGCAGTGCCAGGCTGCCGTCGGCGATGTAGGGCGAGATGTCCATCCCGAGCGCGCGCGAACGGATCAGCAGGGTGCCGATGCCTTCGTCGAACAGGTAGTATGCCGCGCGTTCGCCGCGTTTGAGGGCGCTCAGCACGCAGCAGATCGAAGTGGTCGTCTTGCCGACGCCGGAAGGACCGCTCAGCAGGGTATTGGTGCCGCGCACCAGCCCGCCGCCGAGCAGCGTGTCCAGTTCGTCCACGCCGGTGCTCAGGGTGGCGTCCTCGAAATCGATGGCATGGTCGGCCGCAATCAGCCGCGGGAACACGCGCATGCCGCCGGTCTCGAGCAAGAAGTCATGGTAGCCGCCGCTGAACTTGATGCCGCGCATCTTGACCACGCGCAGGCGCCGACGCTCGGCGCCGAACTCCTGGGCCGATTGCTCCAGCGTGATGACGCCGTGCGCGATGCTGTGCAATTGCAGATCGCTCGGATCGCTGGTGCGGTCGTCCAGCATCAGCACGGTGCAGTTGCGCGTCGCGAAGAAATGTTTGAGCGCCAGAATCTGGCGCCGGTAGCGCAGCGGGTTCTGCGCCAGCAGGCGCATTTCCGACAGGCTGTCGAAGATCACCCGCGACGGCCGCAGTTCATCCACGCGCGCCATCACGCTTTTGATGGTCTCGCCCAGCTCGACTTCGGACGGATGCAGAATGGATTGCTGGTAGTCGGGATTGAGATCCTCCTCGTCGATCATCTCGAACAGCGACAAGCCCTCGAGCGACCAGCCGTGCGAAGCCGCCACGGCGTTGAGTTCGGAGGCAGTTTCCGACAAGGTGATATAGAGACCGGATTCGCCCTTGGCGACGCCGGCCAGCAAAAACTGCAGGCCGAAGGTGGTTTTGCCGGTGCCGGGCGTGCCTTCCACCAGATAGAGACGATGCGTCGTCAGGCCGCCCGCAAGGATGACATCAAGGCCGGCGATGCCGGTTGCAGCGCGATCGGAGTAACTTGGAAGGCGACCTGAAGTGAGGTTATTTTTTTGTCTGTCCATCACAGTCTCTCGGGCCTGTTAACAAAATAAAACGTCTTTTTATGATGGCTCACTGTAGCAGCAGGGGCTTTGTGCCCCTGTCAGATGACTCCTGAAAGCGTTGTAAGACAATCTGAAGTCCGCCCGCCAAGCCGCCACAGCAAAGGTTTTTTGCGTTTTGACGAGAAAATGTCTTTCTGCCGGCGGCGCGTGAATTTGCCGCAGGGATGCATTACTATCGATGCTGTGGATTTCGGCGGTGATGCGGCGGCGATGCTTGCCGGATTTTGCCGGAGTGCAGCCGCATGCGGCATACAAAAACGATGTTGAATCAACAACACTGACAAACAATGATGACAAGCTTATCCACTTCTTTATCGACACCCTCCGCTGATGGCGGCAGCGCCGGTCTGCACATCCTCGTGGTGGAGGACAATCTCGATTCGCAACAACTGGTCTGTGAACTGCTCGGTGCGCTGGGTCATCACGCAGAAGGCGTCGACAGCGGCGAGCATGCCCTGATCGCGCTGGAGCGGCATTGCTTCGACGTCTTGTTTACCGACGTCAATCTGCCGGGCATGTCCGGCATCGAACTGGCGCAACAGATGAACGTCCGGGTGCCGGCGCTGAAAATCATCTTTGCCTCCGGCTACGGCGCACAGATCAGCAAGAACGTCGGCAATGCCTCGTTCTCGTTACCCAAGCCTTACGACATCGACCAGTTGCAAAGCATCCTCGACGTCATCAGCCGTGACCTGCAACGTGCCGGCAATCTGGCGCACTGAGCACCGGCTGGGCGAATCTGGCCTATTTGTTGTCTGCAGCTATTGCTCCGGATTCGGTATCGGCAGCGAACAAGGCGATTGAGGCAAACGCAACTTCCATGGCGGCGTGGAGACGGCTCCGCATTTCCTGGCCGTCGCTGCCGTCCTCGATGGCTTCGATGGCCTCGACTTCGGCGGCAAGCCGCACGACATCGACGAGCGACAGATTGCCGGCAACGCCCTTGAGTTTGTGCAGCCATTTTCCAAGGGCCTTTTGATCGTCCGCCGCATGGCTGGAGAGTTGCTTGTCGTATTCTGCGAAATCGCTGCAGAATTTGAGCAGATATTTGCGATAGAGCGCCACGTCGCCCCAGACTTTCAAACCATGATTGACCGCGATGCCGGGAAACTTCCTGTCATCGAAGGGCGCCTCTTCGGCAAGAGGGGAGGCTTCGGGCTGCTCCGGCGCGGCAGACTCCGGTTGCTCCGGTTGCTCCGAGTGACAATGCGTCAACTGTTGAATGGTCGCGATCAACTCTTCGACATTAAACGGTTTGCTCACGAAGGCGTTCATGCCCGCGTTCAATGCGGCATCTTGTTGTGCCTTGAAAGCGCCGGCCGTGAGAGCGACGACAGGAAGTTGCGCCAATGCCGGCAAGGTGCGTAATTGTCGGGTGGTCTCATACCCGTCCATGATGGGCATTTGCACGTCCATCAAAACGATATCGATTGCATCCGGGTTGGCAAGCAGCCAGTCGAGTGCATTTTTTCCGTCATTGGCGAGCTGAACCACGGCTCCTTCGGCTGAGACGACCAGCATGGCAACTTCACGGTTGATTTCATTGTCGTCGACGATCAACACACGCACGCCGGGCAAGCGCCGCCGCTTTTTTTTCTGGGCCTGCATGCGCAGGCCGCTTGCAGATTCATGGCTGCGGCGGTTCAAGGCTTCCGTGACGTTGTTATGGAGGGTGGAACGCGTGACCGGTTTGCAAAGAATGCCATCGATGGCATCAATGCGAGTTTGCCTGAGCAACTCTTCGCGCGAAAATGCGGTCACCATCAGCACAATCGGCGCGGCTTCCTGCCGCAACATTTCTCGAATCTTGATGGCCGCGCTTAGCCCGTCCATGCCGGGCATATTCCAATCAAGCAAAAAAACGTCAAAGTTGCCGCCGCCTTCCTGTTTGCTGCGTACTTTCTCGATGGCCTCTTCGCCCGACAGCGCCTTGACGACATTCCAACCCATGGATTGCGCCGTGAGTTCGAGATTTTCCAGCGCCATGTCATTGTCGTCGACGATCAAGGCATTGAGCGTCATCATTTCGGGGGCGGAAAATTCCGAGTTCGCACTCCATTCGAACGGGATCGAAAACCAGAACTCACTGCCGCGCCCCGGTTCGCTGATGACGCCGATTTCGCCGCCCATCTGTTCGACCAGATGCCGGCAAATGCTCAGCCCCAGCCCGGAGCCCCCGAAGCGCCGCGTGGTTGACGCGTCGGCCTGGGTGAATGCGGCAAAAATCTGAGACTGCTTGTCAAGCGAAATGCCGATACCCGTGTCGCTGACGGAAAATCGCAATGTCGCCGTGTGTTCGGTTTGTTCAAGCAGGCTGATTTCCACCTTGACGACGCCATGGTCGGAAAATTTGATCGCATTTCCGGTCAAATTGATCAAAATCTGCTCAAGCCGGAGCGCATCGCCAAACAGTTGCCCGCCCAGCTCGGGCGGCGGCGCGAGGATCAGTTCGAGATCCTTGTGCCCCGCGTTCGCAGCCATGATGTCCGACAGTTCATCCAGCGTGGTGCTGATCCGGAAAGGCGCATGTTCGATTTCCAGGTGTCCCGCTTCAATTTTGGAAAAATCGAGGATGTCGTTGATGATGGACTGCAGCGTTTGTCCGCCGCTGCGTATTTTCCTGATCATGTCGCCGGTATCTCCGGCAAGATGGCGTTGATCAAGCAAGTAGGCGAATCCAAGAATGGCGTTCATCGGCGTGCGAATTTCGTGGCTCATGTGTGACAGAAATTCGGATTTGAGACGATTGGCTTGTTCCAATTGCAGGTTTTTTTCGGCAATTTCCTGCTGGCGATCGCGCAGTTGGGCGATGGCCCGTTCCAAATCCTGATTTTTCTGTTCCAGCACGGCCAGCAATTCCGCACGGCTCTCCGCCAAGGCCCGGGCAGCGCGCGTTTCGCTGGCTTCCAGTTCCTTGTTCATCATTTCCATGCGAATCCGGCGGCTATCCTCTTCGAACTGCTTGCGACGCAATTGGGCGCGCACGCGCGCTTTGAGAACGTCGAGTTCATGGGATTTCAGGACATAGTCATCGGCGCCCGTGCTTAAGCCTTCGATCATCGCCTCCTGATCTTCCATCGCGGTGAGCATGATGAGCGGAATATCCCGCGTGGCCGGCGACGCCTTGATCCGGCGGCAGGTTTCGGTGCCGTCCAGTCCGGGCATGAGCCGGTCCAGCAGGATGCAATCGACCGTTTGCACCGAGAGCATATCGAGCGCCTCTTGTCCCGAGTGCGCCAGAATCACGTCGTAACCCTCGCCGCCCAGTGTGGAATTGAGTTCATGCAGGTAAGTCATGCTGTCGTCCACGGCCAGGATTTTCTTGGGACTTTGCAGGCTTGCCGTCGCATGGCGGGCCTCCACCTTGTCGATTTTCCGCAAGACCGCAGTGACCCGCGCCAACATCATGTCCAGCGATTCTTCCTTGCGCACGAAGGCATCGGCGCCGGAATCCAGCGCGTGCAGTTCGGCGCCATAGGATTCTGACCCGGTGAGCAGGATGCAAGGCGTATGGCGCAAAGCGGCATCCAGACGTATCTTGCGCACCACCGTTTGGCCGTCGATGCCGGGGAGGATGCCATCGACCACGATTGCCGCCGGGCGATTGGCTGCCGCACTGCGCAAACCTTCCTCGCCGCTTGCCGCATTGATGACATCGAAGCCTTGTTCCTGCAACAATTCGCTGAATCTTTCGCGGAAGGTTGTACTGTCGTCGATGACCAGCACCGTTGGGCGGACAGAGCGAGAGTGGGGGGCTGGCCGATCTTGCGTCTTCGCACGCGCCGCGTCATCGAGCAGTTGCGCTGCGCGTGCGACCACGTATTCCCGCTCATAGGGCTTGCCGACATAGTCGCTTGATCCGGTCAATAGTCCGCGGATGCGATCTTTGACTTCGGCCTCGGTAGAGAGCATCAATACCGGCAGATCGGCGCCCATCGTCGTGGCGCGAAATTCCCTGAGCAGTTCGATGCCATCCCCATCCGGCAGCAATACATCCAGGATGACCAGTCCGACCGGCTGAGTCGCCAGCGCCATGCGCGCCGCCATGGCGCTGGCGCAAGAGATGGTCGGCATGCCGGCGTCGGCAAACGCCTCCTCCAGATCGGCGCGCACTGTCAGGCTGTCGTCTACGATGAGGATGGCGCGGGTCATGATTGATCTCCCTTGGTCAGTGCCGCCAATGCCGGTGCGATTTCTGATATCGGCAAGATGCGTTGCGCCGCGCCGAGCAATACCGCTTCGCGCGGCATGCCGTAGACCACCGAAGTTGCCTCGTCCTGTGCAATCGTCAGTGCGCCGGCCTGGCGCAGCGCCAGCAATCCACGCGCGCCGTCCTGCCCCATGCCGGTGAGCAGGCAGGCTGCAGCAGTGCTGCCGTATTCAACGGCGACGGATTCAAACAGTATGTCCACTGACGGGCGGCAGGAATACCGCGGCGCTTCATCGGTCAGCTGCAATTTTCGTCCTTGCACGATAAGATGCCGGCCGGAGGGCGCCAGGTAGATGCAGGACTTGCTCAAGGACTGGCCCGCCACCGCCAGGCGAACCTGATGATTCGTTTGTGCATCGAGCCAGTCGGCGAACGCCGTATCGAAAGGCGCGCTGATGTGGATGACGATGAGCACCGGCAGGGAAAAAGTCGCCGGCAAGCCATGCAGGATTTCAACGATCGCCCCCGGGCCGCCGGTGGAAGCGCCGATTACAACGATCTGACAAGTATTGGGCGCGCGTGACGGCTCCGGCGCCGACGCCGGTGGCGTTACCGGCAATTCGCGGATGGCGCCCAGGCGCGCGCGCAAATGCGTGACAACCTTTACCCGCGCCACCAGCTTGAGCATGGCGATGTAACGCTCCTCCCAACTGCCGTCGGCATCATCGGGACGCGGTTTTTCCAGCACGTCCACCGCGCCGGCGGCCAATGCCTCATAGGTCTTGAACAGCTCGCCACGGTTGACCGAGGAAGACACCACGAGAATCGGCGTCGGACAATAAGCCATGATGAATTCCGTCGCGGTCAGGCCGCTCATGACCGGCAAGATCATGTCCAGCGAGATCACGTCCGGACGCAAGGAGCGGCAGAGCTCAATGGCCTGTTTTCCATCTTCCGCTTCACCGACGACCTCGATGGCGGGATCGCCGTCGAGTACTTCGCACAAACGCTTGCGCACCGTTAGGGAATCTTCCACAACGAGGACGCGCAGCCGTTTCATTGCTGCACCAACTCGGTGACGCGTTCCAGAAATCCGACCTGGTCGAACTCGCCCTTGACGATATAGTCGGCGGCGCCGCATGCGCGGCCGCGCTGGCGGTCTTCCGGTGCATTGCGCGATGTCACGAGGATGGCGGGTACTTCGCGCAATGCGGGGTCGTTGCGCGTACGTTCGACAAAGCTGAAACCGTCCATGCCCGGCATTTCGACATCAACCAGAAACAGCGCATAGGTATTGCGCGATGCCATATCGAGTCCTTCTTCGGCCGATGCCGCCGTTTCCACGGTAAAGCCGGCGGACTCCAGTATGCTGCATTCGAGCATGCGGGTGGTGAGGGAGTCGTCGATGATAAGAACGGGACGCAATGCCGGAATCGGCAACATGGAGGCTGTCGATTCCGCCGTGCTTCGGTATTGCTGCATCACGAGTTGTTCAGGATCGAGTACGATGCGCGGATTGCCTTCGTCGTCGAGGTGCACGCCCAGGATGATGCGATCGGCCGGAGCCAGGTCCGGCAAGGGTTGCAGAACTATGGTATCCATGCCCTGCAAGCGCTCGACCGACAAGGCGACGATCATGTCGGCGGCGGCAATCACGATGGCCGTTACGGCAGGGGAGGTTAGCAGTGGCTTGAGGCCGGTTTTCTTTTGCCGAATGCCCAGTTGCAGACGTATCAGAGGGATCTGCTTGCCTTCATGGATAATCGTATCGCCCTGAGGGGTCCGGGAAATATCTTCCGTTCCGACGCGCAAGGTACGGCGCACGGCGTCCAGCGGTAACGCCACCAATTCGCCATCGGCTTGCACCATCAATACGTCCAGTGCCGCCAGCGACAAGGGTACGCGCAATTCAATTGACGTCCCGTTGCCACGTTCGGTATTGGCGATCACTTCGCCATTTAGACGTTGCATGACGTCGCGCACGAGATCAAGTCCGATTCCGCGTCCGGCCAGCTCGGTCACCACGCTGCTGGTGCTGATGCCGCCCTGCAATAGCCGCGCCAGCAAAGTCGGCGCATCCAGTTGTTGCGTGTCGCCGGAGACATTTTCTTTTTTCTGCAGCACGCGCCGTACGGCGTCGAGATCGATGCCGGCGCCATCGTCATGGCAGTGAAACCAAAACCGATACCCATGCCGCGAGATGGTCAACGTAATGCGTCCGGTCGCCGGTTTCCCGGCCATCTGGCGCTGCTGCACCGTTTCGATGCCATGCGCTACGGCATTGCGCACCAACTGAATCAGCGCGCTCTGGACGGTATCGAGCACTTCGCCGTCGATGCGCATGTCGCCGCCAATGGCTTCGAAGACGACTTGTTTGCCGCTGCTATGGGCGGCATCGCGCGCGGTCCGTTCCAGCGCATTGAAGACACTCGACACCGGCACCAGCCGTAAATGTTCGGCGACATCGCGTGCTTGTCGCAGTTCACGGTCCATGCGTTCAACGCCGTACGCCATGTCGCGTTCGACGGTCTCGGCCAACGCGAGTATTTCCGCCATCCTGGCGCTGATCTGGGCGGCCGGCAGGGTATTTTTCTGAGATGCCAGCGCAATCAGATTCCGCATGCGTTCGACCGAAGCATGCACACGCCTGACGTTGGCAAGTTCGTTGCCGATTTCCCCCAATCCTTCCAGCAACATATCGACCTCGGCAACATCGGCGCGCGCAACGCGCAGGACTGCATCCGTCGCGGCCGGGCGCGCCTCGTTGTTTTCGGGGCGCGGCAATTGGGCGATTTTTGCGGCGATGGCATCCAACGCGGCGAGTATTTCATCGACCTGTTCACGCGGTACTGCCTGCGCTCCTTCGCGATACGCGGCCAGGCTATCCTCAATGCTGTGCGCCAGATCGGCGATCTCTGCTTGCCGCACGACACGGGCGGCGCCTTTCAAGGTATGCGCCTGGCGCAGCAACTGCATGACCAGCTCCGCACTGGCGCTGTTTTTTTCCAGATCGAGCACGGTTTTGGCGAGTTGCTCGAGCAGCTCACCGGCCTCGATTCTGAAGTAGCGATACGGATCTTTTGCCATATCGCTTTTTTTAAATGGCTTGCGGTTGAATCATGCGCCGCAGGTCGAGCGACAAGCCGGCAAGTTGCGAAGCGGTCTGCTGCGTTTGCGCCGAACTGGTTTCGGTTTCCTGGGTGGCCTGGGCGACATCCGTGACGGCAATGCGCACTTGTTCGGCAGCAGTGGCTTGTTGCTTGGTCGACAGTTCGATTTCGCGAGCAGCCTCGGTCGTGGTGGCGACCAAACCGGCGATCTGCTTGAACGCCGAGGCCACTTCGGTAAATTGACGGGCTCCGGCGTCGACCGCCTTGGCGCCGCTTTCAGTGGCCATGACCGTGGTATTGACTGCACCGCGGACATCGTCGACCTGGTTACGGATGCCTTTGGTGGAGTTTGCCACGCGATCGGCCAGCTTGCGAATTTCCTCGGCCACGACCGCAAAGCGCTTGCCCGCATCGCCTGCTCCGGTCGCCTCGATGGTGGCGTTGATCGCCAGAATATTGGTTTGTTCAGCCAATTCGGAAACGATATCGAGCACCGCGCCGATCTCTTGCGATTTTCGGCCGAGATCGAGCATGTGGCTGACCACCTGGTCGATCTGGCTCCGAATCACGGAAATTGCTTCCTGCCCTTTGTCGACCGTATTTTCCCCGGCGCGCGCGGAGGTGGCGGTCTGTTCGGCTATTTGCGCCACCCGTTGCGCGCTTTCGGCGATCTGGCGAGAGGTCACGCCCAGCTCGCTGATGGTCGTGCTGATTTCAGTCATGGCGCCGGCTTGTTCCTTGGCGCCGGATGCTTGCTGGGTTGCGGCTGCCTGCAGTTCCGCCGAGGAACTTTGTACGTGTCCGACCGCGGCGCCGAGCTGGGTCGCCAAGGAACGCGCAATCATGAAACCGGTGACGCTGACGAATAGCAGGCAAACCAGGGTGCCGCCGACGATCGTGAACTTCGCCGTGGCCGCGGTTGCTTCCGCTTCGGCGGCGCGCTTGTCGAGCAACTCGCGTTCGTCCTGATTCATCTGGTCGACGATCTTGCGCAGCTCGTCCATCAGGGACTTTCCTTCGTTGGACAGCACGATTTTCAATGCCTCGTCGGCATGGCCGTCCTTGCGCAAATCAATGGTGCGCTTGAGTTCGGTAAATTTGGCTGCCGTGATGGTATCGATCTGATCGATACGACGTTGCTGGATCTGCCTGTCCAAGGTCAATGCGCGCAAGTCGCCGAGCAATTTGGGGGCTGCTTTAACCGCCGCGGCATACGGTTCAAGGTAGGCGCTGTCCCCGGTCAGCAAATAACCGCGCTGTCCGGTCTCTGCATCCTTCAGATTGCTGAGGTAAGTCGCAATCTGCGCCGTCACTTTATTCGAGCGGGTGACCGAGTAACTGGTATCGATCAAGGCGTAGGTGCTCCAATAACCGACGGCGCCGACGATGATCAAAAAGAGGGCGGATATCGAGAAGCCGAATGCCAGTTTTCTGCCAAAGGTCCAGTGCTTGTTCATGAATGATCGCTCCTTGTTTTATCGCCGAATGTTCTGGTCGCGAATGTTTTTCAACAACGATGTCAAATTGATGATCGACAGTAATGCATGTTCGGTGCGCACGGCATCATTGAGGTGAGGGCGGGCCGCCGCCGGCGCGACGGCGGCAACTTGATCGGCGAGGAAAATATGTTCGGAACGCACCGCCAAATGGGCGTCGAAGGCATCAAAGGCCAGCGCTACCGGTTCACGCTCGCGCAACAAGACCAGCCAGCGCGGCGGCGTCTGGCGCACGTAGCCAAGCAGTACCGCCAGGTCGTACACGGCGGCGATCTGGCCGCGAAATCCGGCCATGCCCAGCAGCGCGCCGACAGGTGACGGCAATGGCACGATGCGGCGGTCGACATACAAACCGCCGATATCGGCGACTCTCATTGCATAACTGCCGGCGCCAACGCGAATGGACAGCAGTTTTTCAATGCTGCCGTTTTCCGGACTGGGGGCTTGCGTGAAGTCACGATCGAACTCCTCTCGCAAAGCGAGTAATTGTGCATGTGATGTTGCCTTGGCCTGGCTCATGCGGACTCTCCCAAAGCAGTCAGTTCCGCCCGGCACAAATCGATCAGCGCCTCGCGTTTGAAACCGCCGCCGAACAGCAATACGCGCGAGGCGTCTTCCTTTTGCAACAAAACAAGGGCTTCGCTCAGATCGCGATGCGCGCTTTGACGATCGCCGCGCTTGCGCGCCAGCAAGCCGATATGAAAACGCGGCATGGCAAATCCGGGATCGAGATAGATTGCCGCCTGGTCGTGCTCGATTGCGCCCTCGACGTCGCCGGCCCCTTCACTGCACAAGGCTAATATGTAGTGCGCGCCCGCACTTAACGCGTCGCGCAGCAGCAATTCGCGACATACCGCTTCGGCCTGCGCCAACGCGCCGCTATGACTGAGCGATACAGCCTTGAGGAGCAAGACATCCGGGGCGTTGGCCTGTTCAATGGGCAAATCGCGAATCTGTTCCAGCGTCAAATCGAATTGCTCATTGTGCAGGAATTCGAGTGCGCGATGCAAATTTGCAACCGGGCGCGAGGCCAGTGCAGGGCGCTTGATGGCCTCGTTGGATTCCTGCGGGATCAGGGCATGAATGCGCTCCGATGCCTCCTGAATTGCAGTGATCCAGCCGGTATCCAGTTTGGTCGATGCCGGCTGCCAGCCGGCCTGGACCGGGCTGCCCATAGGTATAGGCACAGGCGCCGGCGAAGCAAGTTGATCCTTGCGCTGGTAATAAAACGTTTCATGCGAATGGCAAAGATGAAAATCATTGGAAATGGCGCGCAAGGTTTCAGCGTGACCGAGAAACAAATAGCCACCCGGCGCCATCGCACGCGCAATGCGTCGGACGGCCGCCTGCATTTGCTCGCCGTTGAAATACATCAGGACGTTGCGGCAAAACACGATGTCGAATCTGAGCGGCTGCCAGAAGTCCGCATCGTCATGCGTCAAATTGCGCGCTTCGAATTTGACCATGCGCCGTATTGCATCGTTGAGGATGAAGGTATCTCCATCGGATTTGAACCAGCGCGCTTTCAGTTCGTCCGGACATTCGCGCAAGGACCAGTTGGTATAGTGCGCCCGCGCGGCCTTTTGCAACATGGCGGGGTTGACGTCCACGGCAGTGATGGAAATATTTTCCGCCAGCGCGGGAAAATATTCGCGCGCGGCAATCGCCAGCGAATAGGCTTCATCGCCGGATGCGCAACCGGCGGACAGTATCCGGATGCATTGACCATTGCCGGCGGCAGCCGCGCGCTGGGGCAGAGCGACAGCGGCATAAGCCTTGAACTGTTCGATATTGCGCAGAAAATAGGTTTCGGTGACGGTCAGCTCGCGGGCCAGAGATCCAATCTCGTCATTGGCAGGCGCGTCGGAAAGACTCTCGATGTATTGCGTATAGGTGCCGCCGCGGGAAAGTAGACGGTTATGCAATATTCTGGCGAGATTGCCGAACTTGGACTCATCGAAATACAGGCCCAGCAGCTCGACAATGCGCACCTGAAAGCGACGGACTTCTTGCGGGTCGGGCAGGGCGATCATCGCGGGCCGCCTTGCAGATCGAGCGCAGCCCAAGCTGCATCCGAAATGACACGTGCAGCCTGCAATATCAGGATCAATTCGGCATCGAGTATGCTCATGGCCTCGACCAAACTGGTGTCGGCCGCGCCCAGCAACGGTGAAATCTCCGCTGTCAGCATGCTTAAACTGCGTACGCCGACGACGTCGTCGACCGCAAATGCAATGCGCCGCGCGCCAAGTTTGAGCGTTACAAAACGGGCATGGCGAGCATGAATGGGAGCGTCGCCGGAGCCAAGCAGGCAAGCGACATCAATCACCGGCATGACGGCTCCGCGAATGATCGATACACCGAGCAAGAAAACCGGCATGTCCGGCATTGGTTCTATCGGCAAGGACCGCATCGTTTCCACTATGTGCTCAACGGGCAGCGCGCATAGACGCAAGTCGCAGCGGAAAACCAAGAATAGCTCGGATCTCGAATCATCCCCCGGTCGACTCATTATTGTCTCCCTGCCGAATATGTTATGCGACGTACGATTCTTGTGGACAGCCAAGGTCTTGCGTATAGGAAGTCGATTCGACTATGAATGAGGGATGCGCTCACTGTCAATCATTTCGAGTTGCGCACTTAAATCATACTTGGCAGTTTGTGTTGCTGATTTTCCCTGTTGAGATGTAATGAAGTCGTCTGGCAGACTTGTCGCCAGACGACGGCGGCCTGGTGGCTGTCAGTCGTCCGACTGCTCTTCGAGCACCAGCTCAAAACAGATCAATACGGGATTGCGCCCGCGCGCCAGCACGCCTTCGCAGACCTTGCCGCGCGGATCGATCAGGGCAATGTCCAGTCGGCAGCGCAGGCCGTCTGCGGTCGGGCTCACCTGTCCCTCGCGCACCAGGATTTCGGTCGCGAGATCTTCCACCACGCGACCGTCCTCAAACTCGGCGCCGATAATGCTGCCGACGCTGCCGCGCACTTTCGCATGGCGGATGCCGTGCATGCGGCAGACATCTTCAATCGCCATGTTCAGATCTTCATCGGGACGGATGCGCGCCAGCACCGTGCGTGGGCCGTCGATCTTGCTGTCGGCCTGCATATCGATGGCAACGGCGGCAACGACGGCGGGGTGGAACAGCGTGAAATGGGTTTCCGGATCGAAGCGCGTTTCCATCGTGGCGTTGCGCAGGCCCCAGGCCTGCGCCGCAGCCGGCGCAACGACGATGGTCTGATCCATCAGCATGTGTCCGCCCTGGCGTTTGCCGTCGGCATCGCGCCAGATGGCGTGACAATGCACGAAGGGCGCGCCGTCGCGGCGGCCGTAAGTGGCGCAGGCCAGTTCGATGACCACGCCGCCCGCGACCTCATGCGGCGCGCTGTAGAAAGCGGCGTGCTTGCCGTCGTGCGACAAGGCCGGCATCAAAAAATGGTGCGGCGACACGTGCAGGTTTTCAAACCGTACCGTGGCGCCGCTGATGCCGGCGGCGGCCAGCGGAATGCTGATAGCGTCGCGCAGATTCATTCCCGCTTGTAGCGTGAAGCTGGTCGTGGCGGCGTTGCCCGCCAGACTGACGATGCGAACCGGATCCGGCGCGCCGGGATGGCGGGCGCTGCGGGCGAAGGGCGGTTTGATATGTTCTACGGCCGGCGATGCTTGCATGCATGTCTCCTTTCCGGGCGGTGTGTGCTCTCGGCGTGTAGTCGGGTGTTCATTGTCCCGATGGGACGAAAGGAACATGGTAGCGCGCTTTCGGTTTCTCCGTTGTCGGCGTCTTTGGAAAAGAATTCCGATGGTGACTTGCGTTCCATGACAGTAGTCGAATTGTTTCCACGCAGCATCAATTAAATGAATTCATGTTTTTCCCATCGACGCTGATGCAGGAAATTTACCCCTCTCTTTTCCTGTTTGCATTTTGTTGTCATGCGGAAGTAATACTGGGGTGCAAGAATGCTGCGGCGTCGAGAGTGGCTGATCAGTTGGATAACAAGCTCACCCGAATGCCTACCGCCACCAGGGAAGAATTCCACATGACCATCCGTCTGCGCATTACCTTGCTCGTCATTCTCACGTTCATCGCGATCTCCGCCATCGGCGGTTATGCCGTGTTCCAGTCCCGCGGCAGCGCCGTGGAAGTCAAGTCGGTGACAGAAGGCGTAGTGCCGAGCGTGCTGGCGTCGTCGGACCTGGTCGGGCAATTGAAGGACGTGCAACTGGCCGCGATGGTCATGGTGACCGAGACCGACAACAACCTGGTCGGTCAGGAAAACGAAAAGCTGGCCGCCAAGAAGGCGGCGCTGGAAAAAGCCCTTGAATTCCAGGCCAGCCAGGCTGTGAGCCAGGCGCAAAAAGGCCTGATCGAACAAGCCAGGGAAAGCCTCGACAACTATTTCGGCGCCATCGACAACACTGCCAAGTTCAAGCTGGCCGGCAAGGATGCGCTGGCGCAGGCGTCGTTCTTCGGCGGCGTGGTGCAATACCAGGCCGAGCTGGAAGGCGTGGTCGATACCTTGCGCATCGAAAAGAACCGCAGCAAGGACACCGCCATCGCCGCGCTGAATGCGAATCTGGCGTCGACCACGACAACCATTTCCATCGTGACCGCAGTCGCCGTGGTGGCGCTGACCTTGATCGGTTTCCTGCTGTATCGCCAGATCACCGGCCCGATCAGCCGCATGCAGACCATGATGACCGAGATCGCCGTCAACCAGGACTTCACGCGCCGCCTGCCGGTGGATCGCATGGATGAAGTCGGCCATTCCATCGTCGCCTTCAACGGCATGATCGAGAAGATCCAGGAAGCCTCGGCACAGGTCAGGCAAAAGACCGCCGACATGCAGGCCATGCTGCAGAACATCCCGCAAGGCATCCTGACCGTGGTCGACGGCAACAAGGTGCATCCGGAATATTCCGCCTTCCTGGAAACCGTATTCGAGACCACCGACATCGCCGGTCGCGACCTGATGGACCTGGTCTTTACCGATACCACGCTGGGCGCCGACACGCTGTCGCAGATCGAAGCCATCGGCGGCGCCTGCATCGGCGAAGACGTGATGAACTTCGAATTCAACGAACACCTGATGGTCGGCGAAGTCGAGAAGAAGATGGCCGACGGCCGCGTCAAGATCCTCGACCTGAGCTGGTCGCCGATCACCGACGACGCCGATCAGGTGATCCGCCTGATGCTGTGCGTGCGCGACGTGACCGAACTGCGCAAGCTGGCGGCCGAAGCCAACGAGCAAAAACACGAACTGGAAATGATCGGCGAAATCCTGGCCGTGAGCGCACCGAAGTTCCAGGAGTTCATCGTCACGTCGCGCCGTTTCCTCGACGAGAACGAACAGCTGGTGCATCAGAACCCGGAAGCCACCGCATTCGCCATCGCCAAGCTGTTCCGCAACATGCACACCATCAAGGGCAACGGCCGCACTTACGGTCTGCTGCACCTGAGCAACGTGGTGCACAGCGTCGAAGAGCACTACGACGACCTGCGCCACCCGGAAACCGGCGCCGTCTGGAATCAGGAACATCTGCTGCAGGATTTGGCCAAGGTGCGCGTGGCCATCGACCGCTATGCCCGCATCAACGAAGTCACCCTGGGGCGTCAGGCCGCACCGGAACAAGCCGCTGCCGTCGAACGCCACATCATGACCATCGACCGCAAGCACATCCTGGAAAGCCTGCACCGCCTGGAAACGGTCAACACGGCCAACCTGCACGAATTGGTAAGCGTGCGCAATGCCGTGCGCAAGACCTTGCGCCTGCTGGGTACTGAATCGATCGACGAAATACTGGCAAGCGTGACCGACTCGCTGCCGGCATTGGCTGCGGAGCTGGGTAAAGCCGCGCCGGTGGTCGACATCGAAGACAACGGCTACGTCATCCATGCGCATTCCTCGGCGCTGCTGAAGAACGTCTTCATGCATCTGATCCGCAACGCCGTCGACCATGGACTGGAAACGCCGGAAGAACGCCTTGCCGCGGGCAAGCGCGAAGCCGGCACGATCCGTCTGCAAATGGGCGTGATGGACAACATGCTGCACATGGCGCTGTCGGATGACGGCCGCGGCCTGGCGCTGGCGCATATCCGCCGTACCGGGATTGAAAAGAACCTGATCGGCGTCGACCAGGTTCTGACTGACGCCGAAGCGGCCGAACTGATCATGCGCCCGGGATTCTCGACCCGCAGCGAAGTCACCGACGTGTCGGGACGCGGTGTCGGCATGGACGCGGTGCTGGATTTTGTGACCCGCGAGCATGGCCGCATCGAGATTCAGTTCCTGGATCAGGCCGAGGGCGCCGACTTCCGTCAATTCCAGGTCAATGTGCTGCTGCCGGAAAACGTCGCCGTGGAAGTCGACGGCATCGACGTGGCTTACCCGGTGCCTGAGCACGATCAGGCTCTGCCTGTCGGCACGCCGGCGGCGGGCAACGATCCGCAGGTCGCGTAATCGCAAGATCGCCGCTCTGGCAGTAGTCGGTGGTGCAGTTCAGTTGTGTAGTTTCATTGCAAGGATGTGTTTCATGATGGTGAATTCGATTCTGTTTGTCGTGCTGGGAGCGCTGTTGTCCGGCGTGCCGTTGGCCTTGCTGCTCAGGCGGCAGAGCAGGCGCATGAAGCGCATGGTCGACCTGGAGCAGGTCGAGGTACTCAAGCGTAACGTCGAGGCGACGCTGCAGGAGCAACAGCAGAACATCGATGCGCATCAGCAAGAACTGGAAGCACAACGCCGCGACAACGACCTGCGCCTGGTGCATACCCGGCGTGAAACCGAACAGGTCGTCGCCCAGCTCAGCTCGCGCAATTCGGAAAGCATGGCGCGCGTACTGGAAAACTGCGATGCCTCGCAGGAAACCATCGGCAATCTGCTCGGCCTGATGCGCACCTTCGAGCGCTGGCACGACGACATGAACGTGCTGATCACGCACAACCGTGAAATGCATCGCAAGAACGACGAGTTCGCGCTGATCGTCAACCAGGTCATCATCGTGGCGCTCAACGCCTCCATCGAAGCGGCCCGTGCCGGCGCCCATGGCCGCGGCTTTGCGGTGGTGGCCTCGGAAGTGCGCGACCTGGCGCAGCGTGCCGAGAAACTGTCCAAGAGCTACCGCGCCAACCTGTACCAGAACGACCTGATCACCACCACCACCTTCCAGGATCTGCAGGCCGGCGGCAAGATGATCATCGGCGCCATCATCGGCCTCGACCTGATCAACAAGAAAACCAAAGAAGCGCTGGCTGCTTAAGGAACCGAGTCCATGCTGAGCCAATCCGCCAAAGACGGCTTCGAGCTGCTGCTGACGCAGTCGCTGAAGAGCAGCCTTGCGCCGTCCGGCGTCGAGGCGCAGATTTCCACGCCGCCTGACATGAGCGACTTCCCGGAAAAGCAGATGGTCGTGCTGACGGTGTCATCCTATTTATTTCGGCTGATGGTGATGTTTTACTTTACGCCCAATGCCGCCACGCGCAATCATTTCGCCCGTCTCAACAATATCGACGAGGCCGAGATGAGCGAGCAGAGCTTCATGGACGCCATCGCCGAAAGCGGCAATCTGTGCTGCGGCATCCTCAACCGCGATCTGGGTAATTTCTTTCCGCACATCGGCATGTCGACCCCGAATGTGATCGACAAGAACTGTGCGGCCTATCTGCAAAAACTCAACTGCCAGCATGTCCGGCATTTCGCCGTCGATATGGACGGCTCCCCACGATTTCACGTGAGCTTGTGCGTATCGGCCTACGCGGATATCGACTTCAGTGTGTCCGCCGAAGAACTGGGAAGCGATACCGGCGAGCTCGAGCTGTTTTAACTCTTACCCTTATCAAAAGAAAATCTCATGGCACAAATCCTGGTAGTCGATGATTCAAGCACCGTCCGCGCCGAAGTGGGCGATTTCCTCAAGAAGAACGGCCTGGATGTCGCCCTGGCCGTCGACGGCCGCGACGGCCTGACCAAGCTCAAGGGCGATCCTTCCATCAAGCTGGTGGTGTCCGATGTCAACATGCCCAACATGGACGGCCTGACCATGGCAGAGAAAATCCGCAGCGAACTCGGCAACGCCGGCGTCAACATCATCATGCTGACCACCGAAAACTCGCCGATCATGAAAGAACGCGGCAAGGCTGCCGGCATCAAGGGCTGGATCGTCAAACCGTTCAAGGGCGACGCGGTGCTGGCGACGTTCAAGAAACTCGTGGGCGCCTGACGCAGAGGCACGTCGGCAGCGCAGTAGAGGAGAGGGGCGTCATATTGTCCGCCGGCGGCATTCAGGCAAGCGACTTGACGGCGCTTGACGGCGACTCACCGAACAGTTTCTTGTAGTCGCATGAGAATTGGCTGAAATTGCTGAAGCCCCAGGCAGCGGCAATATCGCCGATACGCGAACTATGGGGGGCGCCGTCGGCGCGGCCATGCAGCAACTGGCGCCGTACTCCGTTCAGCCGCAATGACCGCAGGTAAGCCATCGGACTGATTCCCTGTATGTCTTCAAAGCAGTATTGCAACGTGCGACGGCTCACGTGCAGATGGTCGCACAGCATCGGCACCGTCACCGCCAGGTCCTGATTGCGCATCGCATAGTCGCGCGCATCGTTGACAATGCGGCGGCGTCGGGCCAGGCTGGTGCAGGCTTCATTTTCTATTTCGCTGGTGTCGAGCATCGCCAGCAGCATGCTGATGACATTGCCTTGTTGCATGGCGCGCGCGTTGCCGGCGCCGTCCAGATCGAGCAGCGTCTGGATATGGTGCCGACAGGCATGCAAGGCGGCTTGATCGACATGCAACAGTTCGGCCGATGCCAGTTTTGACCATTCTATTTTGCTGCCGAACTGTTCAGATGCTTCAAGCAGGATATTGCGTTGGATGACGATACCGAGGATTTCGTGCCGGTCGGGCGTCATCAGTTCAAATTCTCGATGGCCCGGTCGCGTCATGATCATGCCGGCGCCGACCTGGCGACCATTGATGCGCATGCCGCCGACACCGGTTTCGATACCGAACCAGAAAGCATCGGGCCAGACGCAGCAGGATTGGCGTACGGCGAGGCTGCTGCGCTCGCGGAAAATCTGCAGGCCGTAGGCACGCCATTCGTCGAGTATGCCGCAAAACCGTCCGGCGGCGATCTGGTCGTAACGCTGTTCCCAATTGGTCAGGTTGTGTGCGTGTTCGTCCACGTCATGCGCGACAACGGTGCGCAGGGCTTCATGGCTGTGCACCGGCGATGGAGCTGATTGTGCAGATGAAAGGATGGACTCTGACAAGGGCTTTTCCTGTGATGTAAAGGGCAGTGTTCTGCGCAGCGCCATACATGCTGCATGTTTGCCGATTTTCGATAACGCCGTTGTTTTCCCCCTTGCTATATTCAATCCGAAGATCGATGACAACGATTACAAGCAAACCCTATGCCTGCCGTCATCGATTCGTCTCCGATTGGTCTTGTCTCAACAGCATCAATCGCATCGGGTATTGCACAGGAGTATTCATATGGAATCTACGACGTCCGGCCAGCATCAAGGCCTCAAGCCGGTTTTGAGCACGTTGCAGTTGTGGGGAATTGCCGTCGGACTGGTGATTTCGGGAGAGTATTTCGGCTGGAGTTATGGCTGGGCTTCCGCCGGCACGCTTGGCTTTACGGTCACGGCGGTGTTCATTGCCGCGATGTATACGACTTTCATTTTCAGCTTTACCGAATTGACCACGTCGATTCCGCATGCGGGCGGTCCGTTCGCTTACAGCAAGCGCGCTTTCGGTCCGACCGGCGGTTATCTGGCGGGAGCCGCCACGCTGATCGAGTTCGTATTCGCACCGCCGGCGATTGCCTTGGCCATCGGCGCATATCTGAATGTGCAGTTTCCGACGATTGATCCAAAAACCGCGGCGCTTGGCGCTTACCTTGTTTTCATGACGCTCAATATCGTCGGCGTGCAGATCGCGGCGACCTTTGAGTTATGCGTCACGCTGCTCGCCATTTTTGAGTTGCTGGTATTCATGGGCGTGGTGTCGCCGGGATTCTCCATGATCAATTTCACCAAAGGAGGGTGGTCAGGCAAGGATGTGTTCACCTTGGCGTCGGTTCCCGGCATGTTCGCGGCGATACCGTTTGCAATCTGGTTTTTCCTCGCCATTGAAGGCGTGGCGATGGCGGCGGAAGAAGCCAAGGATCCCAAACGGTCGATCCCGATTGCCTACATCACGGGCATTCTGACCCTGGTCGTGCTGGCGATCGGCGTCATGCTGTTTGCCGGCGGCGCCGGAGACTGGACCAAGCTGGCGAATATCAATGATCCGCTGCCGCAAGCGATGAAGCTGATCGTCGGCGCCAACAGCAACTGGCTGCATATGCTGGTATGGCTCGGTTTGTTCGGGCTGGTGGCGTCGTTCCACGGCATTATTCTCGGTTATTCGCGGCAGATCTTCGCGCTGGCGCGGGAAGCTTATCTGCCGGCCTATTTCGCTAAAGTGCATCCGCGATTCAAGACCCCGCACCGTGCCATTCTGGCAGGCGGCGTGGTCGGCATCGCCGCGATTTACAGCGACGAGCTGATCACCATCGGCGGCCAGACGCTGACCGCCAATATCGTCACCATGTCGGTGTTTGGAGCGATCCTGATGTACATCCTGAGCATGTTGAGCCTGTTCAAGTTGCGCCGTGTGGAAGCCGGGCTGGCAAGGCCGTTCCGCGCTCCTTTTTACCCGTTCTTTCCGGCGTTTGCCTTATTTGGCGCGGTGGTGTGCATGGCGACGATGATCTATTACAACTGGCTGATCTTCCTGATTTTTCTGGTTTTCCTGGCGCTCGGTTATGGCTACTTCCTCATGACCGGAGGCCGCCGCGCCGAAGTTTCCGGACTCGCCAAGAGTACCTAGAACGCATCTCACGATTATTAATGAGATGAGTTCTACTGATTCACCGCGGTTTTCCTCTCAACTTTCATTCACCAGGCAGAGAATGCACAACATGAACAAGACACAACAAACTGGCGCACCGGCAATTGCGCGACGGGGATTTTTGGGACGTGCGCTGGCTTCCGCCGCAGGCGCGGCAATGGTGGGGGCGCCGTTGGTTGCGCAGGCGAAAACCGCCGCGGTACCGATCGCACCGGTAGGACTGGACCGCGCCAAATGGTCGCCGCGTAACCGGCAGATGGTTGAACAGATGATTGCCGCCTGCGGCAATACGTCGGGGACGTACAAGAGCGGCAAGCGGCCGTACGCGGTATTCGACTGGGACAACACCAGCATCATGAACGACTGTGAAGAAGCATTGCTGATGCATCAGATCAATACCTTGTCGTTCAAGCTGACGCCATCGGAATTCAGCGCCATCATCCGCCAGAACGTGCCGCCGGGACCGTTCACGGCTGATTTCAAAAATGCCGCCGGCAAGGTCGTCGACCTCGATTCCATTTGCGCCGATCTCGACGCCGACTACGCATTCCTGCATGCCAATTACAAGGGTTTTGCCGGCAGCAAACCGTTGGAAGAAATCGTCGCGACCGCTGAGTTCCTCGACTTCCGCACCAAGCTGTATTACCTCTACGAAGCCGTCAACGACACCCATGGCGTGAACGTCGGCTATCCCTGGGTGATTTATTTTTTCGCCAACATGACCGTCGCCGAGGTGATGGCGCTTGCCGAGGCATCCAACGATGCGGCCCTGGGCGCGGCGTTGACCAAAGTGAAATACACCAGTCCGGCGGATCGCCCCGGCAAGGCCGGCGTGGTCAGCGTATCGCACTTTCACGGCATCCGCTTATGCACCGAAATCGGCGGCATGATGGATACCTTCCGCGACCATGGAATCGATGTCTATGTCTGTACCGCCTCGCTGGAGGATGTGGTGGCCGTGTTCGCCACCAATCCGAAATACGGCTACAACGTCTCGCGTGAGAACGTCATCGGCTTGCGCCTGGAACGTGACGGCGCCGTATTCAAGAATGCCTATCTGAAAAACTGGCCGCTGACCTGGGGGCCGGGCAAGACCGTCGCGATCAAGAGCGAGCTGGTGGCAAGCAAGGGCTACGGCCCGATTTTTGTGGCCGGCGACAGCGATGGCGATTACGATATGCTCAGAGACTTCGCGGATACCCGCTTCGGACTGATCGTCAACCGCATGAAGACCGGCAAGATCGGTGAATTGTCGAAGCTGGCCGCCGCCCAGATGGACGCCAGGCAGCCGCGTTTCCTGTTGCAAGGCAGGCAAGAGTCGACCGGCAATTGGCTGCCGGTCGAAACCAGCATCAAGTACGGCAAGACAACGCCTCTACTGACGGCATAGTGGGGTCGATATCAGAAGACAATCGCGTCGTCGGCCGGCACGCTGGCGACGCGATGGAGGAAGACAAATCATGTCGGTGTATCAATTCAGTCATACGGTCGGTTCCGTCACGCATCAATTCCGTGATCTGAAGGACTTGATGGCCAAGGCAACGCCGTTGCGCTCCGGCGATATGCTGGCTGGCGTGGCGGCAAGCAATGCCGAGCAGCGGGTGGTTGCGCAGATGACATTGGCGGCGTTGCCGCTGCGTGTTTTTCTCAGCGAAGCACTGGTGCCGTATGAAGACGATGAAGTCACCAGGCTGATCCTCGACGAGCACGATGCCGGCGCGTTTGCCGCGATCAGTCATCTGACCGTCGGCGATTTCCGCAACTGGCTGTTGAGCGACGACGTTGACGGCGAGACGCTGAGCGCGGTCGCGCCCGGCATCACACCCGAGATGGCGGCGGCGGTCAGCAAGATCATGCGCAACCAGGACCTGATCCTTGTCGCCAAAAAATGCCGCGTCGTCACGGCCTTCCGCAACACCATCGGCTTGCCGGGACGGCTGTCCACCCGGCTGCAACCCAATCATCCGACCGACGACGCCAGCGGAATCGCCGCCAGCCTGCTGGACGGACTCCTGTACGGCAGCGGCGACGCCGTGTTCGGCATCAATCCCGCCACCGACAATGTACCGCAGGTGATCAGGCTGGTCGCGATGATGGACGAGATCATCGCGCGCTACCAGATCCCCACCCAGTCCTGCGTGCTGACCCATGTGACCAACACGATCGCCGCCATCGGGCGCGGCGCGCCGGTCGACCTGGTGTTCCAGTCGATCGCCGGCACCGAGGCCGCCAATCGCGGTTTCGGCATCGACCTGGCCTTGCTGGCGGAGTCGCGCAGCGCGGCCTTGTCGCTGGGACGCGGCACGGTGGGCGACAACGTCATGTATTTTGAAACCGGGCAGGGCAGTGCGTTGTCGGCCGGCGCGCACCACGGCATCGACCAGCAAACCTGCGAGGCGCGCGCCTATGCCGTGGCGCGCAAGTTCAAGCCCCTGCTGGTCAACACCGTGGTCGGCTTCATCGGTCCCGAATACCTGTACGACGGCAAGCAGATCATCCGCGCCGGACTGGAAGATCATTTCTGCGCCAAGCTGCTGGGGCTGCCGATGGGCTGCGACGTCTGTTACACCAACCATGCCGAGGCCGACCAGAACGACATGGACAATCTGCTGACCTTGCTGGCCACGGCCGGCTGCAATTTCGTGATGGGCATTCCCGGTTCCGACGACATCATGCTGAACTACCAGACCACGTCGTTTCACGATGCACTATACGTTCGGCGGGTGCTGGGTCTCAGGCCGGCGCCGGAATTCGAGGCGTGGCTGCAGCGCATGCAGATCTTCGGCAGCGAGCCGCAGTTTCGTCTCAGCGAAAGCTTGCCGCCGACGTTTCGCGATGCTTTGCAGCGCCTGTCGTGACGATGGCGACTCCCTGAAAAACGCAAACAGCGAGGCGCACATGACAAACGACAAATCTCCCGTCATCGACAATCCCTGGCAGACGCTGCGCCAATTCACCGCGGCGCGCATCGCGCTCGGTCGTGCCGGCGTGAGCCTGCCGACGTCGCCGCAACTGGCGTTCCAGCTGGCGCATGCGCAGGCGCGCGACGCCGTGCATCTGGCGCTGGATGCGCAACAGTTGCGCCGGCAACTGACGGACGCAGGCATTGCAGGATCGGAAGCTTGCCGCATTCTCGACAGCGCCGCCGGCGACCGGCAGACCTATCTGCAGCGGCCCGACCTGGGACGACGGTTGAGCGATACGTCGCGGAGGGAGCTGGCGCCGGCAGGACGGGAGCAAAGGCAGGAGGAAGGACAGGAGGAAGGGCGGAGCAGCGATCGTATTTACGATCTCGCCATCGTCATTGCCGACGGCCTGTCGTCGCTGGCGATTGCAAGGCATGCCGTCCCTTTCCTTGCAGCATTGCAACAGCGGATCAGCGGACATGGTTGGAAACAGGCTGCGCCGACCATCGTGCGGCAAGGGCGCGTGGCGATCGGCGATGAAGTCGGCAGCCTGCTCGGCGCCAGGCTGGTGGCGGTGCTGATCGGCGAGCGCCCAGGCCTGAGTTCACCCGACAGCATGGGGCTGTATCTGAGCTGGATGCCGCGCGTCGGCATGGCGGACGCGGAGCGCAACTGCATCTCCAACATACGTCCGGCGGGCTTGTCCTATGCGGAAGCCGCCTTCAGACTCGATTATCTGATGCAGGAGGCGAGCCGCCGGCAACTCACCGGCGTCGGCCTCAAGGATGAAAGTGTCGCCGTCGATGAAATACAGGGCGCGCCGCCGAGGAATTTCCTCCTCGGTTGAGTGCGAACAGCCTTGATACGGCACGACAGGCGGGCGTATTTCGTTCCCATGTTTACCCGGAAACTTTACAAACCGGGTCACACCCAGGTCAGGACAGACGGCGAAGCCACAAACTGCTGCCGTGACCGATCCGTTCCGGCAGACGCGTGAAAGTCGACGCAATATCCGCCGGATAGCGAGTCCCCATGAAATGCCCGGCCCACATCACATCCCAGTGATGATTGAACTGCAAGAATGCACGAGCAAGATACTGTTCGTTCCAGTTGCGGCCCTGATCAATCATCCAGTTTTTCGGGTACTCGTCGGGCAGGAAAACGTCGTGGATATGAACAATCACCCCCGGACGCAATCGGGGAATCACCTCGAAAAACAGATAGTTGACGTCGCTGCCGACCTTCGACACATGCGACGAGTCGATGAACAGGATATCGCCGGGACCCAGCCGCTCAAAAAAACCGAGATCGACATCCTCAACCTTCTGTTGCACCAGTTGCGTGATGCCTTCGACGCCATTGACCAGAAATTGCCGGGGATACGGCTCAATGCAACTGAACTCGATCGTGTTCTGAAAAAACTTGCGATTGACTTCGGCCGTGACCAGCGAGGAAAACCCGCAACCGACTTCGATCATTTTCTTCGGCCGGAAGTGCTGCAGCGCTGCGTACAGAAACTCGGCGTCGGGCATCGGGAACTGGTCGTTATTGTAAAAATAACGGGTCGGATCATTCGGTTGATCCGTTGGCCAGTCAATATCCGCCGTATAAGGCTTGAGCGCCTTTGCCAGTGCAAGCTGGTTGTCGACCCGCAGATCGATGCCGGGCATGGAGTCGACTTCGGCCCAGATTTTTGCCTCCCGTGCACGGATGTCGGCCGTGTTGGCGATCGGTGAATAGAAATGCCCGAGCGGAAACAGCAAGGGAATATCCGAACCGCCATCGCCGGGCATCGCGCAGGCGTTGAGGGAGCGGATGTGCTGGAACAAACGTTTGATAAGCATGCGGACTCCTGAGTGGATTGTGTGTTTTTTGAAATATGCGGTCAGCCGGGCACGGCGTTCGACCAAATGTCGGCATGGGGCCAGTCCACTTACGGCTCAAGTTTAACCATATCGATGATCCAGCTCAAATGAAAAAGCAGTCGTGCCTCTGCATGGGGGCATGGACGGCGTATTCGATTTCGACTGAAATTAAACATCGCCTGCGCGCATGATCAAGGTATTGAGAAATGCGCGTGCAGCTTCCGGCAAGGTACGTCCGGACAAGGATTGAATTTCCATTTGCAGCGTATTCATGTCGCGGTCGCGGATCGGCAAGGCCACCAGCTGGCCGTTCTGAACCAGCTTGCGTATCGGCAGGCCCGCCGAGAATCCCACGCCGTCGCCGGAGAGCACAAATCCCAGCAGGGCGTTGATCGAGTCGCTGCTCAACGCCGGTTCCAGCAACAGATTCCTGCGACTGCAGCAGGCATCGATCAGGCGGCGCATGGTGATGTTCTTTTGCGGCAGCGCCAACGGGTAAGCGCTCAGTTCCGTCAGCACTACCTGCTTGCGTCCGGCCAGAGGATGGCCGGGGTGCATCACGGCGAGAATCGGCGCGCTCTGGGCGTATTCCACCTTGATGTCGCGGTCCGGCGCCATGGTAAATGTCAGGCCGATATCGACCGCGCCTTCGCGGATCGCCTGCGCCACCTCGCCGGCGCTGCCGACCGATAGCTGGAAGCGAATGCCGCCATGCTGGCGCCGGAAGAATTCGATCGCCGTCGGCAAAAAGTCCAGCGCGAAACCTTCGGTGCTGGCCAGCTTCACCTCGCCGCGCCGCAAGCCTTTCAACGCCAGCAACTCATTGCCGATGCGCTCGGTTTCCAGTTGCGCGCGCAAGGCGTGCGCGGCCAGCAACTCTCCCGCCGCATTCGGCTTCATGCCGCGCGACACGCGCTCGAACAAGGGCGTATCCAGTTCATCTTCCAGCCGGGCAATTTGGCGGCTGATGGCCGAAGACGCCACGTTCAGCGTCAGCGCCGCCTCGGTGATCGAACCCCGGTGCACCACTTCCAGAAAGTAGCGCACGGCGGTTTCTTGCAGGATACGGGTATTGGTCATGCGGCCATTTTAGGAGTGGTTTGCCGAATCGGCAATCGATTATTCGAAACATTGTTCTTGTTGCAAACCAGTGGCAATCGTAGGATGGACTCCATGCTGCATGCCGGTGTTGTCGCGACAGTCTGCGCGACCATGCCCTTGGCGTCAGCGAGCCAATTCCATTTGGGAAGGAAACCGAGCATGAAGGCAGCGACAGAAACGGGCAAATACAAGTATGTGGTGCTGGCCTTGCTGTATCTGGGCTGGTGCGTTTCTTATATCGACCGCGCTGCGATCACCTTTGCGGCGACCTACATTGCCGGCGAATTTCAGCTCAAGCCTTCCGACCTGGGAATCTTGCTGAGCAGCTTCTTCCTCGGTTATTCGCTGCTGCAGTTGCCGGGAGGCTGGCTCGCCGACCGTTTCGGATCGCGTCCGGTGATCGTGATCTCGATCCTGATGTGGTCGGTGTTTACCGCCTTTACCGGCCTGGCGTGGTCGATCTCCAGCCTGGTCGTCATCCGTTTCGTGTTCGGTCTCGGCGAAGGCGCATTTCCCGCCGCCAGCGTCAAAGGTGTGGCGGAAACCTTCGACAAGGAAGAGCGCCCCAAGATGTCATCGCTGCTGATGTCGTCCAACTATGTCGGCAGCATGCTGGCGCCGCTGATCATTGCCCCGATGATCATCCAGTTCGGCTGGCGCAACGTATTCCATTACATCGGCATAGCCGGCCTGGTGTTTGCGCTGGTGTACTGGTTCGTGGTGAAGCCGGTCAGGGCGATCAAGGGCGACGCTGCGGCCGACGCGGAAAAGAAGGCCATCAACAAGGAGGCCTTCCGCGCTTTGCTGAAGACGCCGCTGATGTGGCAGATCGTGGCAGTCTGGTTCGGCCTCAGCATCGTCAACAAGGGACTGGATTCCTGGATGCCGACTTATCTCATGACCCAACGCGGCCTGAACCTGAAATCGGTCGGCTTGCTGTTGCCCTTGCCCTATGTGCTGGCCGGCATCGCCACGGCCATCGGCGGCTGGGTGATGATACGGTTTTTCGACGGGCGCGAACGCTATCTGCTGATCGGCAGCTCGATATTGACGGCGATCTTCGTGTATTGCATGTACACCTCCAACAGCATCGCCGCCCTGATCACGTATCAGTGCATCGCCTACTTCTTCAAGTCCTTCGTCCTGGCAACCTGCATTGCACTGCCAACCAAGATGCTGCCCGCCAATCTCATCGGCACCAGCATCGGCATGGTCAACCTGGGCGGTCAGTCGGCCGGTTTCATTTCACCGCTGGTGATCGGCTTCCTGGTCAGCGCCTTCAACAATTACGATTACGCGTTTGGTTTCCTGATTGCCGCCGCCTGCTTCTCGGTGCTGGTCAGCCTGTTCATCCGCACCCTGAAATCGTCTGCCTACACTCAGCACGCCTGATCACATCCAGCCATCTCGAGGATACTTATGCCGGACCACAGCATCGTTGAAAAAAGCGCAGTCACCCTGCGCGCATTGATCGGCGCGAAGCAGCTTTCCCCGGTGGAGTTGCTGGACGCCTGCATTGCCCGTATCGAAGATCTCAATCCCCGCATCAATGCCGTGACCGCGACCTGTTTCGAGCGCGCCCGCGGGGAGGCCAGACGCGCGGAACAGGCGGTCATGGCAGGCGCGCCGCTGGGCCTGCTGCATGGCTTGCCGATCGGCATCAAGGATCTGGAGGAAACCGAAGGATTGCTGACCACCTATGGTTCGGCGCTCTACCGCAGCAATATTCCCGCGCGCGACAATGTGCTGGTGGCGCGGCTGCGCGCGGCCGGCGCCATCGTCACCGGCAAGACCAACGTCCCCGAAATGGGGGCCGGCGCCAACAGCCGCAATACGGTATGGGGTGCGACCGGCAATCCTTTTAATCCGCTGCTCAATGCCGGCGGCTCCTCGGGCGGTTCGGCGGCAGCGCTGGCAACCGACCTGCTGCCGCTATGCAGCGGTTCCGATACCGGCGGATCCTTGCGCATTCCGGCGGCCAAATGCGGCGTGGTCGGCTTTCGTCCGTCTCCCGGCCTGGTCCCCAGCGAACGCAAGTTGCTGGGCTGGACGCCGATCTCCGTCGTCGGGCCGATGGGACGCGACGTCGCCGATACCGTGCTGCAATTGCGCGCAACGGCCGGCATGGATTTCACCGATCCCTTGAGCTATCCGCTGGGCCACGATCCTTTTGCGACCTTGCCGGACATCGACCTGTCGCAACTGCGCATCGGCTATACCGAAGACTTCGGCGTCTGCGATGTCGACAACGACATTCGCCAGGTCTTCCGCAACAAGATCGCCGCCATCCGTCCCTACGTAAAAGTCTGCGAACAGATCAATGTCGACATGAGCGAGGCGCATCGCTGCTTCGACGTCATCCGTGCCGAGAGTTTCGTCGCCGGCTTTGAAGCTGCGTATCGCCGCGATCCATCCTCGCTGGGACCGAATACGCGTGCCAATTATGAATTGGGCGCCGCCATGACGCTGGCCGACAGCGCCTGGGCGCAAGCCGAGCAGACACGTATCTTCCGCCGTTTTCAGGCGCAGTTCGCCGACTTCGACCTGATCCTGTCGCCGACCACGCCGGTCTCGCCCTTCCCGTGGAGCGAGCTGTTCCTGAAACAGATCAACGGCATCGAGCTGGAAAATTACTACCGCTGGCTGGCGCTGACCTATGTGGTGACGCTGGCGACCAATCCATCCATCTCGCTGCCTTGCGGCGTGGACCACAAACAAATGCCGTTCGGCCTGCAAGTGACGGGCGCTTTCCGCGCCGACGGCCGGCTTCTGGGCTGCGCCGCGGCACTGGAACGTTTGTTCGACGGCAGCGACGAATTGCGCCGCCCGCGGCCGGACCTGCAGCAACTCCGGCGCAGCGAAGTCGACCTCACATCCATCGTTACCCATCCGCCGCGGCAGTCGGGCGGACCAGCAGACAGCGCCGGCGCTCCCGCGGTCTGAACATCAGTTTCAGAGCGCCGGCGCGGCTTGATCGGCGCATTTGCAACACGCAGTCTTGCATTTTTCAAACAGAGAAAATCATCATGAGCACCATCGCACGCATCAATACCAACACGCGCATGAGCCAGGTCGTCATGGCCAACGGCTTCGCCTTTGTCTCCGGCCAGGTGCCGGATCACGCCGGCAGCGACATTGCACAGCAAACGCTGGAAGTGCTGGCGAAAGTGGATGCCTTGCTGCGTGCGCAAGACATCAGGCGTGAACAGATCGTCAGCGCCAACGTCTGGCTCAGCAGCCCGGCGCATTTCGGCGCATTCAATACGATCTTGGATCAATGGATTCCCTCCGGCCATGCACCGGCGCGCGCATGCGTCCAGGCGCTGCTGATGCTGCCGGGGCTCGATGTCGAAGTCGCGGTGATCGCCGCACTCTGAAGTTTGCGGCACACGGGGACTATTTTTCAACATGAGCGACATGGCCGCCAGGCATGCCGTCAACGCAGCCAAGGATGCGGCCAAGGATGCGGCGATTCCGCATTCCTTCTTCGAAGATCTGGTGGCGGTGCTGGCAGGCACTCTGCTGATCTCATTCGGCCTGGCGCTGTACAGGCAAGTCGGCATTCTGACCGGCGGCACGGCGGGCATGTCATTTCTGCTGCACTACGCTACCGGTCATTCCTTCGGCGCGATTTTCTTCGTGCTGAACCTGCCGTTCTATGCCTTGTCCTTGCGCCGCATGGGATGGAACTTTACCTTGCGCACCTTCGCCGGCGTAGCGCTGATTGCGATATTTTCAGAATTGCATACGCGCCTGCTGCTCACGGGCACCGGTCACGCCCTCGCGACGCTCAATCCCTTCTATGTCGCCGTCATTGGCGGCCTGATCATGGGCGTCGGCTTCATTGCGCTGTTCCGCCATCGCACCAGCCTTGGCGGCGTCAATATCGTCGCCCTGTATTTGCAGGATCGCTATGGCATGCGTGCCGGCTGGGTATTGATGGGCGTCGACCTTTGCATCGTATTGTGCGCCTTGTTGCTGGTGTCGTCTGAAAGGGTGGCGGCATCGGTAGTGGGCGCGGTCACGATCAATCTGTTGATCGCCATGAATCACCGACCCGGGCGTTACACCGGAAATTGACACGGCAAGCGATTCGGCGACTGAGCCGGCTTTTATCCAGAAGGAATCTACCTATGCAAGATCATCCGTCCTCTTCCTCCGGCGCTGCGGCGCAAGCGGATTTCCTGATCATCGGCGCGGGCATTGCCGGCGCATCCATCGCCTACTGGTTGGCGCCGCATGCCAGCGTCATCGTGCTGGAACGCGAAACCCAGCCCGGTTATCACAGCACCGGCCGTTCCGCGGCGCTCTATATGGAAAGCTACGGCCCGCCGCAAGTGCGCGCCTTGACTTGCGCCAGTCGCGCGTTCTTCGACCATCCGCCGCCAGGTTTTACGGAACATCCGTTGCTGACGCCACGCGGCGCGCTCTTCATCGCCCGGCCCGATCAGCTGGACCAACTCGACGCCCATGAAGCGATCGTGCGTTCGGTATCGGACAAGGTGCAACGATTGAACGCCGACCAGGCATGCGCCCGCGTACCGGTGCTCCGGCGTGAAGACATCGGCGGCGCAATCTACGAGGAAGACGCGGCCGACATCGACGTGAACGGCTTGCACCAAGGCTTCTTGCGTGGCGCGCGCGCCGCCGGCGCGCGGGTCGTTTGCGATGCCGGCGTGCTTGCCCTGGCTTACGCAGATGATCAATGGCAGGTATCGACCTCGCAAGGAACATTCCGCGCGCCGGTGGTGATCAATGCTGCCGGAGCATGGGCTGACGTGGTTGGAAAAATGGCCGGTGCGAAACCAATCGGGCTGGTGCCAAAACGCCGTTCGGCATTCACCTTTGCCGTCGATGTTGCGCATGACAGTGCTGCCTGGCCGATGTTCATGAACGTCGACGAATCCTTTTACGTCAAGCCGGACGCGGGACTGTTGTTGGGATCGCCGGCCAATGCCGACCCGGTCGAACCGCACGACGTTCAGGCGGAAGAGCTGGATATCGCCATCGCCATCGATCAGATCCAGAACGCAACGACGCTCGCCATTCGCCGGCCGTCGCACGTCTGGGCCGGCTTGCGTTCTTTTGTCGACGACGGCAGTTTTGTCGGTGGCTTCGATGACGCGCTGAAAGGTTTTTTCTGGGCCGCGGGGCAAGGCGGTTATGGCATCCAGACCGCGCCGGCGGCAGGGGAAACCTATGCCGCGCTGGCACGCGGTCTTCCGGTGCCGGCGCCTATCGCAAGCTTCGGCGTCAAGGCAGAGGCGTTGAGCCGCGACCGCATCCGCTAAGGGAAACGGCCGGCCTGGCAATGGTTTGCCATATCGGCAAGCATTTATTCTCAATATTGATATGGCTGGCACGTGCAGAGACTTCTAGAATCCGGAGTGACTTTGACGCGGCGAGGGTGATCGTCATCAAGGTATTTTTCCGGGGCAGGATTAAAGCATGTCCTGTTTCTCATGGCGTTATATAAAGCTGGTCTTGATTACGGAACACTTCATGTTCAGAAATATAAAAATAGGTCCGCGACTAGGGGGTGGTTTTTCTGTCGTGCTGGTATTTTCGATGCTGGTCGCGGGTATCGGTATTTTGCGTTTGAAAACGGTGACGGAAGAGACCCGTTCCATGATGGACCAGCCATTGCGTTCGGAACGGCTCGTCTCGGAATGGAATACCCTGCTGCTCAATGCGATTCAACGCACGACCTCCGTCGTAAAAAGCAAGGATCCCGAGCTGGACGCTTTCTTGTCGAAGGAGGCGGCGCAGTCCAGCAAGGCTTCTGCCGATACCCTGGCGCAAGTTGAGAAACTGCTTTCCACTGACGATGAACGTCGCTTGTTCAAGGACATCAACGACTATCGCAAGAAGTTTTTAACAGTCAGGGACAGTATTTACAAACTGAAGAAGGACGGCAATGCCGACGAGATCGCGCGCATTTTTGACGCCGAATATCTTCCCGTTGCCAAGGCGACCCAGGATGCCATGCGCAAGCTCCTGGACTTCGAGCGCGACAGAATCGATTCCATCGCCCAGCATGTCGAAAATACGGCAGAAAACAGCCGGCAGCTGATTCTTGTGTTTGAAGCAGTCATTCTGTTGGCGGGCATCTCCTTTTCAATCATGCTGACCAGGAGCATCACGCGTCCGATTGACCTGGCTTTGAAAATTTCCAAGCAGGTTTCTTCCGGAGATTTGACCTCAACGGCGACAATCGTCAGCAAGGACGAAGTGGGCGAACTCGTCATGTCGCTACAGAAAATGAGCGAACAATTGCACGTCATCGTCTCGAATGTGCGCAACGGCGCCGACAGCATTGCCATTGCATCCGGGGAAATCGCATCGGGAAACCTGGATCTTTCGTCGCGAACCGAGGAACAGGCCGGCGCGTTGGAAGAAACTGCCGCCTCCGTCGAGCAATTGACTTCGAGCGTCGGCAAGAATGCGGAGAATTCCGGCAAGGCGCACCAACTTGTCACGTCTGCCGCCGAAGTGGTCGGCGAAGGCGGCGACGTCATGTCCCAACTGATACAAACGATGAATACGATCAATGAATCGTCCCGGAAGATCGTTGACATCATCAGCGTCATCGACGGCATCGCTTTTCAGACCAATATTCTTGCGCTGAATGCCGCGGTCGAGGCTGCTCGCGCGGGGGAGCAGGGACGAGGTTTTGCCGTGGTTGCCTCTGAAGTTCGCGGACTGGCCCAGCGTTCCGCAACTGCGGCGAAAGAAATCAAGATCCTCATCAATGAATCGGTGGAAAAGGTCGCCTCGGGCAGCAAACTGGTGGAGCAGGCCGGCGCGACCATGGACAAGGTCGTCGGCAGCGTCCAAAGCGCAAACACGCTGGTCAGGGAGATCAATTCAGCCAGCCAGGAACAGGCCGACGGCATCAAACAGGTCAATCAGGCGATCTCCCAGATGGACGGCGTAACGCAGCAAAACGCGGCGCTGGTTGAAGAGGCTGCCGCCGCGGCCCATTCATTGGAGGATCAGGCAAAGAAATTGAAGCAGTTGGTGAGCGTGTTTAAATTGACGTCTTAAAACCATCGATGCACAGGATGCGACCAAGCACGCAGGAAGCGATGTTTATCCACTTCATCAACGCCCCACAAACTGCGCCGTCCGCTTCTCCCTGAACGCCAGAATCCCTTCGCGCCTATCCTCGCTCGCCGCCAGCAACGAGAAGGATTTTCGCTCCAGATTCAATCCCGCCTCCAGGCCAAGCTCATAAGACTTGAGCATGGCCTCCTTCGCCAGTCGCAAAGCCAGCGGGGACTTGGTGGCGATGGTGTTGGCCAGCGCCACCGTGCGTTCCAGCGTTTGCTCGTCGTCGGCGACTTCGGCAATCAATCCCGCCGCCAGCGCATCGTCGGCCGACAGGAATTCGCCGCTGAGCACCATCTTCATCGCCAATGGTTTGCCGACGGTGCGGATCAGGCGCTGCGTGCCGCCCGCGCCGGGGATGGTGCCGAGGTTGATTTCCGGCTGACCGATCTTGGCGCTGCGACCGGCGATCGCGATGTCGGCGTGCATCAGCATTTCGCAACCCGCGCCCAGCGCGTAGCCGTTGACGGCGGCGAGCAAGGGCTTGGAGAAATTCGCGATGGTTTTCCAGTATTGCGGACGGATGTCGAGCAGGGCGCCGATGGCGTCGGTTTGCGCCATTTCATTGATGTCGGCGCCGGCGGCAAACACCTTCGCGCCGCCGGTGACGACGACGGCGCGGATGCCGTCGTCGGCTTCCGCCTGCGTCAGCTCGGCGGCGATTTCGCGCAGGCTGTTGTTGCGCAGCGCATTGCGCACGTCAGGACGGTTGAGCGTGATCAGCAGCACGTGCGCGCCGACGCGTTCGGTCAGGATGTCCTGATGGCTTGATGTGGCTTGCTCGGTCATGGTGAGTCGCCGCTTATACGCGTTCGATGATGACGGCGATGCCCTGGCCGACGCCGATGCACATGGTGCACAAGGCATAGCGGCCGCCGGTGCGTTCAAGCTGGTTGAGCGCCGTCGTGATCAGGCGCGCGCCGGATGCGCCCAGCGGATGGCCGATGGCAATGGCGCCGCCGTTGGGATTGACGTGGGATGCATCGTCGGCCAGGCCGAGGTCGCGCGTCACGGCCAGGCCCTGCGCAGCAAAAGCCTCATTGAGTTCGATCACGTCCATCTGTTCCAGCTCCAGGCCGGTTTGCGCCAGCACTTTGCGCGACGCCGGCGACGGGCCGAACCCCATGATGCGCGGCGCCAGGCCGGCGGTCGCCATGCCCAGTACCTTGGCGCGCGGTTTCAGCTGGAAGCGGTCGACCGCGGCGGCCGACGCCAGCAGCACGGCGCAGGCGCCGTCGTTGACGCCGGAGGCGTTGCCGGCGGTGACGCTGCCGTCGGGGCGGACCACACCCTTGAGACGGCCCAATGCTTCCACGGTGGTGTCAGGACGCGGATGTTCGTCGTCCCTGACGATCCTGGGATCGCCTTTCTTTTGCGGGATCGTGACGGGCACGATTTCGCCGTTGAAGAAACCGGCGGCGTGGGCGGCGGCCCAGCGCTGCTGGCTGCGTACGGCGAAGGCATCCTGATCGGCGCGGTTGATCTTGAATTCGTCGGCGACGTTCTCGGCCGTCTCCGGCATCGAGTCGATGCCGTACTTGGCTTTCATGAGCGGATTGACGAAACGCCAACCGATGGTGGTGTCTTCGATCTTCGCGCTGCGCGAGAAGGCCGACTCCGCTTTCGGCATCACAAACGGCGCGCGGGTCATGCTTTCCACGCCGCCGGCGATGACCAGATGGCATTCTCCCGCCTTGATGCTGCGCGCCGCCATGCCGACCGCGTCCATGCTCGAGCCGCACAGCCGGTTGACCGTGGTGCCGGGGACCTCCACCGGCAGGCCGGCCAGCAAACCGGCCATGCGCGCGACGTTGCGGTTGTCTTCGCCGGCCTGATTGGCGCAGCCGTAGATGATGTCGTCGATCGCGCTCCAGTCGATGCCGGGATTGCGTTCAATCAGGGCTCGGATCGGCAATGCCGCCAGATCGTCGGCGCGCACGCCGGCAAGAGCACCGCCGAAACGGCCGAAAGGGGTGCGGATGGCGTCGCAGATAAAAGCTTCCATGGTGTTCCTTGTCTGTCTTTTGTTTGTTTCTTGTCCGTTGCCGGACAGATGAATGCGTCGGTTCGTATCTTCAGATGGCGCCGGTGGGCGCTTCATGCACCAGCTTCGGACGCTGGTCGATCACGCGCTTGGCCTTGCCTACGGCCGAGCGTTCGATCTTGCCGCTTGGCACGACTTGTATCGCCGTCGTTACGCCGACATAGGTCTTGATGTGATGCTGCAGTTCGCAGGCGAGGGCGTCGACCTCGCTGGCCGACAGCGACACGTCGGGACGCAGTTCCACGGTGACGCCGAGCGTGTCCAGATGGCCGTTGCGGCCGACCACCAGTTGATACTGCGGCGCCAGCCTGGGCATCTTCAGGATCAGTTCTTCGATCTGGGTCGGGAAGACGTTGACGCCGCGGATGATCAGCATGTCGTCGGACCGGCCGGTGATCTTGCCGATGCGGCGCATCGAGCGCGAGGTCGCCGGCAGCAGGCGCGTCAGGTCGCGCGTGCGATAACGGATGATCGGCAACGCTTCCTTGGTCAGCGAGGTGAACACCAGCTCGCCGTCGGAGCCGTCCGGCAGCACTTCGCCGGTTTCCGGATCGATGATCTCGGGATAGAAATGATCTTCCCAGATCACCGGGCCGTCCTTGCTTTCGATGCATTCGCTGGCCACGCCGGGGCCCATGACTTCCGACAGGCCGTAGATGTCGACGGCGTCGATGCCGGCGCGCGCCTGGATTTCGGCGCGCATGGCGTCGGTCCACGGCTCGGCGCCGAAGATGCCGACCTTGAGCGAGCTGTCGACCGCATCGAGTCCCTGGCGCTGGAATTCTTCGATGATGTTGAGCATGTAGGACGGCGTCACCATGATGATGCTCGGCTTGAAATCCTGGATCAGCTGGACTTGCTTCTCGGTCTGGCCGCCCGACATCGGGATCACCGTGCAGCCGAGTTTCTCGGCGCCGTAGTGCGCGCCGAGACCGCCGGTGAACAGGCCGTAGCCGTAGGAAATATGCACGATGTCGCCTTTGCGGCCACCTGCCGCGCGGATCGAGCGCGCCACCACGGTGGCCCAGGTATCGATGTCGTTCCGGGTGTAACCGACCACGGTCGGCTTGCCGGTGGTGCCGCTGGAGGCGTGGATGCGCACGACCTGCTCGCGCGGCACCGCGAACATGTTGAACGGATAGTTGTCGCGCAGGTCCTTCTTGCCGGTGAATGGAAACCTGGCCAGGTCGGCCAGCGTCTTCAGATCGTCCGGATGCACGCCGGCGGCGTCGAACGAGGCGCGGTAGTGCGGGACATTGTCATAGGCGTGCCTGAGCGACCATTTCAGGCGTTGCAGTTGCAGCGCCTGCAATTCGTCCTTGCTGGCGGTTTCGATGGCTTCCAGGTCGCCTGGTTGTGGTGTGCGTTGTGGCATGGTGGTCTCCGTAAGGAATTTACTCTATGGGTAATCGTTTGTTAATTGTTTCGTCGATTCGGTATGGCGATCAACCTCAGCGGGCGTCACCGCCTCGGTCTTGCAGCCGAAATCCTTGAACAGCGTCATCTGGTCGGCATAGTGCGCCGATTGGCGGCCATCGGGCGCGATGAAGCCGCTCTGGCCGGGCGGCGCAGCCGTGCATAGCGCGACGCCATGCGCACCGAGCACCATCTTGTCGTTTTGCGAACCGCGGTTCATGAAGCTCGGCAGCGTCAACAGTTCGTCAGCACCCGCCTGCGGTGCGCCGATGAAGTTGTTGGTGAGAAACTTGTGCTTCACCACCGGCGTGCGCCATGTCGCGGTATCGCGGCCGTAGCGCGTCTCAAGTTCGACCATGGCCTGCGTGAGCGTGGCGCGCAGCACCGCGTTCTTGTCTTCGCCGTTGAAGAAGTCGTAGGTCTGCGCAACGCCGGCTCCGGAGCCCAGCAGTGCGTTGTAGACCAGCTTCATGCCGTTGCCGGGCCGGATGCTGGCTATCTGCGTGTCGCCGGCATAGCCGTTGTCCGCATAGGCCGCGAACACCTCTGGCGGCAGGTCGTCGGCCAGCACCGTTTTGTAGAGGATGGGCAGCCAGTGCATCATCAGCGTGGTGGCGGGACTGTCGTAGACACCGCGTTCGGTCGGGTCATCGTTGAGCATGTTCCAGTTGGCCAGCAGCTGCGCCGCACGGCGCGCAGGATCGGTGGCGGGAAGGTCGCGCGTGGCCTCGAGGACGAAAGGCAGCATGTAGCGGGCATTGGTGTCCGCGTAGGCGGTGGTGCGATTGAGCGCCCACAGTTCGTCAGGCGTCAGCCTGGGCTTGGCTTCGAGGCGCGCGGTGAACTCGCGCACGCGGTCCACCACCGAATAGTTGCCGCCGTCGCTCACTGCGCCTGGCGCCGACTGGTTGTTCCAGTTGGCGATGTATCCCTGCGCCGGATTGAAGGTCTTCGGGTTGTCGCTGAAGGGGCGGATGCCAAGCCATTCCATCGAACCGTCGCCCACCGCGGGCAGCCGGATGTCCTGCGCGGCCGGGCGGATCGGCAGGCGGCCGGGAGACACGTAGCCGATGTTGCCATCGGTGTCCGCGTAGTACCAGTTGATGGTGATGGCCACGCGCGAGGCCTGCGCCAGCCATTGATCCCAATTCGTCGCCTGCATCGAATGGATCCAGCCAAGCAAGGACGCCAGTTCGTAGCCGTCCCAGCTGCGCTTCATCGCATAGGCAGTGCCATTCGGCAAGTCGAAATTGGTGACGATGCCATGTACGGTGGCGTAGACGTCCACGCTCTGGTCGGCTTGGCCCTTGACACGGATCACCTCGGTGCGCCTGGTCATCGGGCGCATCGTTCCGTTGAACAGATACTCGTGCGGGTTGGCCGGGTTGAGCTTCTCCTGGTACATGTCGTTCACGTCCAGCGGGCCGGCGGTGGCGCCCCAGGCGATCTTGCCGTTGGTGCCGAAGAGGACCACAGGGTACGCGAACGGCGTGTTGCCGGTGACGTCGAAACCGGCGCCGTGCAGGCCGATGCCGAACACATAGGACGGATTGAACCAGTTGAATTGCGGGCCGTTGATGAAGACCGTGCTGCCGTCGGTGGTCTTGTTCGGTCCGGCGATCCAGAGGTTGCTGGCGACCGGACGGGTCCAGGGTTCGGCGACGCCGCGGCGGGCCGCGTCAATGTCGTTGCGAGCGGTCAACAATCCGGGCGAGACGGGCGCAAGGCGGACGGCATTGCCATCGATAGGCGATGACGCCGTCTTGAGGGGGGCAGCCGTGCGCGGCACGGTGGTTGGCGCGAGAGGGTCTTCCACCCAGCGGATCTGGTCGAACAGCCGGCGGCCGGCGACATCGCCCCGTGCCTTGCGCAGTTGATCCAGCAATCGCAGGTTGGCGACTTCACTGCTCACATTGGAATAGCGGTTCGCCATGGTGCCGATCCAGATCATGGCCACGTCGTAACCGGTCCAGTCGGCCTTGGGCTTGAAGCCAGCATCGTTGAACTGCTTGGGCAACAGTGTTGCCTGCGCCTTCAGCACCTCGTTGATGCGGGCGTTGAAGCCGGCGGCATAGCCGTCGAAGATGGCCTTGTCGTCGGCCGACAGCGCCGCCATCTGCGCGCGGATGGCGGCAGGCGTGAAACCGGAACGGCTTCCCTTGTCGAGTGCGACATAGGCCGGCCCCATCACTTCGGAGACGGTGCCGAGTACGGCGCGGCGGGCCATTTCCATCTGGAACAGGCGGTCCTCGGCGACCGCATAGCCGAATCCGTGGAACAGGCCGCGCACGTCGTTGGCGTAGACGTGAGGGATTCCGTAGCCGTCGCGTTTGATGGTGATCTTGCCGGCAGGAACGGTGGCGTGGTCTGGCGCTTGCGCCGATGCGAGGGCCACGCATGTGACCAGCGCGAGGGCGGCACAAGTGCGAGGGATCAATCTGGAACGGTGTTGCATGAGGGTCTCCGTACGGGATCTGCTCCGTGAGCGATCGTTTTCAAGAAGCGTTTTTAATAAGCGCTTTGTTGCAATGTTCAGGGCGCAGGTACTGCCGCGGCTTTCGCCAGCGCAGTCGCGTCGAGCCCGGCGATGACTTCGCCCTTGATGCGATACGACTTGCCGCGAAACAGCGCGATGCGTTTGCCGTGCTGGTTGGTCACGGTGATGTCGTAGACGCCGGTGCGTCCCGCCAGCGATTGCTCGACCGCTTCCGCCGTGAGCACGTCGTTGACGGCGCCCGGGGCCAGGTACTCGATGCTGCAGCCGGACGCGACGGTCGTCTGGTTGCGGCTGTTGCACGAAAATGCAAACGCGCTGTCGGCCAGTGCGAAGATGAACCCGCCATGGCAGGACGCGTGGCCGTTGAGCATGTCCGAACGCACCAGCATCGAGAGGCGGGCATAGCCGGGGCGTACTTCGTGGATCTTCATGCCCAGCGATTGCGTCGCGTTGTCGCGCGCATACATGGCCTTCGCGGTGGCGTCGGCCAGCGTCTGCGCTTCTTCGGGGCTCAGCGGAGCGGGGATGTTGATGCTTGCTTCAGCCATGGAATCGTCCTCCTGCGGCAGTTTTTCTCATGATCAGCGGCGACACGCGATAGCGGTCTTCGCCGTAGGCGTTCGCCAGATGCGACAGCACGTCGGCGATTGTTTCCAGGCCGATGGCGTCGGCCCAGGCCAGCGGCCCGCGCGGATAGTTGACGCCTTTTTGCATCGCCATGTCGGCGTCGGCGGCGCTGCATACGCCCTGGTTGACGGTATCGGCGGCTTCGTTGGCCAGCATCGCGACGGTGCGCATGACCGCCATGCCCGGCACGTCGTCCAGGCGCGAGACGGCAAAACCGGCCGCTTGCAACAACGCGACGATCGCGTCGCCGGCGGCCTTGCTGCACTGATCGGCGCGACTCACCGCGATGCGGGTTGCCTTGTTGAAGTCCAGCGCGAGATCGATCAGCACGGTGTCCGGATGACGATTGTCGCTGGCGCGCTGCGTGGCGCTGCGGCCGTCGGTCAGATAGGCCCTGGCGCTGCCGCACTGGAGCACCAGATTGTCGGCGCCGGGAACAATGACGCGTTCGACACTGATGCCGCTCAGACGCGCTGCCAGCGCCTCGGTTAGCGGCCCGGTGCCGTACAACTGCACCACGGCGGAGAGCAGTGCCGCGGCAGCCTCGGTGGCCGGCGCCGGCATGGCGGCAGCGTCGCCGTAGAGATAGAAGCCGCGCCCGCTCTTGCGACCGAGGAATCCCGCGTTGACAAGTTCCTGTTGAATCAGCGAAGGCGTAAAGCGCGGGTCGGTGAAGTAGGCATTGAACACCGACTGCGTCACCGCAAAATTGACGTCGTGGCCGATCAAATCCATCAGCTCGAACGGTCCCATGCGGAAACCGCCGGCTTCGCGCAGGATGGCGTCGATGGTGGCCGGCTCGGCCGCCTGCTCGTTGAGGATGCGCAAGGCCTCGGCGTAATAGGGACGCGCCACGCGATTGACGATGAAGCCCGGCGTCGATTTGGTATGCACCGGGCTCTTGCCCCAGGCCAGCGCGGTGTCGTACACGCAGGCGGCCACGGTCGCGTCGCTGGCCAGTCCGCTGATGATCTCGACCAGCGCCATCAAGGGCACCGGGTTGAAGAAGTGCATGCCCACCAGACGTTGCGGCAGCCGGAGTGCGGCACCGATGCTGGTGATGGAAATCGACGACGTGTTGCTGGCGAAGATGCAGTCGTCCGCGACCACGGCTTCAAGGTCGGCGAACAGCTTGCGTTTGACGTCCAGGTTTTCGACGATGGCTTCGACCACCAGGCCGGCTTCGGCCAGGGCGGACAACTCTGCCGCCGGACGCAGACGGCTTGCAGCGGCGCGCGCCTCATCGGTCGTCATGCGACCTTTGCCGGCCAGCTTGTCGAACATGCCGCCGATGTCGGCGATGGCCTTGGCGACCGCTTCCGGCCGCGTGTCGAACAATTGCACGGTGTAGCCGGCGGCGGCGGCTACCTGTGCGATGCCGGCGCCCATCGCGCCGCTGCCGATCACGGCAACCGTGCGCGATGGTGGCAGTGCCAGCGCTTTTGGATAACTTGTACCGGGCATGCTCATTCTCCGGTGAACTGTGGCGCGCGCTTTTCAAGGAAAGCGGCGACGCCTTCCTTGTAGTCGCGGCTGTTGCCGAGCGCGCGCATGCTGTCGCGTTCCAGCGCCAGCTGTTCGGTCAGCGTATTGGCCGGGCTTTGATGGATCGCCGCCTTGGTGTGCGCCAGCCCCTTGGTCGGCGCCGTGGCGAAATGCCGGGCCATGGCGCGCGCTTCGGTTTGCAACTGGTCGTCGTCGACGCATTTCCAGATCAGGCCCCATTGCTCGGCTTGTTCGGCGCTCAGCTTGTTGCCCAGCATCGCCAGACCCATCGCCCGCGCGGTGCCGACCAGACGCGGCAGGAAGTAAGTGCCGCCGGTGTCCGGCAGCAGGCCGAGCTTGCAAAACACTTCGACGAAGCTGGCCGAACGCGCCGCCAATACGATATCGCAGGCCAGCGGAATATTGGCGCCGGCGCCCGCCGCCACGCCATTGACCGCGCAGATCACGGGGAAGGGCAGTGCGCGCAGCGACTGCACCAGCGGGCCGTAGTATTTTTCGATCGACTCGCCCAGGTCGACGGCGCTGTCGCCAGGCTTTACCGCGCGGTCCGACAGATCCTGGCCGGCGCAGAAGCCGCGCCCGGCGCCGCTCAGCAGCAGCACGCGCACGCTCGGATCGGCGGCGATCTTGTCGAGCGCATCGCGCATTTCCAGGTGCATGGCGACGGTGAAACTGTTGAGCTTGTCGGGCCGGTTCAGCGTGATGACGGCGATGCCGTCGGTGTTGTCGAACAGGATGGATTCGTATTGCATGGCTGATTCCTTGATGTTTAAACGGGCTCGCGGGTCTGCACCACGCGGAAACGTCCGGCCACGAAAGCCGAATCGGCCAGCGCGGCATTGGCAGCCGGATTCGCGCCGGTGCCGTGGTAGTCGCTGAACGCCGCAGACTGATTGACGAACACGCCGCCGGTCAGATTGAGCGACAGCGCCACGCCCGCGTCGGCGGCAGCCTCGCCGAGCGCTTGCTTGACGGCGGCGCTGGTGGTGTAAGCCGACAGCGACAGCGCACCGTGCTCGCGCACGGTCTTCTCGGCCAGTGCGATGCCGGCGGCGGTGCTGTCGGTGGCAATGGCGAACGAGATCGGTCCGAAGAATTCTTCTGTCACGGCCTTGCCGTCGGCGGCCTTCACCAGCAATGGCGTGCGGATACGCGCCTCGGGAAATTGCGGATGCTGCAGCGAGGTGCTGTCCAGCACCACGTCGCCGATCTTGCGCGCCGCCTCGATGCGATCGAGCACGGCGGTGTTCTGGATCGCGCCGAGCAGTTCCACCGCCTTGGCCGGATCGCCGGTCAATTTGTTGATGGCTTCGCCGATCGCAGCCACCACGGCGTCGAAGCTCACGTGGCCTTCGGCGGTGGCTATGCCGTCTTTCGGGATGTAGATATTCTGCGGCGTGGTGCACATCTGGCCGGAGTACAAGACAAGAGAGAAAGCGATATTGCGCGCCATGCCCTTGAAGTCGGCGGTCGAGTCGATGATGATCTGGTTGACGCCGGACTTTTCGGTGAAGACCTGAGCCTGCACCGCATTGCGCTCCAGCCAGTTGCCGTTGGCGGCGCTGCCGGTGAAGTCGATCAGCTTGATCTCGGGACGCAGCGCCAGTTCGGTGGCGACCTTGTCGCCGGCCTCATGCGCCACCAGGGTGACGACGTCGGGGTGGTAGCCGGCTTCGGCGATAACCGCGCGGGCGATTTCGACGGTGATCGCCAGCGGCAGGATGGCGCCGGGATGCGGTTTGACGATGACGGCATTGCCGGTCGCCAGGTCGGCGAACAGGCCGGGATAGCTGTTCCAGGTTGGGAAGGTGCAGCAGCCGATTACCAGGCCGATGCCGCGCGGCACGATGCGGAAGCTCTTCTGCATCTTCAGCGGATCGTGCTTGCCTTGCGGTTTTTCCCAGTGTGCGCCGGCCGGGATGCGGCTTGTTTCCTGCCAGGCGTAGGCGATCGCTTCGACTGCGCGGTCTTGCGCATGCGGGCCGCCGGCCTGGAAGGCCATCATGTAGGCTTGGCCGGTGGTATGCATGACGGCGTGGGCGATTTCAAAACTGCGGGCGTTCAGGCGGGCGACGATTTCCAGCGCGACGCCGGTCCAGACTTCCGGTCCGGCTTTGCGCCATGTGGCGCCGGCTGCGGCCACGCCTTGCAGCAACTGGTCGACGTCGGTTTTCGGATAAGTGATGCCGAGCGCGGGACCGTAAGGCGAGACTTCGTTGCCGATGCCAGCGCCGCCGACGGTGCCGGCCTGATCGATCTCGAATGGACGGTTGAGGTGCGCATCGTAAGCGGTCTTGCCGTCGTCGGCAGCGGTTTCGCCATAGACGCGCGGGCTTGGGCTTTCGCTGTACGGGCTCCAGTAACCGCGCTCGGCGATGGCTTGCAGCGCCGTGTCCAGCGTGGCGCGGTGGCGCTCAAAAAAAGTGGTCGTCATGTTGTCTCCTGAATGATGGGTGTTGGCCGACCTGGGATTAATTGTCCTGATCGAAGTCGATCAACAGCTTGTCGGTGACCGGGAAGCTCTGGCAGCTCAGCACGAAGCCGCGCGCGATTTCATAGTCTTCCAGGCAGTAGTTGGCGTCCATGTCGACCTTGCCTTCGACGATCTTGCAGCGGCAGGTGGCGCAGACGCCGCCCTTGCACGAGTAGCGCATGTCGATGCCGTGCTTGAGGCCGGCATCCAGCAGCGATTCTTTTTCCTTCTCCATGGTGAAGACGGTGTGGTAACCGTCGACGATCACGGTGACTTCGCATTCCTGCCTGCCGACCACCGGACGGGCGGCCACGGCCTTGTGTTTCGGGATGCTGGCGGCGAACAGTTCGACCTTGATGTCGGCCTTGTCCATGCCGTTGGCTTGCAGCGATTCACTGACGGCGTGGAGCATGTCTTCCGGACCGCAGATGAAGGCGGCGTCGATGTCGTCGAGAGCTATCCACGACTTGAAGAACTGGTCGCACTTTTCGCGTGTAATACGACCGTTGAACAATTCGACGTCCTGCTGTTCGCGGCTCATGACGTAGACGATGTTGAGGCGTTGAAGATAAGTGTCCTTCAGGTCGGTCAGTTCTTCCTTGAAGATCACCGACGACGAGGCGCGGTTGCCGTAGACCAGCGTGAAGCGGCTGTCCGGTTCGGCCAGCAGCGTGGTCTTGATGATCGACAGCATCGGCGTGATGCCGCTGCCGGCGGCAAAGGCCAGGTAGTGCTTCTGGTTGGCGGCGTCCAGCGGCAGGTTGAAGTGGCCCATCGGCGGCATCACTTGCAGGCTCTGGCCGGGCTTGAGCGTGTCGTTGGCCCAGGTGGAGAAGACGCCGCCCTGGGTGCGCTTGATCGCCACGCGCAACTGCTCGTCCTGCACGGCGGAGCAGATTGAGTAGGAGCGGCGCAAGTCTTCGCCGTTGACTTCGGAACGCAGCGTCAGATGCTGGCCTTGCTTGTACTGAAAGGTCGCTTTGAGTTCTGCCGGCACGTCGAACGAGACGACGATGGTGTCGCGGGTTTCGTTCTTCACGCTGCCGACGGTCAGAGGATAAAATTTGCTCATGATGAGTGTCTGCCTGATGTCCTGGATACTGGATACGGAGTTGCCTATTGATGGCTCAATGGGCCTTGAAATAATCGAACGGCTCCAGGCAATCCTTGCACTGGTACAAGGACTTGCAGGAGGTTGAGCCGAACTGGCTGACGCAGACGGTATGCATCGACCCGCAATGCGGGCAGGCCACCTTGGGCGCCTGCAGCCGTTTGCGGCTGATGCCGCTGATGTCGATGACCTGCTGCGCCGGCGGTGCGATGCCGTAGTCCTTCAACTGGCTCCTGCCGTGTTCGCTCATCCAGTCGGTGCTCCAGGCCGGCGACAGCCTGGTCTGGATGGCGACGTCGGAGACGCCGTGCTGTTGCAGCACGGCGATGATCTCCTTGGAAATCACGTTCATGGCGGGGCAGCCGGAGTAGGTCGGCGTGATCACGACGGTGCATTGCACTTCCTGATCGGCAGCGTCGATGTCCGCAGGCGTGCCGATGTGCACGTCGCGCACGATGCCCAGGTCCACCACCGAAATCACCGGGATTTCAGGATCGGGGACCTGATGCAGCCAGCCCCAGATCTGCTCTCTGAGCTGAAGCCGTCGATCGGAAGCGCTCGCGTTCACCAGCTCGCTCCGGGATAGGCGCGTTGCAGGAACTGCATTTCCGCCAACAGATAGCCGAGGTGCTCGGTGTGCTTGCCTTGCTTGCCGCCGCTTTGCATCCAGGCGTCGGCCGGCGGCGTTTGCAAGGTCGCTTCGCCAAGGATTTCCTGCACGTGCTGCAGCCATTGGGTGCGGATCATCTCCGTGGCCGGCGCTGCGCCTTCTTGCACCATCGCCTGATCGGCGGCGTCGCTGCTGAACAGTTCGCCGGTATACATCCACAGCTGATCGACGGCTTGCTGCACCATGCGCCGGCTCAGCTCGGTGCCGTCGCCCAGGCGTACGATCAGGTCGCCGCTGCGGCGCACGTGGTAGGTCACTTCCTTGATCGACTTGAGCGCGATTTCGACGATGCGTGGATCGCTCGATTTCGCCAGCTCGTTGAGCAGGAAATAGTGCCATGCATCGAAGAAGAACTGGCGCACCAGCGTGTCGGCGTAGTTGCCGTTGGGCTGCTCCACCAGCAGCAGGTTGCTGAACTGATGCGCGTCGCGCAGGAAGGCCAGTTGGTCTTCGCTGCGGCCGGCGCCTTCCAGCTCGGCGGCGTAAGCCAGCCACAGGCGCGCCTGGCCGATCAAATCCAGTGCGACGTTGGTCAAGGCCATATCCTCTTCCAGCGCCGGTCCCTTGCCGCACCATTCGGACAGACGCTGGCTGAGGATCAGCGCGTTGTCGCCGAGGCGGCGTACATAAGTTGCTTTATCTGACATGCCGGTATCCTGAGCGCAAGGTTTAAAGGTTCTTTACTTCTTCCGGCATCGGGAAGAAGGTCGGGTGGCGATACACCTTGTTGTTGGCCGGCTCGAACAACGCACCCTTGTCGCCGGGGCTGCTGGAGACGATGTCGGCGGCGCGCACGACCCAGATGCCGACGCCTTCGTTGCGGCGCGTATAGACGTCGCGCGCATTGTTGATCGCCATTTCACCGTCGGGCGCGTGCAGGCTGCCGACATGCTTGTGCGCCAGACCGTGCTGGCTGCGGATGAAAACTTCCCATAATGGCCATTCTTTACTCATCATCTTTTCCTTTTTTCCTTCTCACCGGACCGGTCCTGCGTGATGCAAATCCATGCAGGCCGGTCGTGGCTTTGTCGTATCGGTTAGTCTTTATGCGGCGGCCTGAGCCGTCTGCTTTTTGTCGGCGTGGGCGACCAGCGCATCGCGGAACCATGCGCCGTCGTCGTAAGCCTGCTTGCGCGTCTGCAGGCGCTCGCGGTTGCAAGGGCCGTTGCCGCGCAGGACGTTGTGGAATTCTTCCCAGTCGATTTCGCCGAAATCGTAGTGACCGGTTTCCTCATTCCATTTGAGGTCGGGGTCGGGTACGGCCAGGCCGAGATACTCGGCCTGCGGCACGGTCTGGTCGACCATGCGCTGACGCAGTTCATCGTTGGAAAACAGCTTGATGCGCCATTGCGCCGACTGTGCGCTGTTGACCGAAGCGGCGTCCGACGGGCCGAACATCATCAGCGCCGGCCACCACCAGCGATTGAGCGCATCCTGCGCCATCTGTTTCTGTTCCGGCGTGCCTTTGCACAGCGACATCATGATGTCGTAGCCCTGGCGCGCGTGGAAGGATTCTTCCTTGCACACGCGCACCATGGCGCGCGCATAGGGACCGTAAGAACAGCGGCACAACGGGATCTGGTTGATGATCGCGGAGCCGTCCACCAGCCAGCCGATGGCGCCCATGTCGGCCCACGACAGCGTCGGATAGTTGAAGATGCTCGAATACTTCGCTTTGCCCGAGTGCAGGTCCGCCAGCAACTGGTCGCGCGTCACGCCCAGGGTTTCGGCGGCGCTGTACAGATACAGGCCGTGGCCGGCTTCGTCCTGGATCTTGGCCAGCAGGACCGCTTTGCGTTCCAGCGTCGGCGCGCGCGTGACCCAGTTTGCTTCGGGCAGCTGGCCGACGATTTCGGAATGCGCGTGTTGCGACACCTGGCGGATCAGCGTCTTGCGATAGGCTTCCGGCATCCAGTCTTTGGGTTCGATCTTGACGCCTTCGTCGATGCGCGCCTGGAAGGCGCGTTCTTCAGGACTCATTTCGTCGAGCGAGCGCACGTTCTTGAGTCCGGTTTCTACCAGTTGTGCATACATGATGTTCATCTCCACTGAGGTGATAGGGCCGCGTGCGGTGATCAATGATTCGCCGCGGCGCGACTGTTTGTTTCTAATACTGTGACGCTTCAGTTTCTTTTTGCCGTAATCAGCGGCTCCACGGCGGGCGTTTTCAGGGACGGGCGGTCGGCCTCGATCTCTTGCAGCGGCCGGACTTCCTTCATGCTGGCCAGGCAGCGTTTGGTCAGGTCCTGATAGGTATGCGTGCCTTCGCGCTTCCAGGCGATTTCCTGTTCGCTGAGTTCGCGCAGGACTTTTGCCGGTACGCCGGCGGCCAGCGAGCGCGGCGGCACTTTCATGCCGGCGCGGATGAAGGCGCTGGCGGCGACGATGGCTTCTTCGCCGACTTCGGCGTCGTCCATGACGACGGCATTCATGCCAACCAATGCATCGCGGCGCACCACGCAGCTATGCAGCACGGCGCCGTGGCCGATGTGGCCGTTTTCTTCCACCACCGTATCGTGCGCAGGAAAACCGTGGACGACACAGGTGTCCTGCACATTGGCGCCGCGGTGCAATACGATGCGGCCGAAGTCGCCGCGCAGACACGCCGCCGGTCCGATATAGCAGTCCGGGCCGACGATCACGTCGCCGATCAGCACGGCGGTCGGATGGACATAGGCGCTCGGGTCCACGACCGGAATCACGCCCTCTATCGAATAACACGGCATTGCTGTCTCCTTGTTTGCCTGCTGCCCCGGATCATGGCGCGGGGCAGTTTTTTTACGTCTTGAGCCGTTTGTTTTGCCTGGCCGGGCATTTCAAAAAACATTTGCCTGGCATCGAATTTTGGTTAATAATAAATTCAACCGACCGGTCGGTCAATAATGTTTTTAAGTTTTTTCGTTATTCGTGGCGTCTTTTCTGCGTGGGGTGGTGCGCGCAAAAGCCGCGACCATGGCGGGATAGAGCCGTATTGAAGCAGGGGTGGGGAATAGTTTTTCGTTCTTTCAGCATGACGCGACATGCCGGAATGCCAGCACGAACTTGCATGGCGACAAGTGACTGCCAGCCGGCAATGCCGCGAAACAAGCCATGATTTGCGGCACAATCATGGCTTCTTGGAAATTGTTGAAAGGATAAAGAACTATGCCACGCAAACGTGCAGCAGGATTTGACAATCAGCGCGAGCTCATCATCGAGCAAGCCGCGACCTTGTTTGCGCGTAACGGTTTTCCCGGTACGTCGATGAATGAGGTAGCGGAGGCCTGCGGTTTGTCGAAGGCGTCCTTGTACCACTACGTGTCGGACAAGTACCAGTTGTTGATGTACATCTGCGAAGGGCACATCGAGCGCCTGTGCGCCCTGGTCGACGAAGTCGCCCGGCTCGACCTGGCGCCGGAGCCGCGGTTGCGGCTGATGGTGCAGCGCTTCGTTGAAGAATATGCCGATGCCCAGAACGAGCATCGGGTGCTGACGGAAGACGTGCGTTTTCTCGAAGCCAAGGACCAGAAACGCATCCTCGGCGGCGAACGCAAAGTGGTGGAAGCCATGGCGCAGGCGATGATCGGCGTGCGCCCCGAGCTGGAGGCCGGCAAGATGGCCAAGCCGTTGACGATGCTGTTGTTCGGCATGATCAACTGGATGTTCATGTGGCTCAAGCCGGACGGCGAGCTGACGCACGAAAGAATGGCCGTGGTGGTGTCGGACCTGTTGTTCGGCGGCATCGGCGCAGTGAACCTGGACGTTGCGAACCATAAAAAAGAGGCCGAGAAAAAGCCCAAGGCAAAACAGATGGAAACGAAGCAGCAGAGGTGACGCGGACTCCAGGTTGAGCACGGTCACTTCTGACAAACAACAAGAACGGACGGCCACAAGCCGATTCGCTCAAACAGGAAGTGATCAGAAAATCAACCAAGGAGACCGCAAGAATGAAATCCGTCCGCAAGATCGCCGTATTGACGAAGCTGAGTGCGCTGGTGCTACTGAGCTGTGCAGGTTTGGCCCATGCCGACATCAACGTCGGCGTCACCCTGTCGACCACCGGCCCCGCTGCATCGCTGGGCATTCCGGAAAAGAACACGATTGCCTTGCTGCCGACCACCATCGGCGGCCAGAAGGTCAACTACATCGTGCTGGACGACGCGTCCGACACCACCCAAGCGGTCAAGAACACGCGCCGCTTCATCTCGGAAAACAACGTCGACATCGTCATCGGTTCGACTGTTTCCCCCAACTCGCTGTCGATGATTGAAGTCGTGGCCGAAGCGCAGACGCCGATGATTTCGCTGGCGGCCTCCTCGCGCATCGTCGAGCCGATGGATGCCAAGAAGAAGTGGGTCTTCAAGACGCCGCAAAACGACATCATGATGTCGCTGGCGATCGTGCAGGACATGGTGGCGCGGGGCGTCAAGCGCGTCGGTTTCATCGGCTTTTCGAATGCCTACGGCGACGGCTGGTTTGGCGAGTTCAGCAAGGCCGCCGCGCTGAAGAAGATCGACATCGTCAGCAACGAACGCTTTGCGCCGACCGATACCTCCGCCACCGCGCAGGCGCTCAAGATCATGTCGACCAAGCCTGACGCCGTATTGATCGCCAGCTCCGGCACGCCGTCGGTGGTGCCGCAACGCGCCCTGAAAGAACGCGGCTATCAAGGCCAGATCTATCAGACCCACGGCGTTGCCAACGCCGACTTCCTGCGCGTGGGCGGCAAGGTAGTGGAAGGCACGTTGCTGCCGTCCGGTCCGGTGCTGGTGGCGGCGCAATTGCCGGCCGATCATCCGGTGCGCAAGGTGGCGCTGGAATACGTGACCAAGTACGAAGCCGCCAACGGCAAGGACAGCGTCTCGCTGTTCGGCGGTTATGCCTGGGATGCCGGCCTGCTGCTGCAAGCCGCCGTGCCGACCGCGCTCAAGAAGGGCAAGCCGGGCACGCCTGAATTTCGCGCCGCCTTGCGCGACGCCCTCGAAGCCATCAAGAACGTCAACGGCGTTCACGGCGTCTACAACATGTCGGCCACCGATCACCTGGGCCTGGATCAGCGCGCCCGCGTGATGGTGAAGATCGTCAATGGCGCCTGGAAATACCAGCCTTAATTAATCCGATGCATTTCTGAGCGGGCGGGGCAGTCGATCTGATTGTCCTCGCATCTCCGCATTTTTGAGCAAACAACGAAAACAGCAATGACAGCACAATCCACACTTTTGCAAAGCTACATCGGCGGCCGCTGGATCGGCGCCACCGCCGCGCAGCCGCTCAACAGCGCCGTCAACGGCCGCCTCATCGCGTCCACGCACGCCGAGAGCATCGATTTCGACGAAGCCGTGACCTATGCGCGCAAACAGGGATTGCCTGCCTTGCTGGCGCTCGACTTCCAGCAGCGCGCGGGCATCCTGCGCGCGCTGGCAAAGTACCTCAACGAACACAAGGAACAGCTCTACGCCGTCTCCGCCCACACCGGCGCCACGCGCGCCGACAGCTGGATCGACATCGAAGGCGGTTCCGGCACCTTGTTCGCTTACGCCAGCGTGGGCGGCAACGAATTCCCGTCCGGCAACCTGGTGCATGAAGGTCCGGCCATCCCGCTGGGCAAGCAGGGCAAGTTCGCCGGCACGCACATCCTGGTGCCGCGCGGCGGCGTCGCGGTGCACATCAATGCCTTCAATTTCCCGGTATGGGGCATGCTGGAAAAATTCGCGCCGACTTTCCTCGCCGGCATGCCGTGCCTGATCAAGCCGGCCACCGCAACCAGCTATCTGACCGAAGCAGCGGTGCGCCTGATCAACGCCTCCGGCTTGCTGCCGGCCGGTAGCCTGCAACTGATCATCGGCGGCACCGGCGATCTGCTGGACCGCCTGCAAGGCCAGGACGTGGTCACCTTCACCGGCTCGGCCGACACCGCCGCTAAGCTGCGCGTGCATCCGAACCTGATTCGCAATTCCGTTCCTTTCAACGCCGAAGCCGATTCGCTCAATTGCGCCATCCTCGGTCCGGACGTCACGCCGGACGACGAAGAATTCGAGCTGTTCGTCAAAGAAGTGGCGCGCGAGATGACCACCAAGGCCGGGCAGAAATGCACCGCCATTCGTCGCGCCATCGTGCCGCGCCAACACATCGACGCCGTTGCCGAACGCCTGCGCGCGCGCCTGGCCAGGACCGTGGTCGGCGATCCGTCGCTGGAACAGGTGCGCATGGGGCCGCTGGCTTCCAGGGCGCAACAGCACGACGTGGCGGAGCGTCTGGCCTTGCTCAGGGCCGGCAATGAGCAGATATTCGGCGCCGGCGACGGCTTCAATCCGGTCGGCGAGGCGGTCGGCGAGGGCGCATTCTTTGCGCCGACGCTGCTGCTGTGCCGCGACGGTATTGCCAATCCGGCGGTGCACGACGTCGAGGCCTTCGGTCCGGTCAGCACGCTGATCGCCTATGACGATTTCGACGGCGCACTCGATCTGGCGGCACGCGGACGCGGCAGCCTGGTCGGCAGCCTCGTGACGCACGATCCCAAGGTCGCCGCCAAGGCCATTCCGATTGCCGCTGCATGGCACGGTCGCCTGCTGATCCTCGATCGCGAAGCGGCGGCGGAATCCACCGGCCACGGCTCGCCCTTGCCGCAGCTCAAGCACGGCGGCCCCGGCCGCGCCGGCGGCGGGGAAGAACTGGGCGGCGCACGCGCCGTCAAGCACTATCTGCAACGCGCAGCGGTGCAAGGTTCGCCGACCATGCTGGCGGCCGTCACCGGCGAGCATGTACGCGGCGCTGCCGTGCGCGAATCGGACATCCATCCGTTCCGCCATCATTTCGAAGACCTGCAGATCGGCGACTCGCTGCTGACGCATCGCCGTACCGTGAGCGAAGCCGACATCGTCAACTTCGGCGGCCTGTCGGGCGACTACTTTTACATGCATTTCGACGAGATCGCCGCCAAGGAATCGCCGTTCGGCAAGCGCATCGCGCACGGCTACTTCGTGCTGTCGGCAGCGGCCGGGCTGTTCGTTTCGCCGGCGCCTGGACCGGTGCTGGCCAACTACGGGCTGGACACGCTGCGCTTCGTCAAGCCGGTCGGCATCGGCGATACGATTCGCGCCCGCCTGACCTGCAAGCGCAAGATCGACCGCAACAAGAAAGACGCCAACGGCGTCGGCCAGGGCGTGGTTGCATGGGACGTCGAAGTGACCAACCAGGATGGCGAGCTGGTGGCGTCGTACGACATCCTGACGCTGGTCGCCAAGAAGAGTTAATCACGGTAATACCCGGCAACACCCAATAACAAAAAGCCTGCGGCAGCGCTTCTGGATTTCGGAGTGCGCACGCAGGACGGAAGGCGGCGGTCGCGATTGATTGACTTCGTCTTCGACAACATTATTTCAATCTGCACGGCGCGCGCCTGCCGCCGTGCAACCAAGGGAGGATGGACGTGGACGCAAGTATCTTTGCGGTCCTGGTGCAAGACGGCATTACGACGGGCGCAATTTACGCCTTGCTGTCGCTGGCGCTGGTACTGGTTTTTTCGGTGACGCGAGTCATCCTGTTGCCGCAAGGCGAATTCGTCGCCTTCGGCGCGCTGACGCTGGCCGCGATTCAGGGCGGCCATGCGCCGCAGACTGCGCTGCTATTGGTGGCGCTGGGCGTGGCGACCATCTTGTGCGAACTGGCGAGCAATCTGCGTCGCGCCGACCGTCGCGGAAAACTGCTCGGCCTGTTGCCGGTGCTGGTCGGCAAATACCTGTTGTTTCCCGTCGCCGTGTACGCCGTCACGCTCTATGCCCCGCTCAAGGACTTGCCGATGCTGGTGCAGATCGCGCTGACGCTGGCCATCGTGGTGCCGATGGGACCGATGGTGTATCGGCTTGCCTATCAGCCGCTGGCGCACGCCAGCATTCTGGTGTTGCTGATCGTGTCGCTGGGCGTGCATCTGGCGATGGTCGGTCTCGGCCTGCTGATGTTCGGGCCGGAAGGCTCCAACACCTTGCCGTTCACCGATGCGCAATTCACTCTCGGCGAGATGACGATTTCCGGCCAGAGCCTGATCGTGATCGGCACGGTGATTGCGCTGATCGTCGGCATCTACTTTTATTTTGAACGGACCTTGTCGGGAAAGGCTCTGCGCGCCACCGCAGTCAATCGTCTCGGCGCGCGGCTGGTCGGCATCGGCACCAACCAGGCCGGCCAGCTGTCGTTCACGCTGAGCGCCGGTATCGGTGCCTTGTGCGGCATCCTGATCGCGCCGTTCACGATCATCAATTACGAGTCGGGCTTCCTGATCGCGCTCAAGGGTTTCGTCGGCGCCATCTTCGGCGGCCTGGCCAGTTATCCGATTGCCGCCGCCGGCGCCATCGGCGTCGGTCTGATCGAGAGTTTTTCCTCGTTCTGGGCCAGCTCGTTCAAGGACCTCATCGTCTTCACCGTGATCATCCCCGTCTTGCTGTGGCGCTCGCTGACCAGCAATCACGTCGATGAAGAAGCTTGAGGCGAATCATATGAAAAACAAACTCGTTCTCTCGACCGCTCTTTCTACCATTGCACCGGTCGTCGTACTGCTGGTGGTGCTGGCCTTGCCGTTCCTGTCGGTGCCGCCGTTCTGGATCACCTTGCTGTCCTACGTCGGCCTGTACAGCATCGTCGCGCTCGGCCTCGTGATGCTGACCGGCGTCGCCGGCCTGACATCCTTCGGCCAGGCGGCTTTCGTCGGCATTGGCGCGTACACCACCGCCTACGTCACGACGCAATTCGGCTTGTCGCCGTGGATTGGCCTGCTGGCCGGCTTGCTCATCACCGGCGCGTCGGCGTTGCTGATCGGCGCGGTCACGATGCGCATCTCCGGGCACTATCTGCCGCTCTCGACGATTGCCTGGGGCTTGTCGCTGTACTTCCTGTTCGGGAACATGGACAGTCTCGGCAAGTACGACGGCATCGGCGGCATTCCTTCGATTTCGCTGTTCAACTTTGAATTCAGCAGCGGCCGCTCGATGTATGTGCTGATCTGGGTGGTGGTGATTCTGGCGCTGATTTCGGTCAAGAACTTCCTCAACTCGCGCACCGGCCGCGCCGTACGGGCGCTCAAGTTCGGCTATGTCATGCCGGAAGCGATGGGCGTCAATACCGCCTGGATCAAGATCGTGATCTTTGCTTACGCGGCCATGCTGGCCGGCGTGTCCGGCTGGCTGTATGCGCATTTGCAGCATGCGGTCAATCCGACGCCGTTCGGCCTCAAGTACGGCATCGACTATCTGCTGATGGTCGTCGTCGGCGGGGCGGGTTATGTCTGGGGAGCGTTGTTGGGTGCGGGGCTGATCACCTTGCTCGGCAACTTCCTGCAAGAATGGTTGCCGAGCGTGCTCGGTGCCAGCGGCAATTTTGAAGCGATTGTCTTCGGCATCGCGCTGGTGCTGTTCCTGCAATATGCCAACGAAGGTTTGTGGCCTTTCATCCAGGCGCGCTTTCCCGGCAAGCCGTCGGCCAGGGCGCCCGACGAAGCACCGCCGCTGGAACAGAAAAGCAAGCCCGCGGCCGGCGACGTCATTCTCGACGTCAAGGCGGCGCGCAAGCAGTTCGGCGGCCTGGTGGCGGTCAACGACGTGAGCTTCTCGGTCAAGGCCGGCGAAGTGGTCGGCCTGATCGGTCCCAACGGTGCGGGCAAGTCGACCACCTTCAATCTGGTGACGGGCGTGTTGCCGATTACCAGCGGCGAGGTCAGTTATCGCGGCAGTTCGATTGCCGGCCTGTCGTCGCGGCAGATCGCCAGCCGCGGCATCGCGCGCACCTTCCAGCACGTGCGTCTGGTGCCGGGCATGAGCGTGCTCGAGAACGCCGCGATGGGCGCCTATCTGCGCGGCGATCGGGCCGCCCAGGGTGGCGCGCTGGCCAGCATCCTGCGGCTGAACCGCAAGGAAGAGGGCAAAATTTTGCTCGAAGCCAAACGCCAGCTGGAACGCGTCGGCCTCGGCGACATGCTGTATCGCCCGGCCGGCAGCCTGGCGCTGGGCCAGCAGCGGATCCTGGAAATCGCCCGCGCGCTGTGCTGCGACCCGGCCTTGCTGCTGCTCGACGAACCGGCGGCCGGCTTGCGCTACAAGGAAAAGCAGGCGTTGTCCGAGCTGCTGAAAAAACTGCGCGCCGAGGGCATGGCCGTGCTGCTGGTCGAGCACGACATGGACTTCGTGATGCAACTGACCGATCACATCGTGGTCATGGAATTCGGCACCAAGATCGCCGAGGGAACGCCGGCGCAGATCCAGGTCCATCCCGCCGTGCTGGAAGCCTATCTCGGAGGAGTGGAATGATGAGTGGCAATGCTGTGAACAAAGGAGAAGTCCTGCTCGACGTGAGCAACCTGCATGCGCGCTACGGCAAGGTCGAAGCCTTGCATGGCGCGGGGCTGCAGGTGCGCGCCGGCCAGATCGTCACCGTGATCGGCCCCAACGGCGCCGGCAAATCGACCTTGCTCAACGCCATCATGGGCGCGTTGCCGACCAGCGGCACCGCCAGCGGCAACGTCGTTTACCTCGGCCAGGAACTGAGCAGCATGGACGTCGAAGACCGCGTCGCGCGCGGACTCTGCCTGGTGCCGGAAAAGCGCGAGCTGTTCGCCACCATGAGCGTCGAAGACAATCTGCAGCTCGGCGCCTACAAGCGCAAGAAGAACGGCGAAGCCAATTACATGGACCAGCTCGATTCGGTGTATGCCTTGTTCCCGCGTCTGCAGGAGCGCCGCAAGCAGGCCGCCGGCACGCTCTCGGGAGGCGAGCGCCAGATGCTGGCGGTCAGCCGGGCGTTGATGGCCAAGCCGCAGGTGCTGATGCTGGACGAACCGAGCCTCGGCCTGGCGCCGCTGATCACCAGGGAAATCTTTCACATCATCAGCGAACTGCGCAAGAGCGGCGTCGCCACCTTGCTGATCGAGCAGAACGCGCGCGCGGCCCTGCAGGTCGCGGATTATGCCTACGTGCTGGAAATGGGCGAGCCGGTGATGGAAGGTCCGGCGGCGGAGCTGGCCGCGAACAAGCAGATCATCGAAAGCTATCTCGGCTTCGCCAAGCACTGAAACGACGGAATAAAGCCGGATAGGGCCAGGCAAAACGGAGCGGCATTGCGACGAAGATCGCCAGCAGATGCGCCGGCAACAACAACGGGAGTGGAGACAATGAACCTGCGTCGATTTTCAATCGGTGTGCGTCTGAGCGGCGGCTTTGCGCTGCTGTTCGTGCTGCTGGCGGCATTGGGGGGCGTGATTGCCATGCAGGCGGCTTCCTTGCAAAACGGATTGTCGCAGCAGCTGATGCAGATTGCCGCGACGGTGCCTGCCGCGCAGCAAAAGGCCATCGCCACGGCGTTGGCAGACGCCGACGGCGCGCGCCAGGTACTGCTGAAGTTTGCCGCGCTCACCGGCATTGCGCTGGTGCTGGCATGCGGCCTTATCGCATGGCGGCTCAGCCGCAGCATCACGCGTCCTTTGCAGGCGGCGGTATCGGTTGCGCGTCGCGTCGCCACCGGCGATCTGTCGTCCAAGGTCGTCGTCGAGGGGCGCGATGAAGTCAGCGATCTGTTGCGCGCCTTGCAAGCCATGAACCAGAGCTTGCTCGATATCGTCGGCGAAGTGCGTTCCAGCACCCAGGTGATTTCCGAGGCTTCCGGCCAGATCGCCGCGGGCAACGGCGAGCTGTCCGCGCGCACCGAAGCGCAGGCCAGTTCGCTGGAACAGACCGCTTCGTCGATGGAGCAGCTCACTTCCGCCGTCACGCAAAATGCCGATCACACCGCACGCGCCAATCAGATGGTGGAAGCGGCTTCCAGCTTCGCGGTCAAAGGCGGGCAGGTGGTCAGCCAGGTACTCGAGACCATGAGTTCGATCAACGACAGTTCACGCAAGATCGTCGAGATCATCAGCGTCATCGACGGTATTGCTTTCCAGACCAATATCCTCGCGCTCAATGCCTCGGTGGAAGCGGCACGGGCGGGAGAGCAGGGGCGCGGTTTTGCCGTGGTGGCCGCGGAGGTGCGCAACCTGGCGCAGCGCTCGGCCGTCGCCGCGAAAGAAATCAAATCCCTCATCGACGACTCCGTGCAAAAAGTGCAAAGCGGCAATGCGCTGGCCGATCAGGCCGGCGGCACCATGCGCGAAATCGTCGAGTCGGTGCAACATGTCGAGCGCATCATCGCCGAGATCACGCAGGCCGGCAAAGAGCAGAGCGGCGGGATCACCGAAGTCAATCAGGCCATCACCCAGATGGATCGGATGACGCAACAGAATGCCGCGATGGTCGAGCAGGCTGCGTCGGCCGCCGTCCGCATGCAGCAACTGGCGACGTCGCTGGCGCAATCGGTCAGCGCCTTCCGGCTGGAAAATCACACCGAAGAAGCGGTGGCCATGGTCCGGCGCGCCGTGCAGCATGTGAAGCAACAAGGCAAGGAAGCCGCGCTCGCCGACTTCAGCCGTCCGGCGCCGGAATTCAAACAGCGCGACCTCTACATCAACGTCATCGACCTCAACGGCAACACGCTGGCCCACGGCGAAAACGCCAAACTGATCGGCCGCAACCTGATCGATCTGAAAGACGCCGACGGCAAGCTCTTCATCAAGCAATTCGTCGACACCGCCAGGAGCGCCGGCAAGGGCTGGATCGATTATCGCTGGCCGAACCCGGTGACGGCAGTGCTCGAAGAAAAGACCACCTACATCGAAGAAGTCGGCGGTTTCGTGATCGGCTGCGGGATTTACAAAGGCTGAGGAATCTTCGTCTATAATCTGGGCCATGAAAATGCTGCGGACATTTCTGATCCTGCTGTTGGCCATTGCCATTTCCCTTGAGGGATTGGCGGCGGTACGCATGGTCGAAATGATGCACACCGGTTCTGCGCCTATGGAAATGGCGACATCCGCGACATCCGCGACATCCGCCAACGCCGCGGATGAGACTTGCGTGATGAACATGTCGGACACCGGCAAATCATCCAAATCGACGGCGCCATGCAAAATGGGCGATGCCTGCAAGATTTGCCAGGTTTTCCCATCGACAACATCTTCCGTCGACATCGATCCATTGATCCTGCCGCTGATCGATACCGTTTCACTGCTGCCAGAGTCGTTTTTGCCTTCTCACGACCCGTCCGGGTTGTGGCGTCCCCCTCGTTCGCTCTAACTCTCATTGATTCGTTGATGCGTCCGGCCTAGCTGCCGGGCGATTGTTTGCGCGCCTTTGCGCGCGCCGTCACGCCATGGAGTGAATATATGTCCCTTCGCAGGATATCCAGTACCTTGCTTGCTTTGCTCGCAGGGATGTCCGGTCTTGCCCACGCCGGCCCCTTGTCTTTTAATGCTGCGCTCGACATTGCCGAGCGCCAGTCTCCCAACCTCGCCTCGAACAGGGCACAAATCCAGGCGGCTCAAGCGTCGGCGATACCCGCCGGCGCTTTGCCTGATCCGAAAATCTTTGCCGGCATCGACAACTATCCCGTGTCCGGTCCGGATCGGGGACGGCTCAATGCGGACTCAATGACGATGCAAAAGATCGGCGTCATGCAGGATTTTCCCAATGCGGCGAAACGCCAGGCCCGCGTTGCCGTGGCCGAAGCCTCGATCGAAACCGCTGAAGCGCAACGGCTGGTCGAGCGTTTGAAATTGCGTCGGGCGACTGCCCTGGCATGGCTCAATCGCTACTACCTGGAACGCAAGATTGCATTGTTCGACAACCTGGACAAGGAGAATCGGCTTTGGGCAGATGCAGTACGCGCCCAGGTCGCATCGGGGCGCACGCAGATTGCCGATAGCGTCATGCCTAAACAGGAGGCGGCTCAACTTGCCGACCGTCGCGACGATCTGATCCGCGATCTGGTCAAAGCGAAGGCGGGCTTGCGTCGCTATGTGGGCGGCGAGGCGGATGAGCCGCTGGTGGATGCCTTGCCCGCCCTGAGTATCGATGCCGATCGTCTCCGGCAGCACTTGCACCGGCATCCGGAACTGCAAGCCTTTGTCGCCGAAACGCGCAAGGCAGAGGCCGAGGTCCGCGAAGCCCAGGCCATGAAAAAGTCCGACTGGGGTGTCGAGTTGGCCTACCAGAGACGCGATGCGCGGTTCGGCAACATGGTTTCGGTGCAATTCACCTTCGAAATCCCTGTTTCTCCGTCAACGCGACAGGATCCCCGCATTGCCGCCAAACAGCAGGAGTTGTCTCGGATCGATGCCGATCGTGAAGCCATGTTGCGCGATCACGCCAACGAACTGGAAAACGATCTCGCCGACTACCAGGCCTTGACCCGCCAGCTGGAACGCGCCGATCAGACCACGTTGCCCCTGGCGCAGCAGAAGCTCGATCTCCAGTACGCCGGCTACCGCGCGGGCAAGAGCGACTTGACGGCGGTACTGGCTGCGCGCCGTGACATCGTCGACCAGCGTCTGAGAATCATCGATATGGAAGCTCAGCGTACGGGCATGGCCGCACAACTCTATTTCGCTTACGGAGAAGATCTGCAATGAAGAAAAATACCTATCAAATTACCGTGCTGATGGTCGCGGTTGCTGCCGTAAGCGGCGCAAGCGGTTATTGGTTCGCCCGCCAGACCGGCGGTGCTCAGGCCATGCACGGCGAGGCAGCTGGCCAGGCCGCGCAAGCGGAGCGCAAGGCGCTGTATTGGTACGACCCCATGATGCCGAATCAACGCTTCGACAAGCCGGGCAAGTCGCCTTTCATGGACATGCAACTGGTGCCGAAATATGCCGATGAGCAGGCAGGTGGCGCCGGCGTCAAGATCGATGCCGGCATTGTCCAGAATCTGGGGATGCGCACCGCGAAAGTGGAGCGAGGCAGTTTGTCGGCAATCGTGAACGCCGTCGCCAGCGTGCAGTTGAATGATCGCCAGATTGCGATCGTCCAGTCCCGCAGCAGCGGCTTTGTGGAGCGCGTCTATGCACGGGCCCCCGGCGATGTCGTCGCACGTGGTGCGCCGTTGGTCGATTTGCTGATTCCTGAATGGGCCGGCGCCCAGGCGGAATTTTTGGCGATGCTCAAGACAAACGATACGGCATTGACTCAAGCCGCCCGCGAGCGTCTTCAACTGCTCGGGATGAGCAGCGATTTGATCGGCCGCGTCGAAAAGAGCGGACGTCCGCAAACCGTCGTGACTATTACGGCTCCCATCGCAGGCTTGATCCAGGCACTGGATATAAGAAGCGGGATGACGGTAACGGCAGGCGCCACGTTGGCCAGGATAAATGGCCTGGATACCGTGTGGCTGGAAGCCGCCG
>NZ_AKJW01000036.1 GCF_000282135.1 Herbaspirillum sp. CF444
CTTTGTCGTAAAAAACTTTCATATTCTTCCTAAATCTTCCTCAGTATTGGAGCGGAGTTCTTTTGTTGTGCGTGCGCTTTGCATTCGAACGCAAAGCGACAGCGACTATATGTGCAACGCCGGTTTCAATCAAGCGGCATAAGACGCCAGATACGGCGGCATCGCCTGATCGCGCACATGCGGGATGTCCAGCTGACGCAATTTGCGATACAGCGAAGCGCGACACATGCCCAGTTGCCGCGAAGCGGCGGAAATGTTCCAGCGACTGCCGACCAGCGCATCGATAACGCGCGTGCGTTCGTCCCCGAGCGAGCCGCCTGGCTCGCGGGGAAGAATGTCCGCAACACCGGCTTGTGGCACGATGCTGCGAATGTTGGACACTGAGTTGGAGGCTGAAACAGTATTCAGCCCCACAAAATGATGAGAGGCGGGAGCCGGCGTTGCCAACGACTCCATCAGCTCTTCCGGCAAATCGGCGACTTCAATGCGATCACCGTTCATGACGGCGCAACAATAACGGACCACGGCATGCATCTGGCGCAAGTTGCCCGGCCACGGATACGCCAGCATCCGCTGCAAGGCCGGCGGCGCGATGATGCGTTCATCTACGGGCTGCCCCGGCATTTCGTCGGCGATCATCTGCATGATCAGTTCGCGCTTGTCGGCGCGTGTGCGCAGCGACGGCAAGCGCAGTACGCCGCCGGCGATGCGGTAATACAAATCTTCGCGGAAGCGGCCCTGCGCCACCAGCGTCTTCAAATCCTGATGCGTGGCGCAGATCAGATGCACGTCGACCGACACCGGATGCGCCGCCCCCAGCGGAATCACTTCGCGCTCCGACAGCACGCGCAGCAGGCGCGTCTGCAAAGCGAACGGCATGTCGCCGATTTCATCGAGGAACAGCGTGCCGCCGTCGGCCTGCTGCACCTTGCCTTTCATGCCGCCCGGCAGCGCGCCGGAAAAGGCGCCCTTGCAGTAACCGAACAGTTCGCTCTCGGCCAGGCTCTCCGGTATCGAGGCGCAGTTGACCGCCACCCAGTTGGCGGCGCGACGCGCGCTGTAAGCATGCAGCGCGCGCGACAGGTATTCCTTGCCGGTGCCGGTTTCGCCGAGGATCAGAATGGGGATGTTCTTGTCGATCAGGCGCTTGCCGCGCGCGATCAGGTCCTGCATCTGCGGATCGCCGCCGCAAAGTTCATCGAGCGAGCGATAGCGTGCGCTGTTGACATATCCGCGCGCCGTAGCGAGGTCTACCGTGGATGTCGGCATGATTTGTCTCCTGTCTGTGAACTGCTTTTTCTTATGTGGCGGCGAGCCCGGTTCGTGGCCGGTTGCGCCTTTGAAATTCTCTTCCCGGTTGTCTCGACTAATGAAGGAATTCTGTGAGTCAGTCGCAAGTAAGCTGACTCTGCGGCAAAGAATAGCCAGCTTGTTTGATAACTTCCAATACAATGTAGACACATAACTAATACCTTAAAGGTATCAAATGATCGAACTGCGCCACCTGACTTACTTCCGCACCGTAGCAGAAACCCTGCATTTCGGACGCGCTGCCGAACTGTTGCATATCTCGCAACCGCCGCTCACACGGCAGATCGCGGCGCTGGAGAAGGAGCTCGGCGTGCAGTTGTTCGATCGCAGCAAACGCAACGTGCAGTTGACCGAAGCAGGCAAACATTTCTACCGGGACACTGCTGAAATTTTTCATGCACTGGAACGCGCCAGGCGCAACGCCGTGAGCACCGGCGCCGGCAAGAGCGGCGCGCTGCTGGTCGGCTTCATGATGTCGACGGCATATAACATCCTGCCGTCGGTAACGCGCCACTATTCGGCCAATTATCCGGAGGTCGACATGCGCCTGACCGAGCATGTGCCCAATCTGCTGGCGGTGGATATCAGGGAGGGAAAGCGCGACGTGGGCATCATGTATCGCCCCGAGGATTGCAGCGGGCTGGACAGCCGCACGATCTTTTCCGAACCGCTGGTGGCGGTGCTGCCGAAGAATCATCGGCTGGCGACACGTGAAAAAATTTCAGCCAGGGATCTGGCCGACGATCCCTTCGTCAGCATCCCGCGCGCGATCGCGCCGGTGGTCTACGACCTGATCGTCAATTGCTGCCAGGCCGCCGGCTTCCGTCCGCGCATCAAGCTGGAAGCCAACCTGCAGCAGACCATCGTCAACCTGGTCGGCGAAGGCCTGGGCGTGGCGATGGTGCCGAATTCGATGCAGGCCATGCATCTGGAAACCACGGTCTTCAAGCCGCTGACCGATGCGCCGGTGGTGGAAGTCGCGGTGATCTGGAACAAGGACAACCGCAATCCCTGCATCCAGACCTTTGTCGAAACGGCGGAAGAAGTCTGGTCGGCCTTGCGCCGCGGGCAGACGGCCTGATCGATCACCTTATACGCACTTGAGGCTCAGGCCGCCGTCGACGATCAGGTCCACGCCGGTCACATAGCGCGCCGCGTCCGACGCCAGGAACAAGGCCGCATGCGCCACGTCCCAGGCGTCGCCCATGTGTCCCATCGGACATTGCGCGTGACGCTTGCGGCGCATTTCTTCGATGTCGCCGCCATAGGACGCTTTCAGCGGCTCGCGGATCATCGGCGTATCCATCAGTCCCGGCAGCACGCAGTTGGCACGGATGCCGACCGGCGCGTATTGCATCGCGATGTTCCTGGTCAGCGCCAGCATCGCCGCCTTGGACGCCGAGTAGGCCACGTAAGGAAAACCCACCCAGCGTATCGCCGCCAGCGAAGAGATGTTGACGATGGCGCCCTTCTTCTGTTTTTCCATCACCGGCAAGACGTGCTTGCAGGTCATGAAGACGCTGGTCTGGTTGATGGCGATGACGCGGTTCCAGCTCTCTTCGCTGGCCTCGACCGGGCCGCCGGTTTCGGCGATGCCGACGTTGTTGTGCAAGACGTCGATGCGGCCGAAATGATCGAGCCCGGCCTGCACCATGGCGGCGATGTCGGATGTCTTCGACACATCGGCAGCGACGACTTCGCAGATCCCGCCTTCGCTGCGGATCAGGTCTGCCGTGACCTGCGCCGCTTCCAGATTGCGGTCGACCGCCAGCACGCGCGCGCCTTCGCGCGCATACAGCACCGCCGCCGCCTTGCCGTTGCCCCAGCCCTCGCCGACCGAACCTGCGCCGCTGACGATGACAGCCTTGCCTTCCATTGCGCGTGCCATGATGTACTCCGTTCAGATGTCGAGAATGCCGGCAGCCACGAAGCCACCGTCCACCGGCACCACGTGGCCGGTGATGTAGGACGAATCGTCGGCGGCCAGGAAGGACACTGCCGCGGCGATCTCATCGGTGCTGCCGTAGCGATGCATCGGCACGCCGTCGGTGAAGCTCTTGCGCGTTTCCGGCGAATGCACCGCCTGCGTCAATGGTGTATCGACCGGGCCGGGCGCGACGCTGTTGACGGTGACGCCATGTCCGGCCAGCTCGATGGCCATCTGTTTGGTCAGGCCGATGACGGCGGCTTTGGATGTGCCGTAGGCAGTGCGGCCGGTGCCGGCGCGAATGCCCGAGACGGAAGAAATGTTGACGATGCGCCCCCATTTCCTGCGCACCATCATGCGCGCGGCATGCTGGCCGCACAGCATGACGCCGGTGACGTTGATGTTCATCGTCAGCAGCCAGTTGTCGAGCGGGTAGTCAAGGAAGGGAAACGTCTTGGCCACGCCGGCGTTGTTGACCAGCACGTCGCAGCGGCCATAGTCTTTTTCGACGTTGGCGAAGGCGGCGGCAATCGATTCCGCCTTGCTGACGTCCATCGCCAGCGCAACAGCCTTGCCGCCGCCGGCGTTGATCTTGTCGGCGGTCGCTGTGGCCGCTTCCAGATTGATGTCCGACACCAGCACGGTGTAGCCGTCGCGCGCCAGGCGCTGGGAAATGGCGGCGCCGATGCCCATGGCTCCGCCCGTCACGAGCGCCACGCGGGCGCCGCTGTCATTTTGGTTCATGTTGTCTCCGTGAGGATGGCGGCTTGCGGAGGAAAGGTGCAAGCCGCCGTTTTCAGATTTTGTTTTTGTTAATCAGTGTTCCAGGAAACCGATGGAAATCCACGGCACCGCAGCCACCACCAGCAGCGCCACCACCAGCGCCGCCAGATAACTCCAGACCCGGTTGAAGACCTTGTCCGGCGACACCTTGCCGATCGCGCAGGCGGCATAGAAGCCGACGCCGAACGGCGGTGCGAACAAGCCGATGCCCATCGCCAGGATCACCACCATCGCGTAATGCACGTCATGGATGCCGAGCGAACGGGCCACCGGGAACAGCAGCGGCCCGAACAGCACGATCGCCGGAATGCCTTCCAGGATGCTGCCCAGCACGATGAAGATGACGATGGTGATCAGCAGGAAGCCCATGCCGCCACCCGGCACGCCTTGCATCAGCGCCACCAGCTTGGCCGAGAAGCCCGACTGCGTCAGCGCCCACGCCATCGAGGTCGCCATGCCGATGATCAGCAGGATCGCGCCCGACAAGGTCGCCGCTTCCACCAGCATCGGATAGATGCGCCTGAAGTCGAGGTGCTTCATGAAGGCATGCATGATCAGGCCAACCACGATCGTGTAAGCCACGCCGATGGTCGCCACTTCGGTTGCCGTCGCCACGCCTTCGATCACCGCCACGCGGATCAGCATCGGCAAGGCCAGCGCAGGGATCGCCGCAACGAGGGTTTTGGCAATCACGCCCATGGTGGCGCGCTTGACGTCCGGCATCGGTTCCCGACGGGCGCGGAACCAGCAGACGATGCCGATCGCAATCGTGGCAATCACGGCGGGCATCAGGCCGCCGATGAACAAGGCGGTGATCGAGACGCTGCACACCGCGCCGATGGTGATCAGCACCAGGCTCGGCGGGATCGTTTCAGTCATCGCGCCGGACGACGACAGCAAGGCCACCAGCTCTTCCGGCTTGGAACCGCGCTTCTTCATTTCCGGGAACAGCGCCGGCGCAATCGCCGCCATGTCGGCCGCCTTGGAACCGGAGATGCCGGACACCAGGAACATCGCGCCCAGCAGCACGTATTGCAGACCGCCCCGCACGTGCCCCAGCAAGGCCGCCATGAAGTCGATCAGTGTTCGGGCCAACCCGCTGATTTCCAGCAGCGAACCGAGCAGCACGAACAGCGGCACCGACAACAGGATCAGGCTGGACATGCCTTCATCCATGCGGCTGACCACGATCATCATCGGCGCGCCGGTGGCAATCGTCAGATACGCCATCGTTGCCGTGCCGAAGGCGAATGCAATCGGAATCCCTCCGGCCACGCAGGCGCCGATCAGCAGCACGAAGAACACGATCAGGTTGTAGTTGCCCATCGCCAGCAGAGCCGGCTTGCTGATCCACAGCACTGCGCCGATCACCGCCACCACAGCCACAGCAGAGAGCACCTGTTTGATGCTGGAACGACTCGCCATGCGTGCAATCGCCGCCAGGAACATCAGGATGGCGCCGACCGGCAAGGCCGCCGCCCGCAAACCGTCGGGAATCTCCAGCGCCGGCGTGGTGATCGCCATCTGCTCGGAGGCATGATCGACCGCAGGATGAATGATCATCAGCACGAAGATGCAGACGATCAATGCCGCCACGGTCTCCAGCCAGATGCGCCACTTATCCGAAAGGCGGTTGACGATGGCGGTCAGGCGCATGTGTTCGCCACGGTCCAACGCCAGCACCGCTCCCAGCATCGACAGCCAGATGAACAGCGTCGAGGCCAGTTCATCGGACCAGATCAGCGGATCGTGCAACGCGTAGCGGTAGATCACCCCGGCCAGCAGCACCGCGGTTTCCACCACCACCAGCGCCGCGGCAACGGCGGCGACAACATGCATCGCGCCGCGGTTGACGCCCGCCAGCAAACGCGCCAGCGGGTTGGCCGGCGCCGACGTCGATGCGGGAGGCAGGCTCGCTTCGGTCATCGCCGCGCTCATTTACGCCAACTTCCCGGTGTATTTCTCCAACAGCGCCCAGGCTTCGTCGCCGAACTTCTTGTGCCACTCGGTATAGAAGCCGGCGCTGCGCAGCTTGGCGCGGAAGGCTTCGTTGTCGGTGTCGTTGAAAGCCAGGCCCTTGCCCTTCATTTCCGTCGCCAGCGAATCGTTCAACGCCTTGACGTCGGCGCGTTGCTTGATGCCGGCTTCGTTGACGTTGCGCGTGACGATCTCTTGCAGATCCTTGGGCAGACGCTCGAAGGATTTCTTGTTGGCCAGGAACCAGAAGCCGTCCCACATGTGGTTGGTCATCGAGCAATACTTCTGCACTTCGTACAGTTTGGCGGTGGAGATGATCGCCATCGGGTTTTCCTGGCCTTCGACGATCTTGGTCTGCAGCGCGGAATACACTTCGGCGAAATTGATGCTGGCCGGCGCGGAATCGAAGGCACGGAACATCGAAGTCCACAGCGGGCTTGGCGGCACGCGCAGCTTCATGCCCTTGAGGTCTTCCGGCTTGTTGATCGGACGGGTGCTGTTGGTGATCTGGCGGTAGCCGTTGTCCCAGATCTTTTCAAACGCGAAAACGGTCGACTTGGCCTCGATCTGCTTGCGCACGTGCGAACCCAGTTCGCCGTCCATCGCGGCCCAGACCTGGTTGTAGTCCTTGAAGGCGAAACCGACGCCGCTGATCTGCGCAGCCGGCACCAAGGTGCCAAGGATCAACGGCGACAGCGTGAAGAAGTCGACCGCGCCCGAGCGCACCTGGCCCAGCGTGTCGGTATCGTTGCCGAGCTGATTGTTCGGATACACCTGGAAGTCGATGCGGCCCTTGGATTCGGTCGCGATCTTGGCGGCCATCTCCTTGGCACGCGTATTCATCGGGTGCGTCGCCGGCAGGTTGTTGGCGTACTTCAGCGTGAACTCGGCGGCGGCATGTGCCTGGGTCGAGATCATGCCGGTTGCCGCGGCGGCCGATGCGATGGAAACAGTCTTCAAAAAACGACGGCGAGTGATGCTGGCAGTTGGTTTGCCCATCTGTTTGTCTCCTGGTTCTGATTTTGGTTGGTTTGTATTGCCGATACTAAATGACTAGTGATTCAGCACTGCTTATGCGTCTTAGAGCAATTTGGATGCCAAGTCGACGATGACGCTGGCTTCCTTCCCTGAAGTCGGCATTGCAGGGACATTCTCTTCGATAAACGCCTGCTTCGACAAGGGATGTGAAGGGCTAATCGCTGTTTATTTTGCTGCGACACCTGTCGCATTGCCTGAACACTTGTACGACAGCTGTACGCTGTCCCCCCTGTTTTATTCCGCAATGCAGCAAATTCATGTGCAGGCGCGACGTGCTATGTTTACCGCCATCACGGCCCGCCGATGCCGCCCGCACGGGCGCTGCCGCCACGATCAGAATAACTGCGGAATCACTGCGGCAAAGCCGCGCCGGCCTGAAAAACCAGTGGCACCGTTTTTGCATATTGCTGTTCCAGAACTCTCTTTCTTAGGAATCCATATGACTGCCCCCTCACCCTGCATCACCGGCTGGAACCACTCCCAATTCGGCAAGCTCGACGGCATCGATCAGGAAGCGCTGATCGGCCAGGTCGCCAAGGCCGCCATCGAACACGCCGGCCTGACGCCGGAAGACATCGGCTCGATCCACATCGGCACCTTCAACGGCGGCTTCCTGTACCAGGACTTCCCGTCGTCACTCGTGGTGAATACTTTACCTGCGCTGCGCTTCAAGCCGGCCGTGCGCGTCGAGAACGCCTGCGCCACCGGTTCCGCCGCCATCCACTCGGGCCTGCAATCGATTTTGTCCGGCCAGGCAAAACATGCGCTGGTGATCGGCTTTGAAAAAATGACCGAGCTGGCCACGCCGCAAGTCGGCGAAGTGCTGCTCAAGTGCTGCTACGCCAAGGAAGAAGCCGGCATCCCCGGCGGCTTTGCCGGCGTGTTCGGCAAGATCGCGCAAGCCTACTTCGACCGCTACGGCGACCAGTCGGATGCGCTGGCCGCCATTGCCGCCAAGAACCACAAGAACGGCATGAGCAATCCCTACGCCCACATGCGCAAGGATTTCGGCTTTGATTTCTGCCGCAACGTCTCGGAAAAGAATCCCTTCGTCGCCGGTCCGCTCAAACGCACCGACTGCTCGCTGATCTCCGACGGCGCCGCCGCGCTGGTGCTGAGCGCGGCCGATGTCGCCAGGACCATGCCGCGCGCCGTAACCTTCCGCGCCGCCGTGCACGTCAACGATTTCCTGCCGCTGTCGCGCCGCGACCCGACCCGCTTCGAAGCCGGCACGCTGGCCTGGCAGCAGGCATTGAAGCAAGCCGACCTGAAATTGCTGGACCTGTCGCTGGTGGAAACACACGACTGCTTCACCATCGCAGAGTTACTTGAGTATGAAGCCATGGGCCTGGCCGAACCGGGACAAGGCGCACGCGCCATCCTCGACGGCGTCACCGCCAAAGGCGGCCGCCTGCCGATCAATCCTTCCGGCGGCCTGAAGTCCAAGGGCCATCCGATCGGCGCCACCGGCGTGTCGATGCACGTGATGGCGGCGATGCAGGCCAGCCACGATGCGGGCGACATGCAGATCCCGAATGCGCGCCATGCGGGCGTGTTCAACATGGGCGGGGCGGCGGTGGCGAATTACGTGAGCATTCTGGAACGCGTGCATTGATCAGTACACGATAAATTTTCTCCGTCATTCCAGCGCACGCTGGAATCCAGTGTCTTGCCGGCATTAGTCACGACACTGGGTCCCAGCTTTCGCTGGGACGACTGCGGAAGATGCCTTAAGCAATAGCGGCAACAAAGACCCACATAAAAAATACACACGAGCGAGACGATGTTAACCAAAGTAATGAACCTGGGGCGCCTGCTATCCGACGTCGCCCGCCGCTTTCCCGACGAACCCGGCCTGATCTTCGGCGACGGTACCGCGGACGGCAAAGGCGACAAGATCGCCACCTGGAAACAGATCAACGACCGCGTCGACACCCTCGCCCACGCGCTGCAAAAGCTGGGCGTGAGCAAGGGCGACAAGATGCTGGTCCACTCGCGCAACAACCTGCAGATTTTTGAAAGCGCCTGGGCGGCGTTCAAACTGGGCATGGTCTGGGTGCCGACCAATGTCCGCATCACGCCGCCGGAAGCCGCCTATCTCGGCCAGTCCAGCGGCGCCAGCGTGATGCTGTACGACCGCGGTTTCGCCAACTACGTCGACGCCGTCAAGGAAATATCGCCTGCACTGAAACACGTCATCGCGCTGCAAGATCCGCGCGCCGGCGAACTCGATTTCGAAACGCTCGCCACCGCGACCGGTGCGCAGCAATCCTTCGATGAGGTGGAAGTCGATTACGAAGACCCGCTGTGGTTCTTCTACACCTCCGGCACCACCGGCCATCCGAAGGCGGGCATGCTGTCGCACGGCCAGATGGCTTTCGTCGTGACCAACCATCTGGCCGACTTGCTGCCCGGCCTGACGCATCAGTCGCGCTCGCTGGTGGTCGCCCCGCTGTCGCATGGCGCCGGCATCCATGCCGTCGTCAACACCGCGCGCGGCGCCGCCAGCATCCTGCTGTCGACCGAACGCCTGGTGCCGGAGGAAGCCTGGCAACTGGTGCAGCGCCATCGGGTCGACAACATGTTCACCGTGCCGACCATCGTCAAAATCCTCACCGAAGACGAATCGGTCGACCGCTACGACCACAGCTCGCTCAAGCACGTCATCTATGCCGGCGCGCCGATGTACCGCGCCGATCAGGTCTACGCATTGAACAAGCTCGGCAAGGTGCTGGTGCAGTACTACGGCCTCGGCGAAGTGACCGGCAACATCACCTTCCTGCCGCCTTACATGCACGAAGCCGACGACGCCCATCCGAAGGCGCGCGTGGGTTCCTGCGGCATGCCGCGCACCGGCATGGAAATCGCCATCCTCGACGACAGCTGCAAGAAACTCAAAGCCTTTGAAACCGGTGAAATCTGCGTGCGCGGCCCGGCCGTCTTCATGGGCTATCACAACAATCCGGACGCCAACGCCAAGGCCTTCAAGGGCGACTGGTTCCACACCGGCGATCTCGGCCATGTGGACGAAGACGGCTTCCTCTACATCACCGGCCGTTCGTCCGACATGTACATCTCGGGCGGCTCCAACGTCTATCCGCGCGAGATCGAAGAAGCGCTGCTGACGCATCCGTCGGTGTCCGAAGTCGCCGTGCTCGGCGTGCCGGATCCGAAATGGGGCGAAAGCGGCATCGCCGTCATCGTCGCCAAGTCCGGCCAGCGGGCCGACGGCGACGCGCTGTTGTTGCATCTGGAGAGTCGCATCGCCAAATACAAATGGCCGCGCCGCTTCGTGTTCTGGGAGACCATGCCGAAATCCGGTTATGGAAAGATCGTCAAGAAGCAGATCAAAAGTTTGCTTGAGGAAAAAGGTGACTATCGCTTATGAAGATTTCCAACAAGTCCGCCGACGGCCATCCGGGATTTGTCGAGGTACGCAAGTTTCTTCACGCCGGCCAGCAGAGCTACCCGCGCACGCTGGACCTGGAAGCCAATCCGGCGGAAGAATTGCGCATCACGCTGCAACCCGGAACCAAAGTCGGCGATGCCTTGCGCGAGGTGTTGAAACGCTACGGCCAACGCGGCGGCGTCGGCCGCATGTGCGGCGGCACCGCGCGCAAGCTGCATTACCACCGCATCGAAACCACGCGCGACGCCAACCGTCCGTACGACTACGGCCCGCCGCACGTGCTGGAAGGCGTGATCACCTTCGTCACCGGAGCGATCACGGTCGGCCAAAATCAGGAAGGAAAGATACTGCTGCATTGCCACGCCGGTTTTCTTGACGGCGACGGCACGATACACGGCGGGCATTTACTGCTCGACACGGTGGAAGTGGGCGACGATCCGCTCATCATCCGCCTGTGCTTGTTTTCCCAGGGCGCTTTCGTCGTCAACAGCGATGAAGAGACGCTATTCAGTCTATTGCATCCGACACCCATGGAATCATGATGACGACATCTACGCTTATCAAAAACACAGAAACACTCGCGAACGACAACGACATTCAGGTAGAAGAAGGCACACTGGGCAAGCTGGTGATGGCCAGGCTCAAACCCAACCAGGACCTCACCGAAAGCGTGGAAGCCCTATGCCGCCAATACGGCATGCACACCGCCATCGTGCGCGGCGCGATCGGCAGCCTGATCGATGCGCACCTGGAATACGCCACGCCGACCGGCTGGCGGGAAATGGAAATCAACGGGCCTGGAGTGGAAATACTCAATGTCTTCGGCGAGATCGGATTTTCCAGCGGTAAGCCGCATGCGAATCCGCTGCAAGGTGTGGTGGCGGATGTGGAGGGGAAGATTTTTGCGGGGCGGTTTGTGCGGGGGGCGAATCTGTCGTTCATCACGATTGAGATTACCTTGCAGGAGTGGATTCCCAAGCAAGTGCAGCAGGTTTTGCGTGCTTGATTTTAGTTGCTGACTTGCGTTGGTTTGGTTGATGCAGGCGGCTCTCTTTTGGAACCGCTTTTTTTGTGCGCTTCTTTTATCGGCGCGCTCATGTAGGTTGGATATTTCTTTCTTCGGACGACCCTGCCGGGCCGCCCCCGGCGAAGGGTTGATCGAAGAAAGAAAAATAGAAGCTACCTAAAGACAGCAGGTCGGAACAGCTTATGCCCCCACCAACGCCGCATCCAACAACTCAATCCAATGCCTCACCGGCGTATCCGTCCCCGACTGCAAATGCGTCAGACACCCGATATTCCCCGACACAATCATGTCCGGCTGAGTCGCCTGCAAATTATGAAGCTTGTTGTCACGCAAACGATAAGACAGCTCCGGCTGCAACACCGAATACGTTCCCGCAGAACCGCAGCATAAATGACTGTCAGCGCACAGCTTGACGTCGACGCCGGCGCTACCAAGAATCTGCTCCACCTTCCCCCGAATCTTCTGCCCATGCTGCAAGGTGCACGGCGGATGATAAGCCACACGTTTCCCGATCTTGCCCTTGAGCTTGCCGGCCAGTTCAGCTTCGAAGTCAGGCAAGATCTCGCTGATGTCGCGCGTCAGTTGCGAGATGCGATGCGCCTTGGCGGCGTAGGTAGCGTCGTGCTGCAGCAGATGTCCGTATTCCTTGACGGTAGCCCCGCAACCGGAAGCATTCATCACGATCGCCTCGACCGTAAATCCCGTCGAACCATCGACATACGGCCACCAGGCATCGATATTGCGGCGCATATCGTCGAGGCCGCCATCCTGGTCGTTCAGGTGATAACGGATCGCGCCGCAGCAGCCTGCTTTCGGCGGCACAACTAACTCGACGCCAAGCGCATCCAGCACGCGTGCGGTGGAGCTGTTGATATTGGGCGACATGGCCGGTTGTACACAGCCGTCGAGCATCAGCATCTTGCGCGCATGCGTGCGCGTCGGCCACTGCCCTGCCTCCTGTTTCGGCGGCACCTTGTTCTTCAGCTTTTGCGGCAGCAGCGGACGCACCAGCTGGCCGGCCTTCATCGCCGGGTTGAACAGCCACTTGTTCGGCAACAGGGTTTTAAGCGTCGTGCGTACTACGCGCTGCGCGAGCGGACGCGGCACCTGATCTTCGACCACCTTGCGGCCGATATCGACCAGGCGGCCGTATTGCACGCCGGACGGACAAGTCGATTCGCAGTTGCGGCAGGTCAGGCAGCGGTCCAGATGCGATTGCGTGGCGGCGGTGGCCTGCTTGCCTTCCAGCACTTGCTTGATGAGGTAGATGCGGCCGCGCGGGCCGTCGAGTTCGTCGCCCAGCAATTGATAGGTCGGGCACGTCGCCGTGCAGAATCCGCAATGCACGCAAGAACGCAGAATGGCGTCGGCTTCCTTGCCTTCGTTGGTGTCGCGGATGAAATCGGCCAGGTTGGTTTGCATAGGATTTTAGAATTCCGAATACATGCGGCCCGGATTGAAGATGCCGGACGGGTCGAAGGAGGCTTTGAGGTTGCGATGAATCTTGGCGACTGCCGGCGCGAGCGGATGAAACACGCCGACGCTCTTGTCGCCGCCGCGATACAGGCTGGCGTGGCCGCCCGCTGCCACCGCC
>NZ_AKJW01000037.1 GCF_000282135.1 Herbaspirillum sp. CF444
AGGAAAACTCTCAAAAACCAGAACCATTGCGAACGCTGAATCGATTGATTGCGATGCATCAAAAGCAATTAATTTGATGGCAGAGGCGAAAGAGGAAGAAAGGTGAAGAAAGAAGAAGTCGCGTGTGCGCGATGCGCGCGATCGAGGGGTAATCAGAGAGAAGTTCCGGCCGGCGCTGCTTCCGGCACGGCCACCGCCGGTGCCGTGACCACCAGCGTGCCTTATACGATCGAGTTTCAATAATTAGGTTGAGGCTGAATCGAGTGATGAAATGACAGTTGTGGGCAGTGAGGTATCAAGCACACGTAAAAGAAGCCGCGAATGCGGCTTCTTTTACGTGTGCGGAAAGAGCGCTGAACAGTGAATAAGATGGGGGGATGTTTGTCCGGTATCGGTCGCGTCGACAGCTCGACAAATACCTGGACAGCGGCACTGATTGGCGCTTCGGGCCAGGGGCCATTGGGGGTAAAGCGAGGGATTGGAAGTTGATGTGATTACTGACGAATTTTTCGCATAACTTCTGCATTCAAGAAATTACCAATTTGATAATATCAAAACGTCACTGAATTGCTTCAACAGTGCAATTCGGAGCGTGCGCGTTGTTTGCGCGCATTTCAATTGCACATAACGCCAAGAGCGCAATCGTGCGCTGTGACAGCAACACCATGCTCGACAAGCCGTCCCTGTGAACGCAGGTTTGCGTCTCGCAATCCGCTTTGCGAAATCTTGATCCTTCTGAAGATCGCTTGTCTGCGCCGTGTCTCCATCGGGTGTTGGCATTTACCTGTCTTTTTAAAGGAAAAAATGAAAAAATCCCCATTGCCGGTCAGCCTCTTTGTATCTCTGTTCGCCGTTTCCGCTATGACTATCGCTGCCGAGACCTCCGTCGGCGCTTCCTCCAGGCATCGCGCTAACGTCGAGTTTTTGAATTCAGGCCGCTTCAGCGACTTGCCTTTTTCCGATGCCGTTCGGGTGGGCAATCTGGTTTATTTTTCGGGTGAGCTCGGCGATGTCGGCGGCAATGGAAAAATCGTCCCGGGCGGCATTGTCGCCGAGGCGCGCCAGACCATGGAAAACATCAAGGCTTCCGTTGAAGCCAACGGATACAAGATGAGCGACATCGTGAAATGTACGGTGTTCCTGGCGGATATTTCCGAATGGGCCGCGTTCAATACCGTCTATAAGGCGTATTTCAGCAAGCCTTATCCGGCACGCAGTGCTTTCGGTGCAAATGGTCTGGCGCTGGGCGCACGTGTTGAGGTTGAATGCATCGCAGCCAAATAAAACCCGGCACTTCAGGGGGTCCTGATGTGATCAATCAACGCCAGCGTCCGTTCATCAGGCGGCGGCGTCAGCAGGCTGACGATCACCAGCGCCGCAATGCCGACCGGTACGCCGAAGATGCCGGCGGAAATCGGCGCGATATGGAACCACTGATTGGCCGCATGGCCGCCGAAAGCCGGGTGCGTGTGCAGCATGTAGTACACGCACATGACGAAGCCGGCGACGATGCCGGCGACCGCGCCGGCCTGGTTGGCGCGCTTCCAGAAGATTCCCAGCACCAGCGCTGGAAACAAGGTCGATGCCGCCAGTGAAAACGCCACGCCGACCATCGACAGAATATCGCCGGGTTTGAGCGATGCAGCGTAGGCGGCCAGCAGGGCAACCACCAGCAGCAACAGCTTGGAAATGGTCACGCGCTTTTGCGACGACGCCGCCGGATCGATGACTTTGTAATACACGTCATGCGACAAGGCGTTCGAAATCGTCAGCAGCAAGCCATCCGCCGTCGACAGCGCCGCCGCCAGCCCGCCGGCGGCCACCAGCCCTGAAATGAAATAGGGCAGGCCGGCGATTTCCGGCGTGGCCAGCACGATGATGTCGCCGTCGAGCGCGATCTCGCCGAGCTGCACGATGTTGTCGTGATTGAGGTCGTTGATGCTGACCAGCGGATTGACCTTGTCGATATTGGCCCAGTAGTACACCCAGTCCGGCAGGTGCGCATAATTGCTGCCGACCAGCGAGGTGTAGATGTCGTACTTCACCAGGATCGCCAGCGCCGGCACCGTGATGTAGATCAGCATGATGAAGAACAGCGTCCAGAACACCGACTTGCGCGCTTCGTGCACCGTCGGCGTGGTGTAGTAGCGCATCAGGATGTGCGGTAGCGCGGCCGTGCCGAGCATCAGGCAAAACACCAGCGCGAGGAAATTGTTGCGCTTGATCTTGGAGGCTTCTTCGTCCTTGCCGGGGAAGGGCTCGGTCTGCGACACCGGCGGCTGCGCGCGCGCCAGGTTGTAGGCTTTGGCGTCGTTCCATTTGCGCTCGGCTTCGTCCACCGATTTGGGATAGGCCGTCAGCGCCCGGCTGGCGCTCTTGATGTCGGCCAGCGAGGCGTGGCTGTCGCGTTTGACCTCTTCGATGTGATGCTGGGCGTCGATGCGTCCTTCTTCCCAGGAACGCGGCAGGTTCTTGAGTTTCTTGTCGTAGTCATCCGCGCGTGCCTGGAAGATGGCGCTGACTTCCTTTTCCTTCGGATCGTCGGCGATGCGTTTTTCGGCGGCGTTCAGTTTGGGCAATACGGAACCGTAGGCCACCTGCGGTACCGGTATGCTGGTGTGCTTGGCCGATAGCCAGACCACGGGGATCAGATAAGCGAACAGGATGATGATGTATTGCGCCACTTGCGTCCACGTGATGGCGCGCATGCCGCCGAGGAAGGAGCACACCAGGATGCTCGCCAGCCCGAGGAAAATGCCGATCGAAAAATCGATGCCGGTGAAGCGCGACGTGATCAGCCCGACGCCATAGATCTGCGCCACCACGTAGGTGAAGGAAATGATGATCGTGGCGATGACCGCCAGGATGCGCACCAGGTTACCGCTGTAACGGCCGGCGTAGCGCTCCGCCAGAAAATCGGCAATCGTGTACTGGCCGAACTTGCGCAGGTAGGGGGCGATCAGCAGCGCCACCAGGCAATAGCCGCCGGTCCAGCCCATGATGTAGGCCAGCCCGTCGAAGCCTTGCAGATACAGTCCGCCGGCCAGGCTGATGAAGGTCGCCGCGGAAATCCAGTCGGCCGCGGTCGCCATGCCGTTGAACAGTGCCGGCACGCGCCTGCCGGCGACGTAGTATTCCGGCACGTCGGAGGTGCGGCAGACGACGCCGATGCCGGCGTACAGGGCAATGGTGACGAACATGAACAGATAGCCGATCCAGGCGCGCGGCATGCCTTCGTGTTCGAGCACGGCGAGCACCAGCAGGAACAGGATGAAGCCGACCGTGTACCAGGCGTAGTAGGCGCACAGGCGCCGGAAAAATTGCTTGTTAGTCTCCATGCATCTGCTCGCTGTGAAGATGCAGCCGGCGCTCGGCGCGGCGCATGCGGATGGTATACAGCACGACGATGGCCAGATAGACCAGCAGGATGCCCTGCGCGGCCATATAGAACGAAAGCGGCCAGCCGAACAGATTGATGCGGTCGAGCTGGCGCGCAAAGAAGACCGCACCGAAGGTCACCACGAACCACAGCCCCAGCAGGGCCAGCGTCAGCCGGCGCGTCTTGTCCCAATAGGCCGCCGGCGTGATGGGCGTTGCGATCGATGAAGCAGGTGGGGAAGGCGAGTTCTCTGTCATGTCAGCCGATGTCGTCGATAAAAGCCTGGCGCGGCGTCATGCGCAGCGTCACGCGGAACAGGCAGCCCGGTGCTTTGGGATCCTGGCAGCGCGGATTGTTGAGGATGTCCACCGTCGCATCGTGCTGTTGCGCAATTTCGCGCACGATCGCCAGGCCCAGTCCGCTGCCGGCCGCGGGCGTGCCGAGGATGCGGTAAAAACGTTCGAACACATGATTGCGTTCGTTCGGCGCGATGCCGGGGCCGGTGTCTTCCACTTCCAGGAAGGCCAGGCCGGTTTCCTCGTCGTCGCGTGCGCGTACCGTCACGCTGCCCAGCGGCGGCGTGTAATGCAGGGCATTGTCGAGCAGGTTGCTGAGCAATTCACGCAACATGATGGCGTTGCCCGAGATCATGATCGGATGGCCGGGCTGTTCGAAACCGAGGTCGATGCGCTGCGAGAACGACATCGGCACCCAGTCCTGCACGACGTTGCGCGCCAGTTCCGAGAGTTCGATCGGCTGGAACGGCGAGGTTTCCGGCGTCTGGTTCTCGGCGCGCGCCAGCGACAGCAACTGATTGACCAGCCGCGTGGCCGACTCCGAACTCTTGGCCAGTTGCTCCAGAGAGCGATGGACGTCGCTCTGGTCGGTCTGGCGCAGGGCCAGTTCGGATTGCATGCGCATGCCGGCCAGCGGTGTTTTCATCTGATGCGCGGCGTCGGCGATGAAGCGTTTTTGCAGCGCGATGGTTTGCGACAACCGTGCCAGCATGTCGTTGAGCGAGCGCACCAGCGGCGAGATTTCTTCCGGCACCTGGCCGGAATCGATGGGGCTGAGATCGTCCGGACGGCGCGCGCGGATGCGTTGCTGCAACTCGGACAGCGGCGACAATCCGCGCGACAAGGCAAACCAGACCAGCGCCAGCGCCACCGGCAGGATGACGAACTGAGGCAGGATCACGCCCTTGATGATTTCGTTGGCCAGCTGCGCGCGTTTTTCCAGCGTCTCGCCGACCTGCACCGTGGCCAGGCGCGGCTCCCTGGACGAGGCGGCGCGCTGTTCCGAGGTGCGCCGCAGATCGACCTGCGTATAGGCGATGCGCACGTCGTTGCCGTGCAGGATGTCGTTGCGGAACAGGACCGTGCCGATGGTCAGCTTGTCGTCGTCGGTGGTCGGCTGCGGCATGTCGCGATCGCCTTCGACGAACTCGCCGCGCGGGCCGGTGATCTGAAAGTAGATATTGTCGATGTCGTCGGCGCGCAGCAGGTCGCGCGCCGACACCGGCAGGCGCGCCACGGTCTTGCCGTTGACTTCGGAAACCTGCTGCGCCAGCACGGTGACGCTGTCTTCCAGCGCGCGGTCGAACGGCTGGTTGGCGATCGATTGCGCGATCAGGTAGGTGATGGCGATGCTCATCGGCCACAGCAGCAGCAGCGGCGCCAGCATCCAGTCGAGGATTTCGCCGAACAGCGAGCGCTGGATGCGTTCTTCCGGTTGGGTGGCGATGGCGGCACGGCGCTTGCCTTTGGCAGGCGGGGGCGATGAAACACCGGCGGCGTCGCGCGCGTCAGACATGGAATTCACCGGCAGGCGTGTCGGCGCGAAGATCGATCAATGGAAAAAAACGGGAGACGGCGTCAGGCGTTGCCTGCCACGCCGGCGCCGGCGATGGAGTCGGGCAGTTTTTCGAGGCAATAGCCGAGTCCGCGCACCGTCGCAATGCGGATGCCGCCGACTTCGATTTTCTTGCGCAGACGGTGGACATAGACTTCGATCGCATTATTGCTGACTTCCTCGCCCCATTCGCATAGATGATCCACCAGCTGTTCCTTGGAAACCAGCCGCCCGGTACGCTGCAATAATACTTCGAGCAGGCCCAGTTCGCGTGCGGAAAGATCGAGCATTTGCTCGCCGATGTAGGCGATGCGGCCGACCTGGTCGTAACTGAGCGAGCCATGCTTGATCACCGTCGGACCGCCGCCGGCGCCGCGCCGGGTCAGGGCGCGCACGCGCGCTTCCAGTTCGGACAGGGCAAACGGCTTGGCCATGTAATCGTCCGCGCCCAGATCGAGGCCCTGCACCCGCTGTTCGACCGAATCGGCGGCCGTCAGGATCAGCACCGGCAGGCGCGAATTGCGCGCGCGCAGACGGCGCAACACTTCCAGCCCGGACATCTTGGGCAGGCCCAGGTCGAGGATCAGCAAATCGAAATCTTGCGTGGACAAGGCGGAATCCGCTTCCACGCCATTCTTGACGCAATCCGCCGCATAACCCGAGTGACGCAGCGAGCGCGTCAAACCATCGGCCAGGACACTGTCATCTTCTGCAAGGAGAATACGCATGGTTGGATCCGCAGGAGTATGCGGCGTTGTCTCGTGTTTTGTAGGAATAATGCAAGATTTTTCTGCATATTCTACTAAATCGAGGCCCATTGCAACGCATAATCGTGCTCGCTTTGCGGCAAGACATGGCTGGGTGATTTTCTTCTCAAGCCCTTGATAAATCAGCGTAACGCCCGCATCTGACCTGACTCTTGGTATAATTTTCGAGTTAATCATCTGAAAATCTCAATGAAGCGTCTGTTTGCCCTCTTGTTGATCTGTCTGCTGCCCATGCAAGTATTTGCAGGGATGCTGACGTACAAGACCGGCATCGACTCGGCGGCGTTGGAGTTGCAGGTACAACAGCAACAGATGCTGGAAGCGCAGCTGGAAATGCAGCGCCGGTTGGCGGAAGTCGCCGGTGCAGGCCTGATGGCTGCCGACGACCAGGCCCTGCCGGCAGATCAAGCCGACCGCGACGACGATACCTCGTACGCGGACAGTGAAGATTTTTCCAACCACGCCGGCGTCGGCGACGAAACCGTGCTCAATCCGACACTGGCTTTCATCGTCGATTCGGCCACCCTGGCGCCGGCGCTGCGTAGCGACGACGCCCGCCAACCGCCTTTCCTCCCTCCCGCCGGTCGTCCTCCGCGGGTCTGATTCCCTTCTTGCCGTTCGCGGCAATCCCCGGTTTTCGCCCATCGTACGGCGATAGCTGACGGCACGCGCCTTCTTTTCCTTACCTGCGTCGTGTTCGTTGCATCTGCTGCGCCTGATCCGACGTGCTGAAACCGGGATGGTTCCACCACCGGTTTTTATTGCTTTACGGCCGATGCGACCGCCTTCGCATCACATTCCATCTCAGGAGATAGCATGAAAAAAGTATTTGTCGCGCTGATAGTGGCTGCGATGACCCTATCAATTGGCGTCGGCAGCGTCGAGGCCAAGCGTCTCGGCGGCGGCAGCTCGTTCGGCAAGCAGTCGTCGGGCGCCAGCCGTCAGGCGCAAAGCCCGATGCAGCAGAACCAGGCCGCGCCTGCCAAGCCTGCAGCGCCGGCAGCAGCGCCGGCTGCCGCAGCACCCAAGCCTAGCCCATGGAAGGGCATTCTCGGCGGCGCCCTGCTGGGTCTCGGCCTGGGCGCATTGTTGTCGCACTTCGGTCTTGGCGGCGCCATGGCCGGCATGATCAGCACCATTCTGATGGTGGCCTTGCTGGCGTTCGCTGCGATGTTCATCTACCGCATGTTCCGACGCAAATCGGAAGGCAACGGCAACGAGCGTCCGGCATTTGCCTCGGCCTCGGCGCCTGGTGCCGACCAGGGTGGAAATTCGACACCAGCCATCGGTTCGCTGCTGGAGCCGGCACAACCGCCGAAGGCGCTGCAAGGCACTTCGTTCGGCGGCGGCGCTGCGGTGGCGGAGCAATCGTCTTACGGTATTCCTGCTGACTTCGATACGGTCGGTTTTGTGCGCAATGCCAAGACTTACTTCATCCGCCTGCAGGCCGCCTGGGACAAGGGCGACGCCAACGACATCCGCGAATTCACCACGCCGGAAATGTTTGGCGAGCTGAAGCTGCAATTGCAGGAGCGCGGTGCATCGGCCAACCACACCGACGTGGTGTCGCTGGATGCCGACATGCTGGGCGTGGAAACGGTCGGCAGCGACTACCTGGCCAGCGTGAAATTCTTTGGTTTCATCAAGGAAGATCCGGCCTCGTCGCCAACGCAGTTCAACGAAATCTGGAATCTGTCCAAACCTGTTTCCGGCAACGGCGGCTGGGTCCTGGCCGGTATTCAGCAATTGTCGTAATGTGTTGATCGCCGGTCCGGCCTTGCCGGATCGTGCTGAAAAGCCGCTCTCCGGAGCGGCTTTTTTTATGTCTCGCCCTTTTCCTGATCTCCTACGCCCGGTTGCGCGCTTGTCCGATGCCGCGTGATCCGCCATGGCCGCATGATGGCGTTTTGTGCAAAAGGAGAAGTGCCATGCAACGACAAGCTTCCGCCGTCTGGAACGGCAGTCTGAAAGACGGCAAGGGAACATTGACCACCGAGAGCAAGACGCTGGACGCGACGCAGTATTCGTTTTCCACGCGGTTTGAAAACGGCGTCGGCACCAATCCGGAAGAGTTGATCGCAGCGGCGCATGCCGGCTGCTTCTCGATGGATTTGTCGAGCCGGCTGGGCAAGGCGGGGCTGGGTGTCGAGCGTATCGACACCAACGCCACGCTGACGCTGGAAAAGGTTGAGGACGGTTTTTCCATCACGGCCATCGTGCTGGACGTGAAGGTTAAATTGCAAAATCCGGATCAAGCCAAGTTCGAGCAGGCCGTCGATGCAGCGAAGAAGGGCTGTCCGGTGTCGAAGGTGTTGAGGGCCGACATCAGCGTACGCGCCGGCCTGGTGTAAAGGTTTTTGCGTATCAGGGCATCAGCGTGGATCGGGGGTGCCGTTCTTGCGTCGGCTCTTCTTCCTGAGGAATCGTTGGAGTCTGATGCGTCGCGGCGCAATCGCAGGAATCGCATGAATCGCACGATGCGGCGTCGTCTTTCCCGTGCAAGGGATAACGCAAGGCCAGCGGTACGGCGATGATCGCCAGTGCCGCTGTCGTTGCGTCGAGCCAGTCCATGTCTTCTTCGGATCAGGCCGCTATCAGGCCGGTTTCCAGATCGCGACATCGGTCGCGTTGATCTTCCTGGGCAGCAAACCGGCGGCAAAGAAGGCGTCGGCAATCCGTTGCTGCTCACCTAGCGCGCTTGCCACGACGGCGCGCACGTCGTAGCTGCGGCGGCTGTTGGCCAGTTCAATGGTCGGCGCATCCAGGCCCCAGATCGGCGCCAGGAATGCCGCTGCTTCCTTCGGATTCCGGCGCACCCACAATCCTGTCTTTTTCAATTCATCGAATACCGCAGCCAGCACTTCCGGATGCGCTTCTGCAAACGGTGTCGAGGCAAGATAATAGCGCTGATAGTCGGCGATATTGCGGCCGTCCGAGAGGATGCGGATCGAGGTCTGATTTTGCGCGCCGGCGAGGAAGGGGTCCCAGGTCACCCAGGCATCCACGCTGCCGCGCTCGAAGGCGGCGCGGCCGTCGGCCGGCGTGAGATAAGCGACGTCGATATCGCTGAATTTCAGGCCGGCTTTTTCCAGCGTGGCGATCAGCAGGTAGTGCACGCCCGCGGCTTTGGTGACGGCGATTTTCTTGCGCTTGAGATCGGCGACGGTTTTGATCGGCGAATCGGTGCGCACGATGACGGCCTGCGCCGAAGGCGAGGGCGCTTCCTGCGCCAGGTAGGTCAGTCTTGCACCGGCGGCCTGGGCGAACACCGGCACGGTATCGGCCACGTCGGCGCTGAGATCCACGCCACCCACATTGAGCGCTTCCAGCAACGGCAGGCCGCTGGAAAACTCGTGCCAGCTGATTTTGACGTCATACGGGGCCAGCAGCTTTTCCAGCGTTCCCCTGCTCTTGATGATGGTGAGCAGCGTCGAGGATTTCTGGTAGCCGATGCGCAATGGGACCTGCTTGTTTTGCGCGAAACCGGGCAATGCAAGACTGGCGCCGCTGGTGGCGGCAAGGGCGGCGATGGCCTGGAGTACACGGCGACGTTGCAGATTATTTTTCATGGAAAGGGGTGGCAATAAGAGAATAGGGAAGGTGATTATCGATCGTGCGAGGCTAGAACTCATTTCATAAATAGGCGTGAGTGCGAGCTTGCCCTGTTTGGGATGAAGTGCAAGGCGCGAATCGAGGTCAAGACTGGGTGTCTTGACCTCGATTCGTAACGCAGCAATTCGCCCAAACAGGCCGCTCCCTTTGGGTTCTTCCCAGAAAGGGCGCTGGCCGCGTTGCGCTCCTTGCGTGTGCCTCGGCACACGACGCGTCGCACGCCTTGCCAGCACCCTTTCTGGGAAGAACGCATCTCACGCCTATTTATGAAATGAGTTCTAGTACATCGCGCCATGCCAGCTTGCGCGCTTCGACATATTTGAGTGCGCTGTCGGAGAGTTTTCCCAGCGTCGCGAGAATGAGAATGGCGGCCACGACGATGTCCGGGCGGCTGCTTTCCCGCCCATCCGAGAGCAGGTAGCCGACGCCTTTGGTGGCGGCCATCAGTTCCGCCGCGACCAGAAACATCCACGCAAGGCTCAGGCCGGTACGCAAGCCGGTGAACAGATTGGGCAGTGCCGCCGGCAGCAGAATGCGCCGGATCATCTGGCGGGAAGACAAACCATGGATTTTGCCGACCTCGATCAATTTGCGATCGACGTTGTGGATGCCGGCGACCAGATTGAGATAGACAGGAAAGAACGCGCCGATCGCGATCAATACGACTTTCGGTGTTTCATCGATACCGAGCCAGAGCAGCAGCAAGGGAATCCAGGCCAGACTGGGAATGGCGCGCAAGGCCTGGAAGGAAGGTTCCAGCAAGGCTTCTGCGCGGCGATGCATGCCGACCAGCAGGCCGAAAGCGATCGCCAGCAGCGATCCTGTCGCGAACCCTGCTGCAACCCGCGCCGTACTGACGCCGATATGCAAGAAAAGATCGCGCGTCGCGAGCGTATAGAGCGTCTGCGCGATTTCGCTTGGCGGTGGCAGCAACCGCGAGGGAATGACGCCGGTCGCCGCGCCGATTTCCAGCAAACTCAGAAACGCGACCGGCAACAAGGCCCCTGTCGGCCAACGCAATGCTTGCGTGCGCGCTGTCTCCGGCGCCGCCGCTTGCGCATGGACTTGCTTGTCAGCCGCCGGTCTCGGTCTTGTCCCGGCGGATTGTTCTACCCGGTCGATCAGATCGGCGTGACGCGTATCCAGCGACAGCAGCGAGTGCGATTCTTTCATGACGATCAGGCCTGGCGGATCACGCTTTGCGAAAACGTCGGATCAATCAGCGCGGTAATCGTTTTGGAGAGGTCGGTGCCACTCTTGACCAGTTCTTCGTCGAGCAGGATCGGGGCGGCAGCGCGCAGGGCCTCGATATGCTCCTTGCCGATTTGCGGATTGGAAAAGTCGTTGCGTTTAAGTTGCAACTGCGCCACCGGTAGCGAGAGTTTGGCTTCTTCGGCGATCAGCTTTGCGGTCTCGTCCGGATTCTTGATGATCCAGATGCGCGCGCGCTCATAGGCGCGGATGACGCGTTTTACCTCGTCGGGATATTTTGCGGCGAAGCTTTCCGTCACGTTGAGAAAGCCGTAAGTGTTGAAGTTGACGTTGCGATAAATCAGTTTCGAGCCCGCTTCAAGCTCGCTCGCCGCGAGATGTGGGTCGAGTCCGGCCCAGGCGTCGACGCGCTTTTGTTCGAGCGCGACGCGGCCATCCGGGTGTTGCAGATGGACGATCTCGACGTCGCTTTTGGACAAGCCGTTTTCGTGCAGCGCACGCAGCAGGAACAGATAAGGATCGGTGCCTTTGGTGGCGGCGATTTTCTTGCCTTTGAGTTCCTTGACAGACTTGATGGTGGAATCTTTCTGCACTGCCAGCGCGGTCCATTCCGGACGTGAATAGACATAGACCGCCTTGGCCGGATTGCCATTGGCGCGCGCCAGCAACGCCGCGAGACCGGCGGTGCTGCCGAAGTCCACGCTATCGCTGTTGAGATATTCCAGTGCGCGATTGCTGCCTTGGCTCAGTACCCATTTGACGGACGTGCCGCTGGTCTTCAGATCTTCTTCCAGCCAGCCGAATTTCTTGAGCACGAGACTCGGCGGCGAGTAATAGGCGTAGTCCAGGCGAATCTGTTTTGGGGGCTCTGCCGCGCGCGCAATCGAAGGTACGCTCAACGGCGCGGCGAGCGAGGCGATGCCGGCTGTTGTCAGGCGAAGAAAGTGACGGCGTTCCATGTTGTTCTTTTCCCTTTTCTGGTCGAGTCGGGGCAGGCAATTGCTGCCGCTTTGACATCGACTCTACGGACGAAGCCTTGGGAAAAGAACGATTTTTTTCGCGCTTGCTTATTTGCTCAGCGCATGTGTTTCGGCGGCGAGGGGATGGCGGTGGCGCCTTGTCGGCGTAGTGGGTTCAGGGCAGGCGCAGTTCGAACAGGGCGCCGCCGTCGGGATGATTGGCGAGCAGGGCTTCGCCTTTTTTGTCGCCCTTGTGATGGGCGCCGGCGATGGCTTTGCACAAGTCCATGCCCAGGCCGGTGGAGGGTTTGGCTTCGTGCGTGCCGATGCCGGGACCGTCGTCGCGTACGGTGAAGACCACGCCGCTGCCGTCTTTACGGCAACCGAGTTCGATGCGCGAACGCGCAAAACGGGTGGCGTTCTGGAGTGCGGCTTCGAGCGCCAGGCCAACCAGGTTTTCGTCGAAGAAGGCAATCAGGGGCATGCCTTCTTCATTGACGAAGACATCCAGGCCGGTCTGATTGATGGTCAGATGACGCAGCAATCCTTGCAGGAAGTCGTGTGGCGACAACGCTTCGACTTGCGCGGTCAATCCTTGGGAGGAGGCTTTGTACAAGGTCAGGAAACCGATCAGCTTTTCCTGCAATGTCAGGCAGGTCGTGTGCGCCTGGCCGGCACGCTCATCGGCGGAGCCGTCAGCGAGCGCACGCAGCTGACCTTCGAGAACGCCGAGTGAGTTTTTGATGTCATGAACAATAATCGCAGCCAGTTTGGGATCCATGGTCAGCTTTTCTGAGCGGCTTTTGCTACCGCTTCGCGTAAGAATTTATGCATCTTGCTGACGCGGTCGTTGCCCGGTATCAGACGATCGAGAGTGTTGAGATAGCGATTGACGCGCTTGACGTATTCCTGATTGATGCCGCGCTGGCTCATCCACAGCAGGTGCAACTGTGCCGCCGCCATCAGGACGCCGGTGTTTTCCGGCATGCTGTGCAGCGCTTCCTCCAGCTTGACCAGCGACTCGTCCGGCTTGGCGCTGCGCATGAGCGCGTTGGCTTCGGCGATGATGGCCATGCACTGTTTGACGGCGCCGTCGACCAGTTCGTCGGCCATGTTTTCGCGGCCGCAGTCGATCAATACTTTACGGGCAAGCGTCAGCAGGGTTTTGTTTTCGTGATCCGACTTGACGGCCAGGGAGATCAGATTGGCGCCTTCATCCTCGCGGCCGATCGAGAAGGCGGCTCGGGCCAACGCCAGCGTGGCCATCTCCGACGGTACGCCGCCGGCGGCTTCCATGGCGCTCTCAAATGACTTTTCCGCGGAAATCATGTCGCCGCGCTGGACGTGGGCCTGCGCAGCCACCGCCGATTGGGCGGAGGCGAACATCTTCGATTCGGCGTAGCGTTTCGGCGCACTCGACAGCAGCGTCAGCGCGGCGTCGAAGTCACCGGTATCGACATGCACCTGCGCCAGCGTCAGCAGATCGCTGGGTTGCGCCGTCAGCGATCCCTTGGTGTGCTTGAGCACCTTGCCGAAAGCTTCCTTGGCCTGCTCCAGATCGCCAACGCGATAGGCGGCGTCGCCGACCAGACGGCTGCGGCGCGCAGAGGGAATGATTTCCGACGAGCGCGACAAGGCGTCCAGCGCTTCGCTCTGATTGCCCTGCGCCTCTTCGATTTGCGCCAGCAGGTCGTAGGCCTCGATATATTGGGCGTTTTGCGCCAGCACATCCTGCACCAATACCTTGGCGTCATCGAGCTGTCCGGCAACGATATTGCAGCGCGCCATGCCGACCTTGGCCCATACCAGGTCGTCGCGCATTTCCAGCGCTTGCGCATAGACTGCGCGCGCTTCTTCGATGCGGCGCAATTCGATCAGCAGGCTGCCCTTGGTCTTGAGGATGTCGACGATCCATTTGGGTGCGATCTTCAGCACGTTGTCGCATTCGACAATGGCGCCGGCCTGGTCCTTGCGTTTGAGCTTTTCATTGATCGGCAGCAGGGCGTTCTGCTTTTCCAGCAGGCGATCGATGCGTTCGGCCAGTTTGGAGGCCGTCAGCGGTTTGAGCATGTAAGCGTCGGGCTGAAATTCGGCGGCGCTGGCCACCAGGTTATAGCCGCTTTCCGCCGTCACCATGATGAACATGGTGGTCGGCGGCAGCATGTGTTGCGTGCGGAAGAATTCCAGCAACTGCTGACCGTTGGTTTCCCTGTTCAGGTTGTAGTCGCAGACGATCAGGTCATAGGCAGCCGCCTCCACGAAGCGGATTGCTTCATCGGGGGTGCCGGCCTGGTCGACTTTCGTGATGCCAAGCTGTCCCAGGTGCATGCGGATGTTTTGGCGCATGGAGGGCATGTCATCAATGATGAGCGAACGCAGGCTGCTGATACGGCTGAATGGAACCAAGGTCATAGAGGGAGATGCGCAAAAACGTAATATTACTAGCTAGAAATGTATATCAAATACGGTAAATACTCGCCAAAAAACGAGTATTTAAAGAAATTTGTTCAAATTATAGAGGCTGAAGGCGTTTTCCTTATGGGGGACGTCGTTTTGCCTTGATTTATTTGCCGCATCGCAACAAAAGGTGGCGACGAGACTGGCCGTGGGGTCGCTATAATCGGTCCGGATACTAACAGACCTGAAATCCCAAGGTCGGTTTGTTCGTGGTAATCCGCAATATAGCCGCCGGGGAAGGGACGGTCGTTGTAGCGTAAATTTGCAACAGCAGAAAAATAGCTTGCGCGAACAACTGTTTTTTTATACAGTGCTGTTTAAGCGATTCACTGTTCTACCGATTCACTGATTAGACGATTCCCCTTGCTGAAAGAAACTCCTATGGACGATAAAAAAGCCACGAATGCCAGTAACAGCGAAAAGAGCAAGGCGCTCGCCGCCGCTCTGGCGCAGATCGAGAAACAGTTCGGCAAAGGCTCGGTCATGCGCATGGAAGATGGCGCCGTTGTCGAAGAAATCCAGGTTGTGTCGACCGGTTCCCTCGGTCTGGACATCGCATTGGGCGTCGGCGGCCTGCCACGCGGCCGCGTGATTGAAATCTACGGCCCTGAGTCGTCGGGTAAAACCACGCTGACGCTGCAGGCCATTGCCGAAATGCAAAAAATCGGCGGCACCTGCGCCTTTATCGACGCGGAACACGCATTGGACGTGACCTACGCTCAACGACTGGGCGTCAATCTGTCCGATCTGCTGATCTCGCAACCCGACACCGGCGAACAAGCGCTGGAAATCACGGATGCGCTGGTGCGTTCCGGCGGTGTCGATCTGATCGTTATCGACTCGGTCGCAGCCTTGACGCCACGCGCCGAAATCGAAGGCGACATGGGCGATTCCCTGCCGGGCCTGCAAGCGCGTCTGATGTCGCAGGCACTGCGCAAGCTGACCGGCAGCATCAATCGCACCAACACCACCGTCATTTTCATTAACCAGATCCGCATGAAGATCGGCGTCATGTTCGGCAACCCCGAAACGACCACCGGCGGTAATGCGCTGAAGTTCTACGCCTCTGTCCGCCTGGACATTCGTCGTACCGGTTCCATCAAATCCGGCGACGAAGTCATCGGCAGCGAAACCAAGGTCAAGGTCGTCAAGAACAAGGTGGCGCCGCCGTTCCGCGAAGCGCACTTCGACATTCTGTATGGAGAAGGCACATCGCGCGAAGGTGAAATCCTCGACCTGGGCTCCGACGCCAAGATCGTTGAAAAGTCGGGCGCCTGGTACAGCTATAACGGCGAGCGCATTGGCCAAGGTAAGGACAATGCACGTAATTACCTGAAAGAACGTCCTGAACTGGCGCGTGAAATCGAAAACAAGGTGCGCGCTTCGCTGGGCGTTCCTGAGCTGGGTGCAGGTGGCGCAGGTGCTGCCACGGCTGCCACGGCTGCAACGCCGGCGCCGGCTGGCAAAGGTTCTGCAAAGAACGTGACTGCCGAAGAATCCTGATGTCGTTGTACTTCGTTCGAGTCTTGTCGGTCGCAACGATCGCGACGGTGTGACCGATGCCCAGGCCGCAACTCAGCCTGAAGGCCCGAGCGCTCAAATATCTCTCTTCACGTGAGCATAGTCGTCTGGAACTTGCGCGTAAGCTAAGCCCTTACGCGCAAGATGACGACGATATCGAAGCCCTGCTCGACTGGCTGCAAGAATCTAAATTCCTCTCGCAAGAACGTTTTTCCGAATCCCTGGTGCATCGGCGTTCCGCTCGCTATGGCAATAATCGTATTTTGTCGGAACTGCAAAGCCACGGCATCAACGGCGAGGCGCTGGGTGAAGTCAAATTGGAACTGACCCAAGGCGAAGCCGAGCGCGCACGCGAGGTGTTGCGCCGCAAGTACGCCGAGCCGCCGGAAGACGCCGTCGCGCGCGCCAAATGCATGCGGTTTCTGCAGCAGCGCGGTTTTTCCCATCGCGCGATCCAGGCTGCGGTCAAAACCGCCTGGAGCGAGGAAAGCGACGATTTCGACTGAGTATCCGCGGCGCCTCATCGGACAATGCCAGCCCTGAGCCTTTCAGACTACTTCTGCGCACTTTCATCCTGTGCCAATCTCTGCAAAATACTCGGTAGTGTCCGATCCTGCTGTCTAGCCGGGTCGAGCTGTGCTAAAATCTCCGGGTTTTTGCTGCGCCGCATTAGCGGCTGTCATGGCAATCTTTGCGATGACGACACGCAATGCGACAACGATTAATGTTGATCAAATGGCATTCTCTATGCCCAACGCACTGTCTGCACCTTCTACTAAGCAATCCGCGAGGCCTTTCGGCTTCAGCGTGTCCCCTTTCGGGCGGGCTGCGCAATCGCGGGTTCTTGCCTTCATTCGCGCCGCGCGGTGTTGCCGCCAGCCGGATTTCAATCCAGTAAGTTTTATTTAATAGTGTCTTAAAGGGAAGCTCCCATGAAAATCCATGAGTATCAGGGCAAAGAAATCCTCCGCCAATTCGGCGTGACCGTTCCACGCGGCATTCCGTGCCAGTCCGTCGAAGACGCTGTCAAGGCAGCTGAAACGCTCGGCGGTCCGGTGTGGGTCGTCAAGGCGCAAATCCACGCGGGCGGCCGCGGCAAGGGCGGCGGCGTGAAGGTCGCCAAGTCCCTGGAGCAAGTCAAGGAATACGCCGGCCAGATCCTCGGCATGCAACTGATCACCCACCAAACCGGCCCAGAAGGCCAAAAGGTGCGTCGCCTGCTGATCGAAGAAGGCGCGGACATCAAGAAAGAACTGTACGTTTCCATGGTCACCGATCGTGTGAGCCAACGCGTGGTCCTGATGGCATCCAGCGAAGGCGGCATGGATATCGAAGAAGTTGCAGAAAGCCATCCTGAACTGATCCATCAGATCGCTATCGATCCGGCTACCGGCCTGACCGACGCCGATGCAGACAGCATCGCGACCAAGATCGGCGTGCCAGCCGCTTCCGTCGCCGACGCGCGCAAGCAATTGCAAGGTCTGTACAAGGCATACTGGGAAACCGATGCGTCCCTGGCTGAAATCAATCCGCTGATCCTGACCGGCGACGGCAAGGTCATCGCTCTGGACGCGAAGTTCAACTTCGACTCCAACGCGCTGTTCCGTCATCCTGAGATCGTCGCTTACCGCGATCTGGACGAAGAAGATCCGGCTGAAATCGAAGCTTCGAAGTTCGATCTGGCCTACATCTCCCTCGACGGCAACATCGGCTGCCTGGTCAACGGCGCCGGTCTGGCCATGGCAACCATGGACACCATCAAGCTGTTCGGCGGCGAGCCTGCCAACTTCCTGGACGTCGGCGGCGGCGCAACGACAGAAAAGGTTACCGAAGCATTCAAGATCATGCTGAAGAACCCGGAACTGAAGGCCATCCTGGTCAACATCTTCGGCGGCATCATGCGCTGTGACGTGATCGCCGAAGGCGTGATCGCTGCGTCCAAGGCCGTTTCCCTGAAAGTGCCGCTGGTCGTGCGCATGAAGGGCACCAACGAAGAAATCGGCAAGAAGCTGTTGGCCGACTCCGGCCTGCCGATCATCTCGGCAGACAGCATGGAAGAAGCTGCGCAAAAAGTTGTTGCTGCAGCCAACGGTAAATAATAGGACAAGGAATAGCTATGTCGATTCTGATCAATAAAGACACCAAAGTCATCACCCAAGGCATCACCGGCAAAACCGGTCAATTCCACACTCGCATGTGCCGCGACTACGCGAACGGCAAGAACGCATTCGTTGCAGGCGTGAACCCGAAAAAGGCCGGCGAAGATTTCGAAGGCATTCCAATTTTCGCGAATGTGTCCGAAGCCAAGAAGGCAACCGGCGCGACTGTTTCCGTGATCTACGTTCCGCCGGCAGGCGCAGCCGCTGCAATCTGGGAAGCTGTTGAAGCCGATCTGGATCTGGCCATCTGTATCACTGAAGGCATTCCTGTGCGCGACATGATGGAACTGAAAAACCGCATGGCAAAGGCCGGCAGCAAGACATTGCTGCTGGGCCCCAACTGCCCGGGTCTGATCACTCCGGACGAAATCAAGATCGGCATCATGCCGGGCCACATTCACAAAAAGGGCCGCATCGGCGTGGTGTCGCGTTCGGGCACACTGACTTATGAAGCCGTCGGTCAGTTGACGGCGCTGGGCCTGGGGCAATCGTCCGCAGTCGGTATCGGCGGCGACCCGATCAACGGTCTGAAGCACATCGACATCATGAAGGCCTTCAATGATGATCCTGACACCGACGCCGTCATCATGATCGGTGAAATCGGCGGTCCTGACGAAGCCAACGCTTCGTACTGGGTCAAGGACAACATGAAGAAGCCGGTCATCGGCTTTATCGCCGGCGTGACTGCACCTCCAGGCAAGCGCATGGGCCACGCCGGTGCGCTGATCTCCGGTGGCGCCGACACTGCCGAAGCCAAGCTGGCAATCATGGAAGAGTGCGGCATCAAGGCAACACGCAATCCTTCCGAAATGGCGCGTCTGCTGAAGTCGGTTCTGTAATTCATTTGCCGCAATAGCAAGCAAACGGCAGGTTGGATGGATTTGTCGCAGCTGTTGCAATCGTTGCAGTATCGGCAGAACTTCCCGGCCTGACCGGTGACATAACAAGATGGGGAGCTCCGGCTCCCCATCTTGTTTTCGTGTCCATACATTATTGGGGGGCGGTAAATGGATTTTTTACTGGAGTTGAACTGGCTCGCAGTCGGCCAGATCATCCTGATCGATATTTTGCTCGGTGGCGACAACGCCATCGTGATCGCCCTGGCATGCCGCAATCTGCCCGACAACCTGCGTTTGCGCGGCATCCTGTGGGGCACCTTCGGCGCCATCGCCATTCGCATCGTGCTGATCGCCTTTGCGGTGACTTTGCTGCAGATGCCGTTCATCAAGCTGGTCGGCGGCATTCTGTTGTTCTGGATCGGCACCAAGCTGCTCAGCGACAATGACGAACATGGCGACATCAGCGGCAGCGATAAACTGCTCGCGGCGATCAAGACCATCATCGTCGCCGATCTGGTGATGAGCCTCGACAATGTGATCGCCATTGCCAGCGCCGCAGAACAGGCCGGCGAGCATCAGTTGCTGCTGGTGATTTTCGGCATTCTGGTCAGCATTCCCATTATCGTGTGGGGCAGCACGCTGGTGCTCAAGCTGATGGAAAAGGTGCCGCTCATCATCACATTGGGCGCGGCCTTGCTGGGTTATCTCGCGGGGGGCATGATCATTTCGGACGTGGCGATCAAGGATTGGGTGCAGACTTATCTACCGCATCATGAATTCACGGTGCCGGGCCTGCAATTGCACTTGAGCCTGCCGGGCGTGATCGGTGCTGTGGGTGTCGTGATCGTCGGCAGCTGGCTGGCGCGCAGGGCGCACAAGCAGGTAGCGTGATGTCGGCAGGCAAGGAACGCTGCTCTGTCAGCGTTATCCCGCCTTGGTCGCGTGGTTATAAAAATGTTCACAAATTTGCCGTTGGCGAATATGATCCATGCGGGGAGTATGGCGTTGCCCGAGAGAAAACCGCGGCGATGGACAGACAGCCAGGCGACGCTCCCGAAAACCCGATTTTTTTGTAATAGGAAAACAATATGCAAGCAACACGGTCTGGACGCTATACACAAACCGGTTTCACCCTGATTGAACTGATGATCGTCATCGCCATTGTCGGCGTTCTGGCGATGGTGGCGATTCCGCAGTACCGGGATTATCTGATCCGCGCCAAAGTGGTCGAAGGGCTGAACCTCGCGGCGCCGGCCAAGATGGCGGTGGCGGAAGCGATCAATGCCAAGGGCGGCACCAATTTCACCGCTGCGGAGACCGGCTACACTTTCCCGACAGCCACGTCTCACGTCGACAGCATCACCATTTCGAGTGCGGCTAACGGCAGCGGTGGCGGTGTGATCACGATTAAGTTCGGGCAAATCGGCGGCGATGGCAACGGAACGACGTTGATACTGACGCCCCAGGTAACGCCCGGCGCCATCAACTGGGTATGCCGCGCGGCGCCTGCAAACGCATCGGCGACGAATCCCGCACCTGCAAATGCGGCGACCCTGCCGGCCAACTACGCGCCGGAAAACTGCCGCGGCTGACATCGATGCAGCAAATAAAAAAGCGTGCGGGCAGCACGCTTTTTTTACGCCCGCGGCATTTGATTCAGGCCTGCGACCACGATCCCGATTTGCCGCCGTGTTTTTCCTGCACGCGCACATCCGTCATGACCATGCCTCGGTCGATCGCCTTCGACATGTCGTAAATCGTCAGCAGACCGACTTGCACGGCGGTCAGCGCTTCCATTTCCACGCCGGTCTTGCCCTGCGTTTCCACGCGGACGGTGCAATGGATGCCGGACTGCGCCTGGTCGATGTCAAACTCGACCGAGACGTGCGTCAGTGCCAGCGGATGGCACAGCGGGATCAGGTCGCTGGTGCGCTTGGAGGCCATGATGGCGGCAATGCGGGCGATGCCGAGAACGTCGCCTTTTTTTGCCGTGCCGGACTGAATCACGGCCAGCGTTTCCGGTTTCATGCGGATGGTGCCGCTGGCGATGGCGACCCGGTGCGTTTCCGCTTTGCCGCCGACGTCCACCATATGCGCCTGGCCGCCCTGATCGAAATGGGTCAGCCCCTGGTTGTGGTCGGCATCGGAAGATATCGTCTTGGAAGAAGTCATGGCGGCAGAATGTCGGAGCGGTGAATACTGCGAGTATCATAGCAGGCATCGCAGGTAACTATTTCATTGTCTCTATGCGTCAGCCCGTCGTTCCCGATCGAAAAAAACTCCCCCTAGCGCCGCCGCCTCGACGTCGACGTTTGCGCCCCTTGCTGGCGGCGCTGGCCTTGTCGCTTGCAGTCTTGCCTCTGGCCGTTGCGCCCAACCTCGGCACCGCACAAACCTTGCCCACGCTCGGCGATACCGATCGCGAAGGTTTGTCGCCGCTGATGGAGCGCAAATTGGGTGAGCAGATCATGAAGGAGATCCGGCATGACCCCGATTATCTAGATGACGGTCCGTTGCTTGAATACCTGAACAACTTCGGTTCGAATCTGGTCGGGGTGCGCCCCGACGTGCGAGGGGAGGCCGGTTACGACTTCTTCTTTTTCGCCGTGCGCGATCCGGTGCTCAATGCGTTCGCCTTGCCGGGCGGTTTCATCGCCGTGCATTCCGGCCTGTTGCTGGCGGCGCAAAGCGAATCCGAGCTGGCTTCCGTACTGGCGCATGAAATCGGCCACGTGGCGCAGCGTCACATCGCGCGCATGATCGGTCAGCAAAAGCAGAACTCCATGATCCAGCTGGCCTCCATCGTGCTCGGTGCGTTGGCGGGCGTGTCCAAGGTCGGCGGCGACGCCGCCATGGCGACGATGATGGGCGGCACCGGCGTGGCGATGCAGCGGCAATTGAATTTCAGCCGCGACGCCGAGCGCGAAGCCGACCGTGTCGGTCTGCAGATCCTGCGCGACGGCGGTTTTGATACCTCCGGCATGGTCGCGTTTTTCGGTCGTTTGCAAAGCGCCTCGCGCAATTTCGGTGACACCTTGCCGCCTTATTTGCTGACGCACCCGCTGACGACGGAGCGTATCGCCGACATCCAGGCACGCATTCGCGACCAACGTTACAAGCAGCGCGCGGATAATCCCGACTTCCAGCTGATCCGCGCGCGCGTGCGGCTGCTGCAAGACAATTCGGCGCAAGGCGTGCGCGACGCACAAACGTATTTCGAGTCGCAATTGCGCCAGAACACCAAGATGCAGATCATGGTGTCCAAGTATGGGCTGGCGTATGCGGCCTACCTGCAGCGTTCCTACGACAAGGCGGAAAGCCTGCTGCAAGAAGCACGCGCCGCGTCGCAGCCGATGGTGCCGAGCATCTTGTTCAGCAACCTGGAGATCGATATCAAGATCGCCAAGAAACAACCCGAACAGGCACTCAAGATCGCCGAAGCCTTGCGCAAACAGTTTCCGATTTCGCGCATGGCGGCGCGGCAATATGCCGACGCGCTGATTGAAAGCCGGCGCTACGATCAGGCCGTCGCTTATTTGCGCGACCAGGCGCAGCTCTACCGCAGCGAAGTGGCGGTGCAGGATCTGCTCGCCAAGGCGTACGCGGGGCAGGGCAAGCAGGCCCTGCAGCATATGGCGCTGGCGGAATCCTATTTCCTGTCGGGCAGTTTGCCGGCGGCGATTGAGCAATTGGGTATTGCGCGCACGGCGCCGGATGCGACCTTCTATGACCAGGCCATGATCGATGCGCGTGAGCGCGAGCTCAAAGAGCGGTGGAAAGAAGAAATGAAAGAGACCAAAGGACGTGGATAGCCGAGGCGAAGCCAGCGACCAGTCAGCGGTTCAAGTTGTCGGCGCAGCGCGTGGTTGCGCGACGAAATCGAATTGTTTTGCCAGATTCTCTGCCGAGGTCCATTGCAAGACCAGGGGCTGTCCGGCGTGCGGCAAGCTCAGTGCGCCACGGTGCTCTCCCTCGAACCATGCCATGATTTGTTCGTCGCTGGCCGTGGCGCCATTCAGTACGAGCGTGGCGAGCACGCCGGCAGCGTCTCTGTCATCCAGCACGGCAATAACTTTTCCCGCCTCCAGCAGCAAGCGTCCCTCTTGCGTCAGCCAGGCCTGCGACGGCGTCGACAGCGCCATGCCTGTGTGCAGGAGGAAGCCTGCCGTCGGATCGGTGCGGACGACGTAGGGGGTGATCTCCAGATCGACATAGACGCGCTGCGGACCGTTCTGGAAATACCAGCGGCCGTCGGTGTCGTGCATGTAATTGCGATTGATGAAGCCCAGCAGCGTCTGATGATTGATCTTGTCGCCCGGCAGCCCGAGATGTTGCGCGCGTTCATCGCGCATGCGCCAGTTGCCGCGCGCGTCCAGCATCAGCCAGCCGAAGCAGTGCGGCACGTTGGGCCATTTGGCCATGGCCTGCCGGACGATGTCATCCATACGCTTATTTGCCTTCGAAGAAATGCAGCATGCGCTGCGGCAGCCAACCCAGATTGCCCGGCGGCGCGCCGGTGGCGAAACCGACATGGCCGCCTTCTTCAGGATATTCCAGTTTGACGCAGGCGGCAGCGCTTTTGGGTAAATACTGCGCCGGCAGGAAGGGATCGTTCTGTGCGTTCAATACCAGCGTCGGCACGGTGATGTCGTGCAGGATGTGTTTGGCGCTGGCGCGATCCCAGTAGTCCTCGGTGTTGCGGTAGCCGTGCAGTGGCGCCGTGACGATATTGTCGAAGGTATAGAGGTCGCGCGCCTGCATCAGCGCGTCGCGGCTGAACAGGTCGGGAAACTGATCGAGTTTGAGCAGGCTCTTGGTGCGCATGGTGCGCAGGAACACGTGCGAATAGATCCGATTGAAACCGCGCGCCAGCGCCGCACCGCCGCCGGCCAGGTCGAGCGGCGCCGAGATGGCGCAAGCGGCGTCGATGAATTCCGCCTGATGCTGTGATTCGCCCAGCCAGCGCAGCAAGGCGTTCGCGCCCAGGGATACCCCGGCGGCATAGAATTTCTCCGCGCCGATGGCGCTGCGGTGTGTAGCCAGGCGGCGCAAAATCCAGTCGAGTTCGCCGCTGTCGCCGGAATGATAAAAGCGCGGCGCCAGGTTGATCTCGCCCGAGCAGCCGCGGAAATGCGGCACCACGCCCGACCATCCGCGCGCCGCGACGGCGGCCATGAAGGCGCGGCTGTAGTGGCTGTCCGACGAGCCTTCCAGTCCGTGGAACAGTACCGCCAGCGGTTGGCCCGGTTTGCCGTCGACGAAGTCGACGTCGATGAAGTCGGCGTCAGGCGTGTCCCAGCGCTCGCGCCGGAAACGCACCGACGGTTTGGCGATGAAGGTGGCGGGGTAGATTGTTTGCAGGTTGCCGCCGGGAAGCCAGCGGGGTGCGGAGTAGTGCATCTGACTTTTTACGTATATCAAGAGAAGTGCGGAAGTGCGGCAGGAACGTGTTGCGGCAGCGCCGGACGAATTTCCTGCCGCGAGGTATTCAACAGCTAGTGCAGCATCGTTTCGGTCAGCGGCTCCGTCGGCGCAGGGCCGGGAGCCACCGAAGCGTGATGGGTGACGATGCGCCAGCCTTGCGCGGTCTTCATGTAAATGTTGGTGGCGATCACGTGCACGTCGGCGCGGGCGTTTTCCGGATGCTGGATATCTTCGATGACGTTGTGTACCGCCGTGGTCATCGTGTGCGCTGCATGCAGTTGGCGCGGCTGGATATGCAGGCCGCCGCGCGCCAGGATTTCTTCCCAGGAATTGCGGATCGCCACGTGGCCGATCAGGCGCACCGCGCCCGGATGGACGCAGACGATTTCTTCATCCTCGGCCCACAATGCCATCAGGGCTTCCAGGTCGGCCCTGGCGAGCGCGTCGTAGTAGGCCGCTTCAACTTCGTCGGGTGAACCTTGTATCAGTTTGGCGCGTGGCATGTCTTCTCCGGAGGAAAAAGCAAAGAGGGCCAGTCAAATCTTGGTGGCCCTCTTTGTCTGTGTCGCTATGGCGTGTCGTCGTGCTTAGTGCGCCTTGACGACGGCGCCCGGTTTCAACTGGTATTGCGTGCCGCAATACGGGCACTTGGCGGCGCCGTGCGCGTCCAGCTCGAGGAACACGCGCGGGTGCGACGACCAGTGCGGCATGTTCGGATTCGGACAGTGGGCCGGCAGGTCTTTGCCGTCGAGTTGTACGGGCTGGGTTTGTTGAACTTGGCTCATGTGATTCTCCGTTGCTGGGTGCTTTAAATGCGATGCGGTAGTTCAGTGTATTCGTTCAGGTGTATCCGATATCAGACCAGCGTCAGCCAGTGTTGATATTGCGGCGCCTTGCCCGACACCACGTCGAAGAACAGGGTTTGCAGTTTTTCGGTGATCGGGCCGCGCGCGCCGTTGCCGATGGTACGGTTGTCGAGCTCGCGGATCGGCGTGATTTCGGCGGCGGTGCCGGTGAAGAAGGCTTCGTCGCAGCAATACATTTCATCGCGCGTGATGCGTTTCTCGATGACCTCGATGCCGAGGTCGCGCGCCATCGTCAACACGGCGTCGCGCGTGATGCCGTCGAGGCAGGATGCCAGATCGGGGGTGTACACCTTGCCGTTCTTGACGATGAAGACGTTTTCGCCGGAGCCTTCCGACACATAGCCGTCGGTGTCCAGCAGCAATGCTTCGTCGTAGCCGTCGGCCAGCGCTTCCTGGTTGGCAAGGATGGAATTGATGTAATAGCCCGACGCCTTGGCGCGCACCAGCGACACGTTGACGTGATGGCGGCTGAAGGATGATGTCTTGACGCGGATGCCCTTGGTGATGCCGTCTTCGCCGAGGTAGGCGCCCCATGGCCAGGCGGCGATGGCGACGTGGATCTTGTTGCCCTTGGCGGACACGCCGAGCTTCTCCGAGCCGATCCAGATCAGCGGACGGATGTAGCAGGATTCGAGTTTGTTTTCACGCACCACCTGGCGTTGCGCTTCGAGGATGGTGGCCTGGTCGAACGGAACTTCCATCTGAAAAATCTTGGCCGAGTTGAACAGGCGCTGGGTATGTTCTTTCAGGCGGAAAATCGCGGTGCCCTGCGGCGTTTTGTACGCGCGCACGCCTTCGAATACGCCCATGCCGTAATGCAGCGTGTGGGTCAGTACGTGAATGGTGGCGTCGCGCCAATCGATCAGTGCGCCGTCTTTCCAGATTTTTCCGTCGCGGTCGGCCATGGACATGGTGAAAGTCTCCGATGAATAGTAAAGGTGCGTCAAAGCTGCAAAGTCCACATTTTAACGGAACAAGCGCGTAAAAAGTTTCATCTATAAAATGTTCGGACTACGTAAAAATGCTATGTGGCAAGTTCCAACAAAAGCGACCAAGGTAAGAATGAACAAGGAGACAGACGCCGGGGACAGTCGATCTGACCCGGTAAGGGGATCTGCAGAGTTTGCGCACGTGCAGGCCAAGGCTCAGGCGCGCCATATCGAGAAAGAGGCGTTTCAGGAGGGCTGGCGCGCCAGCGCGTCGACCATTCCGGCCGTGCTGGCCTGGGGCGTGGTGTCGGGCATGGCGATGGTCAAGTCGGGCATGACGATCTGGCAATCGCTGGCCATGACGCTCACGGTGTACGCCGGATCCGCCCAATTCGCCGTCCTGCCGCTGCTGGCGGCGCACACGCCGCTGATCGTGATCTTCCTGACGGCGATGATCGTCAACCTGCGTTTCGTCATCTTCTCCGCCGCCGTGGCGCCGCATTTCGCCCATCTGCCGTGGTATCGCCGGGTCTGGTACGGCTACTTCAACGGCGACATCTCGATGGGATTCTTTCCGCAGCGCTTTCCTGCGCATACCGTGCACCAGCCGGCCGGCAAGCTCGGTTTTTTCGAGGCGGTCTGCTATCCGGGATGGTTCGCCTGGCAGATTGGCGCCATCGTCGGCATCCTGCTGGCCAGCCAGATCCCCGAAAGCTGGAACATCGGTTTCGCCGGCACGCTGGCGCTCATCGCCATCATGATCCCGATGATCATCAACCGCGCGGCGCTGGCCGGTGTCGTCGTGTCCGGCGCTGTTGCCGTGGTGGCAATCAATCTGCCGTACCGGCTGGGCTTGCTGCTGGCGGTCGTGATCGGCATGGCCGCCGCCATGCTGGCCGATAAATTTATCGTTAAGGAAAAAGAATGAACGCCTTCGACGTTTGGGTTTCTATAGTGTTGTTGACGATGTCGACATTGATCACCCGCAGCGGCTTTTTCCTGTTCGGCCATGCCGTCAAGCTCCCGCCCAAGCTGCAGCATGCCCTGGGCTACGCGCCGGCGGCGGCGATGGCGGCGATCGTGATGCCGGACCTGATGACCTCCGGCGGCGCGGTCGATATCAACTGGACCAATCCCAAGTTGCTGGCGGGTATCGGCGGCGGCATCTTCTTCCTGGCGACCCGGCATTTGCTGGGAACGATTGTTGCCGGTATGACACTGTTCACAGTGCTGCGTCTGGCGCTGTAGCCTGTCATCCGGGCTTTGATCGGGTGCTGATCGTGCGCTGATCGCGTGTTGTGGCGGTTTCCGTTGCCGCAAATCCGCGATTACCCGATTCCTCTCCGAAAACCATGCTGGGAGCAGGGCGGGTAGAGTAAAATAACGCCTTTTTGCCCCACCTTAGATTCCGCGAAAAATGAAATTCAACCGACTCAGCGACCTCATCTCCGCCAACCAGTTGCAAGGCAAGCGCGTTTTCATCCGCGCCGATCTGAACGTGCCGCAGGACGATGCCGGCAATATCACCGAAGATACGCGTATTCGCGCTTCGGTGCCGGCGATTCGCCAGGCGCGCGACGCCGGTGCGGCGGTGATGGTGACTTCGCATCTGGGGCGTCCGGTCGAAGGCGAATTCAAGCCGGAAGATTCGCTGGCGCCGGTCGCCAAGCGTCTGTCGGAATTGCTGGGCGCGGAAGTCAAGCTGGTGTCGAACTGGACCGACGGCGTCGACGTCGCACCCGGCCAGGTCGTGCTGCTGGAAAATTGCCGCCTCAACAAGGGCGAAAAGAAGAACAGCGACGAGCTGGCGCAAAAGATCGCCAAGCTGTGCGACATTTACGTCAATGATGCTTTCGGCACCGCGCACCGCGCGGAAGCCACCACTTACGGTATTGCCAAGTTTGCACCGGTCGCTTGCGCCGGTCCGCTGCTGGCGGCCGAACTCGATGCCTTGGGCAAGGCCCTGAACCAGCCCGCGCGTCCGCTGGTGGCCATCGTCGCCGGTTCCAAAGTTTCCAGCAAATTGACTATCCTGAAAGCACTGGCCGACAAGGTCGACAACCTGATCGTCGGCGGCGGCATCGCCAACACCTTCATGCTGGCTTCCGGCCTGAAGATCGGCAAGTCGCTGGTCGAGGCCGATCTGGTCGACGAAGCCAAGGCCATCATCGAGATGATGGCCAAGCGCGGCGCGTCGGTGCCGATTCCGGTCGACGTGGTGTGCGGCAAGGAGTTTTCGCCGACTGCGGCGGCGACCGTCAAGGACGCCAAGGATGTAGCCGACGACGACATGATTTTCGACATCGGCCCCAAGACCTCGGCCATTCTGGCGGCGCAACTGGCCAAAGCCGGCACCATCGTCTGGAACGGCCCGGTGGGCGTGTTCGAGTTCGATCAGTTCGGCCAGGGCACCAAGGCGCTGGCGCAGGCGATTGCGGACTCCGATGGCTTCTCCATCGCCGGCGGCGGAGATACGCTGGCGGCGATCGCCAAGTACGATATCACTGACAAGGTGGGCTATATTTCGACAGGCGGCGGAGCTTTCCTGGAATTCCTGGAAGGCAAGACGCTGCCGGCAGTAGAAATTCTGATGCAGCGCGCGCAATAAGCGTCATTAAAACGACGCAGCGTGCACCAAAGATAACGAGACAACGAGCTTTTCAACCACGGTCAGAGAAAGATTTTCATGCAAAGAGCAACCAAGATCGTCGCCACCATCGGCCCCGCTTCCAGCGACAGGGAGACCCTGACGCGCATGATCAAGGCGGGCGTCAACGTGGTGCGCTTGAACTTCTCTCACGGCAAGGCGCAGGACCATATCGACCGCGCCACGCTGGTGCGCGAAGTGGCCGATGCCTGTGGCGTCAAGGTCGCGATCATGGCCGACCTGCAAGGCCCGAAGATCCGCGTCGGCAAGTTTGAAAACGGCAAGATCAATCTCGAAAACGGCGACAAGTTCATCCTCGACGCCGACTGCACCATGGGCAACCAGGAGCGCGTCGGTCTCGACTACAAGGCGTTGCCGCGCGACCTTCGAGGCGACGACGTGCTGCTGCTCAACGACGGCCTGATCGTGCTGGTGGTCGAGCGCGTGCTCGGCAATGAGATCCACACCGTCGTCAAGATCGGCGGCGAACTGTCCAACAACAAGGGCATCAACCGCCAGGGCGGCGGTTTGTCGGCACCGGCGCTGACGGCCAAGGACATGGACGACATCAAGACGGCGATGAGCTTCCAGGCCGATTACGTCGCCGTGTCGTTTCCCAAGAACGCCACCGACATGGAAATGGCGCGCCAGCTCGGCAACGTTGCCGCCGAACCGTACGGCCACAAGCCGCTGATGATCGCCAAGATCGAGCGCGCCGAAGCGATCCCGTTGCTGCAGGAAATCCTCGACGCTTCCGACGGCATCATGGTGGCGCGTGGCGACCTCGCCGTGGAAGTCGGCAACGCCGCCGTTCCCGGCCTGCAAAAGCGCATGATCAAGATGGCGCGCGCCTCCAACAAGCTGACCATCACCGCCACGCAGATGATGGAATCGATGATCGTCAACGCCGTGCCGACGCGCGCGGAAGTATCCGATGTCGCCAACGCCGTGCTGGACGGCACCGATGCCGTGATGACATCGGCCGAAACGGCTTCCGGCAAGTATCCGGTGGAAACGGTCGAAGCCATGTCGGCCATCTGCCTGGCCGCAGAGAAGTCCGAAGACTGCAAGCTCGACGCCGACTTCCTGAATCTGCAATTCACCCGCGTCGACCAGTCGATCGCGTATGGCGCGCTGTTCACCGCGCATCACCTGCGCGTGAAGGCGATTGCGGCGCTGACCGAGTCCGGTTCCACCGCGTTGTGGATGAGCCGCCACAACATCGATGTTCCCATTTTTGCCATCACCCCCAATGTCGCCACGCGCCAGAAGGCCGCGCTGTTCCGCAATGTGCGTACGTTCGAACTGGCGCAGTCCACCGATACCGAAGTGGTGTTGAAGGGCGTGCAGGACCTGCTGTTGGAGCAAGGCGTCGTGCAAAAGGGTGATTTGATCGTCGTGACCTGGGGCGAGCCGATTGGACAAGTCGGCGGCACCAACGCCCTGAAGATTCTCAAGGTCGGCGAGTACTGATTTTTATTGTTCAGGAGTTCTATCATGCCTCTCGTATCCATGCGTCAATTGCTGGACCACGCCGCCGAAAACGGCTACGGTCTGCCAGCGTTCAACGTCAACAATCTGGAGCAAGTCACTGCGATCATGCAGGCTGCCGACGAAGTTGGCGCGCCAGTCATCATGCAAGCCTCCGCGGGCGCCCGCAAGTACGCCGGCGAAGCGTTCCTGCGTCACCTGATCGAAGCGGCGGTCGAAGCTTATCCGCACATCCCGGTCGTCATGCACCAGGACCACGGCCAGTCGCCGGCAGTCTGCATGGCCGCGATCAAGTCGGGCTTCACTTCGGTGATGATGGACGGTTCGCTGATGGAAGACGGCAAGTCGGTCGCCAGCTACGAATACAACGTCGAAGTCTCGCGCAAGGTGGTCGAGTTTTCGCACGCCATCGGTGTCACGGTCGAAGCTGAACTGGGCGTGCTCGGTTCGCTCGAAACCATGATGGGCGACAAGGAAGACGGCCACGGCGCCGACGGCAAGATGACGCGCGAACAGCTGCTGACCGACGTCGGCCAGGCCGCCGACTTCGTCAAGCAAACGCAATGCGACGCGCTGGCCATCGCCATCGGCACTTCGCACGGCGCGTACAAGTTCTCTCGCAAGCCTACCGGCGACATCCTCGCCATCGACCGCATCAAGGAAATCCACGCGCGCATTCCGAACACCCATCTTGTGATGCACGGTTCGTCCTCCGTTCCGCAAGAACTGCTGGCTGAAATCCGCGAGTTCGGCGGCGACATGAAGGAAACCTACGGCGTGCCGGTGGAAGAGATCCAGGAAGGCATCAAGCACGGCGTGCGCAAGATCAACATCGACACCGACATCCGTCTGGCGATGACCGGCGCGATTCGCCGCTACCTGATGGAAAACCCAGGCAAGTTCGATCCGCGCGATTACCTCAAGCCTGCCCGCGAAGCCGCCAAGCTGGTGTGCAAGGCGCGCTACCTGTCGTTCGGCTGCGAAGGCCAGGCCGGCAAGATCAAGGCGATTCCGCTGGAAAAGATTGCAGAGAAATACAAGAAGGGCGAGCTCTCCCAGATCGTGCAGTAAGCAGCAAGCGATCAGCGAGCGAACCAAGCGACCGGGACTGGCAGCAGCAGTCCCGGTTTTTTGACTTTAAAGGTGGGCAGAAAAACGGCGGTTTCGCCGTTCCAGGGTAACCCCGAATCCCTGACCTTCAACCCACGGAATGACCGGAATCAACATGACCAGCCTCTACAAAACTTCCATCACTTCACTTCCTCTGCTGGGCAACGGCAAGGTGCGCGACAACTACGCCGTCGGCGACGACAAATTGCTGATCGTGACCACCGACCGCCTGTCCGCGTTCGACGTCATCATGAACGAGCCGATTCCAGGCAAGGGCAAAGTGTTGAACCAGATGTCGGATTTCTGGTTCGAGAAGCTGGGCGACATCGTGCCGAATCATCTGACCGGCATCGCTCCGGAAACCGTGGTTGCCGCCAATGAAGTCGAACAGGTGCGTGGTCGCGCCGTCGTCGCCAAGCGCCTCAAGCCGATTCTGGTGGAAGCCGTGGTGCGCGGTTACATCATCGGCTCCGGCTGGAAAGATTATCAAGCTACCGGTTCGATCTGCGGCATCACGCTGCCGGAAGGTCTGCAACAGGCCGCCAAACTGGCCGAACCTATTTTCACCCCGGCAGCCAAGGCCGACCTCGGCGAGCACGATGAAAACATCAGCTTCGCCGACATGGAAAAGCGTATCGGCAGCGAACTGGCCAACAAGATGCGCGACATCAGCATCCAGCTGTACAAGACCGCCGCCGACTACGCCGCCACGCGCGGCATCATCATCGCCGACACCAAGTTTGAATTCGGCCTGGACGACAACGGCGTGCTGCATCTGATGGACGAAGTGCTGACCGCTGACTCGTCGCGCTTCTGGCCGGCTGACAGCTACAAGGTCGGCATTTCGCCGCCGTCGTTCGACAAGCAGTTCGTGCGCGACTATCTGGAAACCGTCGACGGCTGGAAGAAGACGCCGCCTGCGCCGGCACTGCCTACCGATGTGATCGAAAAGACCGGCGCCAAATACCGTGAAGCGCTGGAACGCCTGACCGGCAATTCGCTGAAGGACTGACATGAGCCAGAACAACGCACAAGCCAATGCACAAACGCCGATCGTCGGCGTGGTCATGGGATCGTCGTCCGACTGGGATGTGATGCAGCATGCCGTGGCGATTCTGAAAGAGTTCGGTATCCCGCACGAGGCGCAAGTCGTTTCGGCGCACCGCATGCCGGACCAGATGTTCGACTATGCCGAGAAAGCACGCGGGCGCGGCCTGCGCGCCATCATCGCCGGCGCCGGCGGTGCGGCGCATCTGCCGGGCATGATTGCGGCGAAGACCATCGTGCCGGTGCTGGGCGTGCCGGTGCCGTCCAAGTATCTGCGCGGCGAAGATTCGCTGCTGTCCATCGTGCAAATGCCGAAGGGTATTCCGGTCGCGACCTACGCCATCGGTGAAGCCGGCGCGGCCAACGCGGCCTTGTCGGCCATCGCCATGCTGGCGACCACCGATGACGCACTGGCTGCGAAGCTGGAAGCTTTCCGCGTCAAACAAACGCAAGTCGCCCTGGATATGAAGTTGCCGTTATGAGTCAGAAGCAGTCCCCGTTGAATGATGTTGCGATTCCCACCACGACACCTGCTACCTGGTTGGGCGTGATGGGTGGCGGCCAGCTCGGTCGCATGTTTGCTCACGCCGCGCAGGCGATGGGTTTCAAGGTCGCCGTGCTGGAACAGGAAGAAGATTGCCCGGCCGGACAAGTCGCCGATCGTCTGATCCGCACGTCCTATAGCGATCCCAGGGGTTTGGACGAGCTGGCCTCGTTGTGCCGTGCGGTGACCACCGAGTTCGAGAATGTTTCGGCCGACAGCCTCGCTGCATTGGCTGCAAAAACCTATGTCGCGCCGTCGGCCGCCGGTGTATCGATTGCGCAGGACCGCATTGCCGAAAAGCGTTTCTTCGTCGATTGCAGCGCCAGCTCCGGCGTGCAGCCTGCACCACACAAGATCATTGCTTCCGAAGCGGATATCGATGCGATTCCCGCTGATTTGCTGCCGGGGATTCTGAAGACCGTGCGCATGGGTTACGATGGCAAGGGCCAGGTGCGTGTGCGCAGCATCGCCGATGTCAAGGCGGCATTCGCCGACATGAAGGGCGTGGCCTGTCTGCTGGAAAAAATGCTGCCGCTGGCCTATGAAGTGTCAGTGCTGGTGGCGCGCGGCGCCGATGGCGCTGCCGTGGTGTATCCGATTGCCGAGAACGTCCATCGCGACGGCATCCTGTTCACGACGACCGTGCCGTCGGATCATGTCTCGGACGTCGTTGCAAAGAAGGCGCAAGACGCTGCCTTGGTGATCATCGCGAAGCTCGACTATGTCGGCGTGCTGTGCATCGAATTTTTCGTCCTGGAGGACGGTTCGCTGGTCGTCAACGAAATGGCGCCGCGTCCGCACAACAGCGGCCACTACACCATTGATGCCTGCATCACCAGCCAGTTCGAACAACAGGCGCGCGCAATGGCGCGTTTGCCGCTGGGCGACGTGCGCCAGCATTCTGCGGCTGTCATGTTGAACATCCTCGGCGATGTCTGGTATGAAGGCGACAGCGACAATATGCGCGAACCGGCCTGGGACAAGATCCTGGCGCTGCCGGGTGCGCATTTGCATCTCTACGGCAAGGCGCAAGCCCGTCGCGCCCGCAAGATGGGGCACATAACTTTTGTCGCGCCCACCATGGCGCAGGCGCAGGCGCAGTTGGCGGCGGCATGCGGCATTCTCGGCATTGCCCGGTAAGGCAGAGGCGATGATGGCGATTGTGCGGATTGACATGGATGCGGTAAAGCTTGCTGCGCGCAAGCTCGAAGCGGGCAAGCTGGTGGCGTTTCCTACCGAGACCGTCTACGGCCTCGGTGGCGACGCCGAGAACGCTGCGGCCATTGCCGATATCTATGCCGCCAAGGGCAGGCCTGCCAATCATCCCGTCATCGTTCACGTTGCGCCGGAAGCCGACATTTCTTATTGGGCCGCCGAAGTGCCGGCCGAAGCGCGTGCGTTGATCGAGGCGTTCTGGCCGGGTCCGCTGACGCTGATTCTCAAGCGTGCCGCGCATGTTCCTGCGGCTGCTTCAGGCGGTCAGGATTCCATCGGCGTGCGTTGTCCGTCGCATCCGGTTGCACAAGCTTTGCTGCGTGAATTCAAAGGCGGCAAAGGCGGGATCGCGGGGCCGTCGGCCAACAAGTTCGGCCATGTCAGTCCGACGACTGCGGAACATGTCCGCGACGAGTTCGGCAGCGATGACGATAGTCTTGTGGACTACATACTGGATGGCGGGCCGAGCGAGGTCGGCATCGAATCGACGATCGTCGATTTGTCGCGTGCGAGTACGCACGGTGCGGTATTACTGCGGCCGGGGCAGATCAGCGTTGATCAGATTGCCGCCGTATTGGGCAAGGCGCCGAGCGCTCCCGATGTCGCCGCGCCGCGTGCGTCGGGGACGCTGGATGCGCACTATGCACCGCATACGCCGGTTGCACAGGTTTCAGCGGAACAACTCGCCGGGACTGTGAAAGAGCTGGTCGGGCGTCAGTACAAAGTCGCCGTGATTTATCGTACGGTAGAAATCATTTCCACACACGCTTCCATTGCCATGGCGCAAGAAGCGGATCAGTATGCGCATGACTTGTACGCGGCGTTACGCGACATGGATCATCGGCATGCAGATGTCATTCTGGTAGAAGCAACTCCCTCCACGCCGGCATGGCAAGGCATCAATGATCGCTTGCGTCGCGCCGCTTTCGATTCCACCGGAATCCTCTCTCGCTTGCTTGCAACCTGACGTGCTTTTTTTGCAATAGTGCTGCTGGTTCAATAGTGAAAATTATTTCCAGTTGCCAAAAAAATACATGTCTATACAAAGCAGATTAAAGCTGGCATAGTATCGCAAAAGAATAGCACGCACGTTCTTTTTGTCTTATGAGTGTAAAGACGAAGTCGCATGACTTCGACGGTGCATTCAACAAAAACAGGCGACGTCCAACGTAGCCAAACAACTCCGGACTCAGAGTCGGAATAATCAATAAACGGGGCGCAGCCCTTTACATTTGGAGACGACACATGAAGCAACAATTTTCCCTTTTGCCTAAAATCGCTGCGCTGTCCATCGCTGCCGCATTTGCTGCACCTGCCATGGCGCAAACTGCCGGTAGCAACATCGTCAATCTTGGCTGGTTCCATCTGGCGCCACAGGATTCGAGTGAGCAACTGCGTGTCGTAAGTCCGACTCCTACCACTATTGCAGGTAGCGGAGCATCGGTTAGCAATGCGGATACCTTGGGTATCGCATTCACCCATTTCTTCACAGACAATTTTGCACTGACAACCGACGTTGGCATTCCTCCGACATTCAAACTGACGGGCACTGGGACAATCTCAAGCGTCGGTGAAGTCGGCAACGCCAAGCAATGGAGTCCTGCGATCGTCGCTAAATGGTATTTCGGTGACGGCAACAGCAAGTTCCGTCCATTCGTCGGCGCGGGTGTCTCCTATGTCTGGTACTCGGATGTCAAATTGAGCGATCAATTCCAGGCTGCACTGTCGTCGCGTTTTACCGGCGGTTTGAGCTCATCGGCCAAATCGACTGCAGATTTGAGCTCTTCGTGGGCTCCTGTATTTAACGTCGGCGCTACCTACAACTTCGACAAGAACTGGTCGATGGGTTTTTCGGTTGCCTATATTCCTTTGAAGACGAACGCCGACATCACCACGACGCTGCCAACAGGTACACAAGTCAAGTCGGCCACCAGCCTGACCTTGAATCCGATTGTGACCTTCCTTTCGGTCGGTTACAAATTCTGATTCTTTGTGCCTCTGAAAATAAAAAAGCGCCCTTGTGGCGCTTTTTTATTTGTTCGCCAGATTGCGGCCGCTCATGATTCGGTCTTGATGAAACGACCGTCATGAAACACCAGAGCCGCCTGAGGCGTTACTTCGCAATGCTCCACCTCGCCGACGAAAATCACATGATCGCCTTCCGGGTAGCGGCTGCGGTTATGGCACTCAAACCAGGCTGACACACCTGTCAATACGGGCTGCCCCGTACGCGACAGGGTGTAGTCGACTCCCTCGAAGCGGTCCACAGACTTTCGCGAGAACTGTTCCGCCAAGGCAGCTTGATCAGCGCCGAGAATGTTGATGACATAATGCGAATTGCCAGAGAACACCGGCATGCTGCTGGCTTGTTCGGACAAGCTCCACAGTACCAGCGGCGGATTCAACGATACCGAATTGAACGAGCTTGCGGTCAGGCCGAGCAAGGTCCCGTCGGCCAGGCGCGTGGTGATAACGGTAACGCCGGTCGCAAATTGGGATAGTGCTTTGCGGAAATGCGAGGCATCGAATGCGCGCGACGTGGCGCGCGGGGAGCGAGAGTGCATCTGAAGCCTGTGGAATCGATTCTGGTCAATGCGACATTATGCCCAAAAAATACGGCGTAGTAACCCGGCCCCTAAGAAGGGCAATATTTGCAGACCTAGGCGGAACAATCGGATTCGGTTCGCATTGTGCTTTCAAGTAGTTAAAAGTCACATAAAAACGTACTTTTAAGTTAAGTTTGCGTAGTCTTTCCCATCAGGCGAAGTTAGGAAATTAATCAGCAGCAATGGTATAAATATAACTATGCAATCATGCGTTGTGATCGCAGACATTAGAATCAATGACGTGGGAGTGATCGTGAATACTTCATCGGAAACAGCAATTCTCGGCGGCGGATGCTTTTGGTGCCTGGAGGCGGTGTATCAGCAGTTGAAAGGCGTACAGCATGTCGAGTCCGGTTACACCGGCGGTCATGTCAATAATCCGACGTATGAACAGGTTTGCAATGGCGACACCGGCCATGCCGAAGTGGTGAAGCTGACCTTCGATCCTGCGACGATCAGTTTCAGGGAAATTCTGGAAGTGTTCTTTACCATCCACGATCCGACTACGCTGAACCGGCAAGGCAACGACGTCGGTACGCAATACCGTTCGGTGATCTACTATGACTCGCCGGTACAGCGCGATACGGCCAAACACATCATCGCCGAGATGGCCCTGGTATGGGATGCGCCAATTGTGACTGAGCTCAGTCCTGCGGGAACCTACTACAAGGCTGAGGACTATCACCAGAACTACTTCCAGCAGCATCCCTTCCAAGGCTACTGCGCCTTTGTCGTGGCGCCGAAGCTGGCCAAGTTCCGCGAAGTCTTTGCCGAGAAGAGCAAGGACGACTAGGAACCCGACGTTAGCCGATCAAGCCGTTGCGTCGTAGATGTAGCGGCGCGATTGCGGCAGGACCTCGGCGTGGCGATTGGATTTTCCGCAGATGACCTGATACAGGGAAATCCAGTCCTGATTGAACCCGTGCGAACTGCCGGCGAGATACACGCGCCAGATGCGATAGTGCTTCTCATCGGTGATCTTGCGAATCTCTTCCGCCCTGGCTTCGAAATTGTCTGCCCAGATGGCACAGGTCTTGGCGTAGTGCTTGCGCAGGTTTTCGATGTCGAAGGCTTCCAGTCCGCCTTGTTGCATGGCTTTCAGCACCAGGCTGATGTGCGGAAGTTCGCCGGCGGGGAATACATACTTGTCGACGAACTCGCCGCCGCCATAGGGCGATTCGCCGTTCTCAATGTCTGTCGTGGTGATGCCGTGATTCATCGCCAGACCGTCGTCGGCGAGCAGTGCATTGATGCGTGAGAAGTACATCGGCAGATTTTTCAGGCCGACGTGCTCGAACATGCCGACGCTGGTGATGCGGTCGAAAGTGCCCGTGACGTCGCGGTAGTCCTGCAAACGGATTTCGATGCGGTCGCTCAGGCCGGCCTTCTCGACACGCTCCTTGGCCAGCGCATACTGGTTTTCCGACAGCGTAATGCCGACGCACTTGGCGCCGAATTTCTGCGCTGCACGCAGCACCAGCGCACCCCAGCCGCAACCGATATCGAGCAGCGTATCGCCCGGACGGACCTGGATCTTGGTGAGGATGTGATCGATCTTCTTGAGCTGGGCCGTGGCAAGGTCTTCATCGCCGTTTTCAAAATAGGCGCAGGAGTAGACCATGTTCTCATCGAGGAATAGCCTGTAGAAGTCGTTGGAGACGTCGTAGTGATAACGGATTGCTTCCGCATCCTTTTCCTTGCTGTGGCGGATGGAGCGGGTGATGCGCGCCAGCTTGCCTTCCGCTTTCAAGGTCTTGGCCGCCAAGGTGTTGGCGACGCTGATAATGCTGGCCACCGGACCGTCGACGTCAATCTTGCCTTCGACGTAGGCTTCGCCGAGATTGGACAGCGAAGGCTGGAACAGATAAGTCAGGGCCGATACATGAGGAACGCGCAAGGTAACTTGCGGCGCGCTGTCGCTGAAGTCGAACTGTCGACCGTTCCACAGTTCAAGGCGCAACGGCAATGCCGTGGCGTGACGGATTTCCTCTACCCAAGCTGCGAGCTTCTTTTCCCAAAACACGATATTTCCCTCCGTGCAAGTGATGTGATGCTGTGCGCAGCCCTGACATGAGTCCCGGTCAGGGTTGCAGGCGTTGCCGGCTCCAGGTGCCGTCTGCAGCGCGCGTATAGATGACGCGGTCATGCAGGCGCGAGCGCCGGCCTTGCCAAAATTCCAATTTTTCCGGCACTACGCGGTAGCCGCCCCAATGTTCCGGGCGCACAGGTTGCGTGCCGTATTTTTCCTCCGCAGTGGCGAACTGCGCTTCCAAGGTCTCCCGTTTGTCGACAGGCTGGCTTTGCTCGGAGGCGATGGCGCCTAATTGGCTGAGCAAGGGGCGACTTGAAAAATACGCGTCGCTTTCACTGGCGGTAACTTGCACTATCTTTCCTTCGATGCGGACTTGACGCTCAAGTTCGACCCAATGGAAAAGAAGCGCGACATAAGGATGCTGGGCGATCTCGCGCCCTTTGCGACTGTGATAGTTGGTGAACCAGGTAAAGCCGGCGGCATCGACTTGCTTGAGCAGGACGATACGCGAGGAGGGCTTGCCGTCGGCACCGACGGTGGCAACGCTCATCGCGTTGGGTTCGGGGATCTCCGCTTTGATGGCTTCATCAAACCATGTTGAAAATTGAACAATAGGGTCAGCGGCGACGTCAAGCTCAGACAAACTGGCGCGACTGTAATCCTTGCGAAGATCTGCTATCGACATGTTGCATTGATCCTTAATCGGGACTGCGCTAGATTAGCGCGTTTTTAAAAAGTCTGCAGGCGGCGGCCCGAAGCGTAGTCGCCAAGTTCAGGCTGGAGGCCGGTTCCAAACGCGAGCCATTATGCGGCAGAACATGCGGCATAACCATGATGCAGAACAAAAAAGGCCGATGCATATGATATGCATCGGCCTTTTTGCGAGAGGAAGAATCAGTTCGACTTGATCGCTTCAACCTGAATTGCCAGCTTCACTTCCGGTGCGAAAGGAGGCACGGCGTAGCTCACGCCGAAATCGGTACGGTTGAAAGTTGCGGAGGCATCGGCGCCGCAGACTTCACGCTTGAGCATTGGATGTTGAATGCAAGTGAATTTGTTGATCTTCAATTGCACCGGCTTGGTCACGCCGTGCAATGTCAGCTCGCCATCGACAGCCACCGGCTTGTCGCCGTCGAATTTGACGGAAGTGCCCTTGTAGGTTGCTGTCGGGAATTTCTGCACGTCGAAGACATCGGGGCCTTTCACGTGATCGTTCAGCTTGGCGTGGCCGAAGTCGATCGAGGACGTATCGATGGTGATGTCGACGGTGCCGGTCTTGGCGGCACGGTCCAGTGTCACGGTGCCGCTGGTCTTGGTGAACTTGCCGCGCCAGACCGAGATGCCCATGTGGTCGGCTTCGAAACTCGGGTAAGTGTGGCTTGGGTCGACGGTGTAGGTATCGGCTGCCAGGGCGGAGGTCGAAGCAGCGCCGGCGACGAGCAGGGAAATCAGGGCGAATTTCAATTTCATGAGATAGTCCTTTGTATGATCTGTTGGGTGTTGGAGCGGTATGGTTTGATTGTGAATTACGGTGCTGTTACAACGTGAAACTTGATGGTGACCTCATCGGCGACCATGCCGGTGTCTTTCCATTCGCCTTCGCCGATATTGAAGGTCAGGCGCTTGATCGGTACGGCGCCGTCAAAGACCAGGCTGCCGCCGTCTTTCTTCACTGCCAACGGAAAATGTACGTCGGCGGTTTTTCCCTTGATGGTCAGCTTGCCGGCGACGTCATATTTGGTGCCTGCCGGCGCGCCGGCGGCAGCCTTGATCGAGCTGGAAACGAAACTGGCTTTGGGAAACTGCGCGGCGTTGAACCATTCCTTTTTCAGCACTTCCTTGTTGTACTCGGCATCGCCCAGGTCGAAGCTGGCGATATCGATGTCGACGCCAGCCTTGGCTGCGTCGGGCTTGGCACTGTCGAAATCGATTTGCGCAGTGAACTTCTTGAATTTGGCTTCGACCGGGACATTCAATTGCTTGAAGACGGCACTGACGGTGCTTTTACCGGTGTCGACCTTGAGCGGTGCGGCGATGGCGGAAGACACCAGGCTGATGGCGGCGATACCACCGGCAAGAACACTGGTCAATATGGAACGCAGAGTCATGAAGTTTCCTTGAAAAGAGAGTCAGGGCAGGATACGTTTAAGTACGCCGTCGCGATCGATGAACTGATGCTTCAGCGCAGCCAATACATGCAAGCAGAAAGCGGCCAGCAAAGCCATGTTCAGCCAGTAGTGCACCAGTTTGAGCAAAGGTTTGAGTTCCGGATTGGGATCAATGAAAACCGGCAGTGGGTAAAGGCCCAGATACACTACGGGGACTCCTGCCGCAAGGCTATAGAAATAGCCCGAAATCGGAATCGCAAAAATCAGAATATAGAGCAAGCCGTGCAGTGCATGCGCCGCGCTTTGCTGCCAGCGCGGCATCTGTGCCGGATATGCCGGCGCGGCATGCGTCAAACGCCACAGCAGGCGCAGACATGCCAGGGCGAGGACGGTGACGCCCAGCCATTTATGCCAGGAAAAATATTTCAGTTTGGTTGGCGTCAGGCCGGGAATGTTGACCATCGTCAGCCCGAGCGAAAAGGCTGCAATGATCAGCAAGGCGATCAGCCAGTGCAACAAAATGGCGGGTTTTGTATAGCGTTCCATGGCGGTTGCTGGTGGAAGGTATGAAGAGTTGGACTGCAGGCGAGCGCTTACTCGGAGAACAGCCGGCGTTGATGGCTCTCGATCGTCATCGCGACGCGGGTAGCCCGAGAGAAATCGATGTGCAGCACAGCAACCATGCTTGTTCCTTTGTGATCGTTTGAAGCGACGTTTAAATGAGCCGGCTCGCATTTTTGATGCAATGCCGCAGCATAAAGGCTTTTCAAGATTCGCAATAGATCAGTAAAACTGATTTCACTGATCCATTTACGTTGACAATCGATCTGTTGCCGCGCAATTTGAGGGGATCAGGCAGGTTTGAGTTCCGCCGTATCCCCACGTACGCTTAAATATTTTTGGCCAATGCGATTGCTTCGCCGATGTAGTTGGCCGGCGTCATGGCCAACAGCAAATCCTTGGCGTCCTGCGGGATGGCCAAGCCATTAATGAAGTCGCGCAAGGCGTCTTTCGAAATGCCCTTGCCGCGCGTCAGTTCCTTCAGTTGCTCGTATGGATTCTCGATGCCGTAACGGCGCATCACGGTTTGCACCGGCTCCGCCAGTACTTCCCAGGTATTGTCCAGATCTTCGGCCAGGCGGGCCGGATTGACTTCCAGCTTGTTCAGGCCGCGCAGGCAGCTGTCGTAGGCCAGCACTGCATAACCGAAGGCCACGCCAATGTTGCGCAGAACGGTCGAATCGGTCAGATCCCGCTGCCAGCGCGAAACCGGCAGCTTTTCCGACAAATGCTTGAGGACGGCGTTGGCCATGCCCAGGTTGCCTTCGGAGTTTTCGAAGTCGATCGGATTGACCTTGTGCGGCATGGTCGAGGAGCCGATTTCGCCGGCCTTGGTGCGCTGCTTGAAGTAACCCAGCGAGATGTAGCCCCAGACGTCGCGGTTGAGGTCGAGCAGGATGGTGTTGGCGCGCGCCACGGCGTCGAACAGTTCGGCCATGTAGTCGTGCGGTTCGATCTGGATGGTGTACGGGTTGAACACCAGGCCCAGGCGCTGCTCGATGACGTTCTTGGAGAACGCCGCCCAGTCGGTTTCCGGGTAGGCGGAGAGGTGGGCATTGTAGTTGCCGACCGCGCCATTCATCTTGCCGAGGATTTCGACGCCGGCAATGCGCTTGAGGGCGCGCTGCAGTCGGGCGACGACGTTGGCGATTTCCTTGCCCAGCGTGGTCGGGCTGGCGGGCTGGCCGTGGGTGCGCGACATCATCGGTACGGCGGCATGTTCATGTGCCAGTTCGGTCAGCTTGGCGACCAGGCCTTGCAGGGCGGGCAGCACGACCATGTCGCGCGCGGCCTTGAGCATCATGCCGTGGGAGGTGTTGTTGATGTCTTCCGAAGTGCAGGCGAAGTGGATGAATTCGGACGCTGCGACCAGTTCCGGCACGTCCTTGACCTTTTCCTTGAGCCAATATTCCACGGCTTTGACGTCGTGGTTGGTGACGGCTTCGATTTCCTTGATGCGGGCGGCATCGGCTTCGGTAAAATCCGCGGCCAGCTTGTCGAGCAAGGCGTTGGCGTTCGCCGAGAACGGTTTGATCTCGGCAAATCCCGCCGCCGATAAGGCTTGCAACCAGGCAATTTCCACTTTCACCCGATGATGCATGAAGCCGGCCTCGGAGAGGATGGGGCGCAGCTTGTCGGTTTTGGCGGCGTAACGGCCATCGAGAGGGGAGAGAGCGGAAAGTGCGGTGAGGGACATGATGGTAACGGGATGTTGGATGAGAAACGGTGAACAGTGTTGAAAATAGGGATTCGCGATCCACGGCATATGGCGGCAACAGGCGTGGTTCTGCTTTAACTCGCGATTTTACCATTCCAGGCGTTCGGGAATCGGGATCGTTGCAGCTTGTCGTCGCAAGTAGTGGTTTAGGCGTTGATGGGAAATCCCCGATGCTATAATCGGGCCGGATTATTACAAAAATTGCTATGAAACTAATCGCCTCACTGGTAAGTCCTTACGCTCGCAAAGTTCGCATTGTCATGGCGGAGAAAAAGATCGATTACGAGCTGGTTCTGGAAGACGTATGGAGCGAGACGACGACCATCCAGCAGTTCAATCCGCTGGGAAAAGTGCCCTGTCTGATGATGGATGATGGCGGCGCCATGTTCGATTCTCGCGTGATCTCCGAATACCTCGACATCCTGACGCCGGTCGGCAAGCTGATGCCCACCGGGGGACGCGAGCGTGCCGAAGTTAAATGTTGGGAGGCGCTTGCGGACGGGATGCTGGACGCCGCGATTCTGGTTCGTCTGGAAAAAAAACGCCCGACGAAACAGCAAAGTCCTGAGTGGATCAAACGTCAATGGAGCAAGGTTGAAGCATCGCTGAAGTCGATGGCCTCGGGACTGGGTGAAAAAACGTATTGCGTCGGCAATCATTATTCGCTGGCCGACGTTGCAGTCGGCTGTGCATTGGGATGGCTGAATTTCCGTTTTCCCGAGTCGCAATGGAAAGAAAATTATCCTGAACTGCTCCGTTTGTTCGACAAATTGTCCGAGCGGCAGTCTTTCAAGGATACGTTTCCGCAGTAATGCAAGCGGCAGAACTTCGGCAACGAGGTTCAAAATAAAAAAGCGCGACAGAAGTCGCGCTTTTTTTATGCCTGCGGCGTTGCATGAGCAATCCGCAAGGACCCCTCACTCTTCGATGATCTGCGTCTGCAGGTAGTTCTGGATGCCGATCTTTTCGATGATGTCGAGTTGGGTTTCCAGCCAGTCGATATGCTCTTCCGTGTCGTCCAGAATCATCTGGAACAGTTCACGCGAGACATAATCGCCATGGGTTTCGCAGGTGGCGATGCCTTCCTTGACGGTTTTGTGCGCGGCTTTTTCGAGCTTCAGGTCGCATTGCAGCATCTCGGCAGTGTTCTCGCCGATCATCAGCTTGTGCAGCGCTTGCAGATTAGGCAGGCCGTCGAGCATCAGGATGCGGTCGATCAGCTTGTCTGCGTGCTTCATTTCGCCGATGGATTCTGCGTACTCTTTCTTGGCAATCTTTTCAAAGCCCCAGTGCTTGTACATGCGGGCGTGCAAAAAATATTGATTGATCGCTGTCAATTCGTTAGTCAATTGAGCATTGAGCAGTTTAAGGACCGCTGGATCGCCTTTCATAGGAACCTCTGAGAATAGTGGGGGAAGACAGGCTGGGCGAAGCAGATGGGATCTGCGTAATGGCCCAGCCGCGTGAACGGACGGATCATAGCGCAGCCGATTCCAGACTTCACTATAAATTAGCGCGAATCATTCTTACTTTATTTCTGAGGGGCAGAGCATCGAGATGGCTGGCGACCGTGTTGGAAATGGCCGAGGAGGGTCTGCTGAGCACGGGCTTGGATGGTCTGATGTGCAAACAACAAAGCCTTCATTCCGTGAAGAATGAAGGCTTTGGGAACGCAGCGAGCGGCACTGCTTCGCCAGGTCAGAGGCGAGCTACTTTGCTTGCGGATCGGTGACGAAGCCAATCTTGGACAAGCCGCCCGATTGCGCCGCCGCCATGACTTGCGCAACCTTTTCGTATTGCGTCGTACGCTCGGCGCGCAGATGCAATTCCGGCTGAGGCTGCTTCTTGGCAGCTTCGGCAATGCGCAGGTTCAATTGGTTGCTGTCGATCTGCTCGTCATTCCAGAATACTTTGCCGTTCGCGTCAATCGACAGATTGATGTTTTGCGGCTTGGTTTCGTCCGGCTGATTGGTTGCGCGCGGCAGGTCGATCTTGACTGCATGGTTCATGACCGGAATGGTGATGATAAAGATGATCAGCAGCACCAGCATCACGTCAACCAGCGGAGTAGTGTTGATCTCCGGGTTGAAATCGTCGTCCGAATCGGACAGGGAACCCATTGCCATTACGCTCTCCCGACGGCCGTCAGCTTGGCGCTTTTGGAGCTGCCTGTTTCGGCATCTTCAGTCGCAGCGCGAGCGCCGGTCACAAACAATGCGTGCAGGTCGAAGCCGAACTTGTTCAATTTGGCGATGGTGGTCTTGTTGCCGCGAACCAGTGCGTTGTAGCCGAAGGTGGCGGGAATCGCCACTGCCAGACCCAGCGCGGTCATGATCAGCGCTTCGCCCACAGGGCCGGCAACCTTGTCGATGCTGGCCTGGCCGGAAGTGCCGATGGAAACCAGCGCGTGATAGATGCCCCAGACGGTGCCGAACAGGCCGACGAATGGTGCGGTCGAACCAACCGATGCCAGGATGGCCATGCCGGTTTGCAGTTTGCCGGAAGCTTCATCAATGGCTTGACGCAGGGACAGGGTGACCCAGTCGCTGACCGATAACTGATCGTGCAGATGGCCCTTGTGGGCGGTATGGTGGCTCATCGAGGTAACGCCGGCTTTGGCGACTTCGGCGAAAGGGTTATCGGCGCCCAGTGTGGCGACGCCTTCCGGCAGGCTGGTGGTGTCCCAGAATGCGTGGCCGGCAGCATCGGAGGCGCGGCGGAAGCGCAGCAACTGCAGCGCTTTGGTGACGATCACATACCAGGACGCGATCGACATGGCGACCAGCAACACTGCAACGCCCTTGGTGACGAAATCCCCTTGCGCCCACAGGCTTTCCAATCCGTACGGACTAACTTCCATGATGACTTCCTTTTGATGACTGTAGTGAATGAATTATTTAACTATGTTCCGCCGGGGCGTTGCAATCAGCGATCCAGCTTGAAGGTGATTGCACCGGTGGCCGACACGACGATAGGTTTGCCGTCTTCGATATACGGCTTGAAGACGGCGCGCATGACGGCGCGGCGCGCTTCATCGTCGAGGCGGGACGAACCCGAGCCTTTGATGATATCGACTTTTTCGGCACGGCCGGCAGTGTTGACCAGCACACGGAATTGCACGACGCCTTCTTCCCCCATGCGTCGGGACGCCGGTGGATAGTTGGCGTGCGGGGCCTCGATGTATTCGATGCCGGACGTAATCTGTTTTGGCGGCGGCGGACCTGGAGGCGATGCCGGGGCTGGCGCAGCTGCGGCAGGCGGCGATGGTTCAGCCGGTTGCGGCGGCGCCGGTGGTGCCGAGATGGCAGTGGGAGCCGGCGCCTGCGTGACCGGAATCGGTGGAGGCGGCGTGACGGATTTCTTTACTACCTGAACGACTTTCGGTGGTGCCGGAGGGGCCTTGGGCGGGGCCGGTTCGGGCGCGCGTTCAGGCGTGACGAAGGTGGCGATGACTTCTTTCGGGATGGCGCTGGCAACCTGATGGATCAAGCCGCTTTGCAGGGCATAGAAGAATGCGATGTGCAGCAGGATGATGAAGCCGAGCGGGCCGATTTTTCTGACCTGGCGCCAGACGGCGCCAACAGGATTGGACGTGCTGCTACTCATAGTAGGCGATAAGGCGTTCATAAATGATCTTTATGCAACGATGGCATTCGCGTGGAATACCATGGCTTGCACTGTATTGCGTGTTTGATTGGAGTTGCTCAGACATTCGCGCAGGACATGTTTGGCGCAGGTATGACATTTGCCGCAACCGGCGCCAACACCGAGCTCCTTGCGAAGCTCGGACATGGAGGTCATGCCTGCATTCACTGCCTGATGAATCTTGCCTTCGGAAATGTTGTTACAAACACATACGATCATTGTACGCCTTGCCGCCTGGGTATGTAGGCTCTTAAATGGATCTCGCTCCTGAAACGATGCGAGCAAACAGGTTAAATTTCTCGGGTTGCGGCATCGTGCGTTCCACTACGGTTGCCCATTGTTCCGACAGTTGCTGGCAGGTCGCCCGCAATACCGGAGCCAGATTCGGCAAATCCGCCAGTGCCTTCAGGTGTCGTTCAATCACTGACGCCAATTTGACGCAGCTTTTGGTTTCCTGATTGCTGGCAGTGTAGTGAGACATCAAATGCAGCACTGCTGAAACCAGCAGCTCTGGCTGTGCCGGCGCGCTATTCGGTTCTACGAAAGCAGAATCCATTTTGTCGGTAACCATCAAACTCTCCTTAATCGGCAAGCTTGGCTGGCTAACGTATAACGCCGTGGCATCACCGTTGGCTGGCTGGTTTTGTACCATCGTTCAAATCAACACATTTTGAGATGATTTTATTGTCGGGTTACACGGTCAAATCTACGCCGTCAAAATCAGCTTGTTCAACTGCGTCAGACGCAATTTGTAGATACGCCCGCCATGGTCGATCTCCAGTTCGCGCATCTGCCGGAACAAATCCTGGCTCTTGATGCGCGTGATGGGGGAGCCATTTGCTGCAGTGGCTGGCTTGTTGCGACGTTCAGTTCCGTGCTCGATCAGTTGGCTCATCATAAGCTCCTATTAAATGCGAACAATTCTTATTTAGATTATTCGTCATTTAATCCAAGATTGCAAGCTCTTTTATGTTTTGTTGCGAGTTTCTTTCCCGCGGGAAATGGAGGGAACATTTTTTGTTGTCGGAAAAGAAAAAACGCTCCGCTGCGCAAGGCAGACGGAGCGTTTTGCACGCGATTTGAGCCGTTTTACACGGATTCGATGATCCCGCCGCCGAGGCAGACGTCGCCCTGATACAACACCGCCGATTGACCGGGCGTGACAGCCCATTGCGGATCGCTGAAGCGCAGGTCGAAACGCGCGCCGTCGTCGTTGAATGTGCACGGCACATCCGCCTGGCGATAGCGCGTCTTGGCGCTCAGTGCTGCCATGTCCGGCGCTTCGCCCGCAACCCAACTGATCTGGCTGGCGCCGAGCCGGGACGACAGCAGCCACGGGTGGTCATGGCCCTGCACGATATAGAGCGTATTGTTTTCGACGTCCTTGCGCGCCACGTACCAGGCGTCGCTGTTGCCGTCGGCATTCTGATGCGCCTTGATGCCGCCCAGGCCGATGCCCTTGCGCTGGCCGAGCGTGTAAAAACTCAGGCCGACGTGTTCGCCGACGATGTCGCCTTCCGGCGTTTTCATCGGGCCGGGTTTGTAGGACAGGTAGCGGTTGAGAAATTCCCGGAAAGGCCGCTCGCCGATGAAGCAGATGCCGGTCGAGTCCTTCTTGGTCGCGTTCGGCAGCTTCAGCTGTTCGGCGATCTTGCGCACTTCGGTCTTGTGGATCTCGCCCAGCGGAAACAGCGTCTTCGACAACTGCGCCTGGTTCAGGCGGTGCAGGAAGTAACTCTGGTCCTTGCTGGCATCGACCGCCTTCATCAGTTCGAACTTGCCGACCGGATTCTCGCGTACGCGCGCATAGTGGCCGGTGGCGATCAGATCGGCGCCCAGCAGCATGGCGTGGTCGAGAAAGGCCTTGAACTTGATTTCGGCATTGCACAGCACGTCCGGGTTGGGGGTGCGGCCGGCCTGGTATTCGCGCAGGAACTCGGCGAACACGCGGTCCTTGTATTCGGCGGCAAAATTGACCGCCTCGATATCCACGCCCACCACGTCGGCCACGCTGGCGGCATCGATCCAGTCCTGGCGCGTCGAGCAATATTCGGAATCGTCATCGTCTTCCCAATTCTTCATGAACAGGCCGATGACTTCGTAGCCTTGTTCTTTCAGCAGCCACGCGGACACGGACGAGTCGACGCCGCCTGACATGCCGATGACGACTTTCTTCTTAGCCATTCGTTACTCCAGTTACTCCAATTGCTCCGTTTGCTTCCTCGACCGCCGCGGTGACGCTGGCGTCGGTATACAGTAAAGACAGCGGCGCGCGTTGGCCGCCGAGGTAATCGTCGATGCAGCGCAAGACCAGCGGGCTGCGATGACGTTCGGTGCATGCCGCGATTTCGTCGCGTGTCATCCATAGCGTGCGCACGATGCCGGTGTCCAGCGGGCGATCATGTTTTTCACCCAGTTTTCCGGCGAACGCAAAACGCAAGTAAGTGGTGTCGGCGCCGGCGCGCGAGGACGACACATTGCGCGACATATACATGCCGATCAATGCGGTTGGTTCAAAATCGTGCGCGGATTCTTCCAGCGCCTCGCGCACCACCGCCTGCGTCAGCGCTTCGCCTGCGTCGAGGTGGCCGGCCGGCTGGTTCAGGCGCAGGCCGTCGCCGGCTTGCTCTTCAATCATCAAAAAACGGCCCTCGCGCTCGATGATCGCAGCAACAGTGACGGAGGGCTTCCATACTTCAGTCATACATTTTTCCTAACCTGCAACAGCCACCATTTTACCGTGGCTGGACAAAGCCTTCAGGGGATGGGCCCAAGATGCGAGTCGGCGTCGCGAAAGAGAGGGTTTGCGCAAAGTTGTTGATGTTCAAATTTTCCGTGTAAGATTCCGGTAAGAATTTACAACTACAGGAGCTCTGAATGAGGCTAGGCATCCCCGTCGAAAGGCGGGACGGAGAAACACGCGTTGCGGCAACCCCGGAAACAGTCAAGAAACTGGTGGCCGCCAAACATGAGGTGCTGGTCGAAGCAGGCGCCGGCATCCAATCCAG
>NZ_AKJW01000038.1 GCF_000282135.1 Herbaspirillum sp. CF444
GCCTGCCGCAGCACCTGCCGGCGCGCAGCTTGCACGCCTTGATCGAGCAGCGCGGTCGTGAAACGCCACTGGCAATCGCGGTCTCGTTCGGTGCGCAAACCTTGAGTTACGGGGAGTTGAACCGGCAGGCCAACCAGCTGGCCAGAAAGCTGCGCGCCTGGGGCGTGGAGGCCGAGCAACTGGTCGGGCTGGCGACAAATCGCACGCCGGATATGCTGGTCGCATTGCTGGCCATCCTCAAGGCGGGCGCTGCCTATTTGCCGCTGGATCCGAAACAGCCGGCCCAGCGTCTGGCTGCAATGCTGGCCGACGCGCGTCCTGCGGCAGTCATCGCGCATGCCGATCTGCTCAGCCTGTTGCCTGCCGGGACGGCGCCGCTCTCGCTCTGGTGCCTGGATCGCGACGCCGGGCTGCTGGCGGAGGAAGACGACAGCGATCTCGATCTGCCGGTCCATCCGGACAATCTGGCTTACTGCATTTACACCTCGGGTTCGACCGGAGTACCGAAGGGCGCCTTGCTCAGCCATGCCAATGTCTTGCGCCTGTTCGACACCAGCAAGGAGCAGTTCGGATTCGGCCGCGACGATGTCTGGACCATGTTCCACAGCCATGCCTTTGATTTTTCGGTGTGGGAAATATTCGGCGCCTTGCTGCACGGCGGCCGGCTGGTGCTGGTGCCGTATTTGCTGAGCCGTTCGCCGGACGCATTCCTGCAACTCCTGGTCGCCGAAAAGGTGACGGTATTGAACCAGACGCCTTCCGCCTTCCGGCAGATTCTGGAGTTGCCTGATCTGTACCGGCACACGCCGTCGCTGTCGCTGCGCCATGTGATTTTCGGCGGCGAGGCGCTGGACGTCGGCTGCCTGCAAACCTGGTTCGCGCAGGCGGGGCCGCAGCAACCGGCCATGATCAATATGTACGGCATCACCGAAACCACCGTGCACGTGACGTACCGACGTCTGAGTCCCGCCGATGCGCAACTGCCCGGCAGTCCGGTCGGCTTGACGCTGGCGGACCTCGATGGCTATGTGCTGGATGCCGACCTGAATCAGGTTCCCGATGGTTGCGAAGGCGAACTCTACGTCGCCGGCGCCGGCCTGGCGCGCGGCTACCTGAAACGCGGCGGCCTGAGCGCCGATCGCTTCATCCCGGATCCCTATGGCGCGCAGGAAGGAGGTCGCCTGTATCGCACGGGCGACCTGGTCCGCCGGAACGGTGATGGCGTACTCGACTATCTGGGACGTATCGATCAGCAGGTGAAAGTGCGCGGTTTCCGTATCGAGCTCGGTGAGGTCGAGGCGCGTTTGCGGGAGTTGCCGGGAGTGCGCGACGGCGTCGTACTGGTGCGCGGCGAGGCGGACCAGCGCCATCTGGTGGCCTATGTCGTGACCGATGCAGCGGGCCGGACCAGCGATGCGTCGTCGGCCTGGAAAGAGGCGTTGCGACAGGTGCTGCCGGACTACATGGTGCCTGCAGCGTTGGTGCAAATGGAGCGCTTCCCGCTCACGATCAACGGCAAGCTGGACCAGGCTGCTTTGGCGGCGTTGCAGCCGGGGTCGCTAGTCGGCGCTGACGTTGAGCCGGCGGTCAGCGCTACCGAAGCGGCGCTGACAAACATCTGGAGCGAAGTGCTGGGCCTGGAGCAGGTCGGTGTGACTCACAATTTCCTGGCGCTCGGCGGCCATTCGCTGAGTGCGGTGAAGGTTGGGGCGCAAGTCAAGAGGCGGCTGGGAGTGGAGGTTCCTTTGGCGGTCCTGTTCGAATTGCAGTCCATCCGCGCTCTGGCGCAGTGGATCGATCAGGCTGCGCATCTCAATCGCAATGACGCGGCGGAGATGCAGCAATGGCTGCAAGACTTGGAAGGCGATGCCCTGGAAGAGGCCGGTTGATGCGCCTGCAGTGCCAGGACGCAGCAGTTGTCCGTGAGTCCGGTGACAACAAAACTTTGTTCTGCATCAGGAAAATGTCGTATTATTTCTGCAATAAATAAGAATGATTTTGATTTGCATTATTAATTAAGCAAGGTTCCTTCTCGGTTCCTTTTGTCTGTATAAAAAATAACACCAAGGGTAAGGGCGATATGAAGTCGAAGACCGTAGTGATGAAATTGAACAAAATCAACATGCTGCTGTTGGGCGCCGGCCTGCTGTGTTCGGCCGGAGTTGGATCGGCATGGGCGCAGACCAGCGCCGATACGGCGGCCACCGTCGCCAAGGACGGCAGTTTGCCTGCGGTCACCGTCACGGAGAAGAGCGATGCCGGCTACACCGCGCTGCCGCCGGCCTATTCCGGCGGGCAGGTGGCGCGCGGCGCCGGCGTGGGCTTGCTGGGCAACCGCGACTACATGGAAGTGCCGTATTCGATCGTGAGCTATACGGCGCAAACCATTCAGGACCAGCAGGCGCGCAACGTCAGCGATGTGTTCAAGAGCGATCCGTCGGTGCGTTCGATCTGGTCCGACGGCAGCTACGTCAATCAGTTCACGGTACGCGGCTTTGCGGTGCAAGGACAGGACATGGCGATCAACGGCATCTACGGCATCGTACCGCCGCAAATGACCGGCGGCCTGGAAGGCTATGAACGTGTGGAACTGCTGCGCGGACCTAGCGCGACCCTGAGCGGCATGGCGCCTTCCGGCGCTGTCGGCGGCACCATCAACCTGGTCACCAAGCGCGCCACGGATACGCCGATCACCCAGGTGACCGGCAGCTATTACTCCAACGGCCAGCTCGGCACCAGCGTCGATCTGGGACGCCGCTTCGGACCGGACAACAGTCTGGGCATTCGCGTCAATGCCGCCTACCGCGACGGTAATACGGCGGTGGATAGCCAGGCGCAACGCGTGAGTTCGGTGGCAGTCGCATTGGATTATCGCTCCCGCAACGTGCGTCTGTCGGCCGACTTCGGCTATCACGACATGAACGTCGACTCGCCCAACCGCGTGGTGTTTACCGACAACGCCAACTTCCAGATCCCTAGCGCGCCGGACAGCTCCTCGAATCTGGGGCAGAGCTGGTACTACGCAAAGTCGCATGATACCTATGGACTGCTGCGCGCAGAAGTCGATATCACGCCGGATGTGACGGCCTATGCTGTCGTCGGCGGACGCCGCAACGACTTCCTTGGCTTGTACAACTTTATCTACCTGCAAAACGCCGCCGGCAATTTCCGCGCCAACCAGTATTACCAGCCGACCTATTCCAATACCGAAACCGTGCAAGCCGGGGTGAGCGGAAAATTCGATACCGGGCCGTTGCGACACACGGTCAACCTGTCGGCAACGCAGTTGCAGATCGAGTCTGGCGTGCTGGCGCCGGTGATTTCGACGTATACCTCGAATATCTATAATCCTGCCAGCATTGCGCAGACCAGCCTTGCAGCATTCAGCAACAAGGCGCCGAAAACCGCCCAGGCGACGCTGACAAGTTTTGCCGTCGCCGACACCGTCTCGGTGTTCTCCGACCGGTTGCAAATTACCGCCGGCGTGCGTAACCAGATCGTTCAGAACGATGCCTTCAGCGCCACTACGGGACTGAAAACGACCTCATACAACAAGAACGCCGTCACACCGACAGTGGGCGTCCTGTTCAAACCGTGGGAACAAGTGTCTCTGTACGCCAATTATGTAGAAGGGCTGAGCCAGGGACCGACCGCGCCGACCGCCGGCGTCACCAACCCGGGCGCCGTGTTTGCCCCGATGAAATCCAAGCAGGCCGAAGCCGGCGCCAAGTTTGATGTCGGCGGCCTGGGCGGCGGCGTGAGCGTGTTTGAAATCAAACAGCCGAACGCCTACACCAATGCCTCCAACACCTATGTGGTCGACGGCGAGCAACGCAACCGCGGCATTGAATTCACCGGCTTCGGCACCTTCGCCAAACAGGGGCGCCTGCTGGGCGGCGTGAGTTTCATCGACGGCGTGCTGACCAAGACTTCCAGCGCGCTCACCGATGGCAACAAGGCGGTCGGCGTACCGACCACTAACCTCAACCTCGGAGCGGAATGGGATTTTGCATCAGTGCCAGGACTAACCGTCAGCGGCCGCTATATCTATACTTCGTCGCAGTACTACAACGTCGCAAACACCCAGAGCATCCCTGCCTGGAAACGGGTCGACATCGGTGCGCGCTACGCCATGACTGTCGCGGGCAAGCCGGTGAAGGTGCGCGCGACGGTGGAAAACCTGTTCGACAGCAACTATTGGGCATCGACTTCGACCAACTATGGTTTGTCGCGCGGTTCGCCGCGTACTTTCCTGGTCTCGGCAACGGTCGATTTTTAAGCACCGCCCGGGCCGCTCGACAGGGCCGCTCGCGCATGTTGAACGCACGACCGGACTGCGCCTGGGCGCAATCCGGTACGTTGATATTGGATGGAAGTTTGAGTTATTTGACTATGTCGTGGCGTGTGTATGTGGCCTGAGCGCGGTTTTTCTGCCGGCCGCCGTCGTTGCGGGCGTCTGCTGTCGGCCACCTTGCTGGCAGCGGTGGCGCCGGCGGGGAAGGCCGCGTCCGGCATGCGTATCGCCGCGGTCGACTGGGCCGCAGCGGAAACGCTCGCCATGCTGGGCGTGATGCCGGTTGCGGTGCCTGAGTTCGATGTTTATCGGCAGTGGTTGCCGCAGTCGGCATTGCCGGACAATACCGTCGATCTCGGCTCCCGCACGGAGCCGAATTTCGAGGTGCTGGCGATTCTGGCGCCCGAGCGGATCTTTGTCTCTGGATGGCAGAAAGCCTTGCTGCCGCGTTTTGAAAAAATTGCGCCGACCGAACTGGCGACGATTTTCGACGCCAGGAAAATGCCGTTCCAGCGCATACGCGATCTGGCGGAGCAAGTCGGACGTGTGACGCAAAAAGAGCAACAAGCAGCCCGGGCGCTGCAGGATTTTGATGCCGACATGGCGCACCTCGCCGGCCGCCTGCAGCCGCTGCAAGGGCGCCGCGTCTATGTCGCCGTGCTGCATGAAAACGGGTCCCAAGCTTTTATCTACGGGCCTGGCAGCTGGGTGCACACGGTGATTGAATTGCTCGGCATGCGCAATGCCTTGCGCGAAAAAACCTCAATCTACGGCAATGCCCTGGTCAACATTTCTGCCTTTGCCGCCGATCCGGACGCGCATCTGATCTATCTGGATCAGGGCGACCGCACGCGCCGTGCCGAGCGCATTCTCAAGGACAGCAGTTTGTGGCGCAGCCTGCCGGCGGTGCGCACCGGACGGGTCACGGCGATTGCCTCGTTCTACGCCCTGGGCGGCTTGCCGTCCGCGCGACGTTGCGGCAATTTATTAAGCGCCGCCATGATGTCGCAACTGGAAGGCGCGCGATGACTACGCCCTTGGCTATCCCGCAAAGCGCACGGCCCGCGTACCTGCAGCAAGGCTGGTGCTGGCTGCTGCTGGCGTTGGCCGGTGCGCTGGGAATCGCGCTCAGCATGCACACCTTGTCTGCCGTGTTGCCGCCGCTGCGCTGGTGGACGGTGCTGCAGCAGACTGCGCCTGCGGCCGTGAACGAATTGATCTTCACCCAGGTTGCCTTGCCGCGTATTGTGATCAGCTGGATCGTCGGCGCGTCGCTGGGCCTGGCCGGCGTGTTGTTCCAGCAAATCCTCAGGAATCCGCTGGCCGATCCGGCAACCATCGGCGTGTCTTCCGGTGCTTACCTGGCATTGGTGGTGGCCACCTTGTTTGCGCCGGCTTTGCTGGAGTGGGGCGCGGCAAGCGTGGCGCTGGCCGGCGGCGTACTGGCGGCGGCGGTGGTGCTGATGGTGTCGCGCCGTTCCCGTTTTTCGACGATTACGGTGATCCTGGCCGGACTGATCGTCTCGCTGTTTTGCGGTGCGGCGGGCGCTTCGCTGACCTTGCTCAACCACGAATACCTGAACGGCTTGTTTATCTGGCAAACCGGTTCGCTGGTGCAAAACGGCTGGCAGAACGTCCACTATCTCTGGCCCCGGATCCTGGTCCTCGCAACCGGCGCGGCCTTGATGGCCAGGCCGCTCGGCATGCTGGTACTGGACGACGCGCGCGTCTCGGCGCTCGGCGTCCATGTCGCACGGGTCCGGCTGGGCGCGCTGTTGCTGGGCGTGGCCTTGTGCGCACTGAGCGTCAGCACGGTTGGCGTGGTCGGTTTCATCGGTTTGATGGCGCCCAACCTGGTGCGTCTGCTGGGAGCGCGCACATTCACGCAGCGCATGGCGCTGGCGCCCTTGCTGGGCGCGCTGCTGCTGTGGCTGACCGACCAGATCGTACAGACGATTACCTACTTCCCCAACCCGATTCCGGCCGGTAGTGGTTCGGCGTTGGTGGGAGCGCCGGTGATGCTGTGGTTGCTGTTTCGCCAGAAGAGCGGTTTGCAGGCGCGCGTTGTCGCCTATGAACGCATGGCGCGACGGCCGCGGCTGTCGGGGCGCCAGGTGCAACTGATCTGCGCGTTCCTGCTGGTGGCGACGGTGCTGGCGGGGCTTGGATCAGGACGCGGCCCCTATGGCTGGGAGTGGTTTCCGACCACCACGCTGGGCACCGTCATCGACTGGCGCCTGCCACGCGTGGCAGCGGCCGGCATCGCCGGCGGCATGCTCGCGGTAGCCGGCATGCTACTGCAGCGGATCACCGGCAATCCGATGGCCAGTCCGGAAGTACTGGGGATTTCGTCGGGAGCGTCGCTGGGTATCATCACCATGCTGTTCGTCAGCGTCGACCTGGGCACCGACGGCATGTTGCTGGCGGCCTTCGCGGGCGCGCTGTTGACCTTGCTGCTGGTGCTGGCGCTGAACTGGCGTTCCGGTTTTTCTCCTGAACGCCTGCTGCTGGCAGGCGTGGCGATTTCCACTATCCTGACAGCGATTGCCGCTTGCCTGCTGACCAGCGGCGACCCGCGCACCGCCACGCTGCTGACCTGGATGTCGGGGTCAACGTATCGCGCCACGCTGGCCGGCGCAGCGCCGGCAGGCGTAGCCCTGGTGCTGGTGTTCGGCCTGGCCTTGCTGGGGGCACGCTGGCTGCGGATATTGCCGCTCGGTGAAGAGGCGGCCCGGGCGCTGGGCCTGCATGTGACGATGGCGCGCGGCTGTTTCCTGATGCTGATTGCGGCGGCCACGGCGGGCGCCACGATCCTGGTGGGGCCGCTCAGTTTTATCGGCTTGCTGGCGCCGCATTTCGTCACGGCGCTGGGATTGCAGCGCCCGCGCCAACAAATCACGGCGGTGGCGCTGATCGGCGCGGGACTAATGGTCTGCGCCGATTGGGTCGGCCGCAACATACTGTATCCCTGGCAGGTGCCTGCCGGGCTGGTGGCGGTGCTGCTGGGCGCGCCGACCTTCCTGTATTTTTTGTGGAGAAAACAATGATCGCATCCGAACACCTGGCAGCTCCGACCAAGCAGCGTTCGCTGCTACGCGAAGGCTTGCGCCTGCTGCTGCCTTTTTGGCGGGTCGCTTTCGTGGCGACCATACTGGGCGCAATCAGCGGCCTGTCGTCGGCCTGGCTGCTGGCCACGGTCAATCAGGCGCTCAATGCCGGGCACGGGCCGACGCTGGGATTACTGGCCGGATTCGCGGCGCTGTGTGTGATCACCATCGTCGGCGAAATCGTCTCCGATCTCGGCAACAGCTACGTCGGACAGCAGGTAGTCGCCAATCTGCGCAAGGATTTGTCCGCCAAAATCCTGTCGGCGCCGATTGCCGAAATAGAACGCTTCCGGGTGCACAAGATCACCACCACGCTCAATCAGGATGTCGACACGATCAGCACGTTCACATTCGGTTTTTCCGGCCTGGCGATCTCGATTGCCATCACGCTGGGATGCTTCGCCTATCTGGCGATACTGTCGCCGTTGCTGTGCCTGGTGGCGGTAGCGGCGATTTTGCTGGGCAGCTGGGCGCATGCCGCGGCCCGTCAAAAGGGCCGCAAAGGTTTCGAAGCCGCACGCGAAGCCCAGGACGAATTGCAAAAGCAGTACCGCGCCATTACCGAAGGCGCGAAAGAGCTGCGCATCAACCGCAAACGGCGTCACCAGATTCATGACGACAAGCTGAAGTCGACCATCGACCGCATCCGCGACCTGCGCATCCGCGCCATGCGCCTGTTCATGTCGGCCAACGCCTTCGGTTCGGCCTTGTTCTTTGTCGTGATCGGCGTGATTCTGGCGCTGCAGGGATCGATGCAGTTCGAGCCGCTGGTGCTGTCCGGATTTGTCATCGTGCTGCTTTATGTCAAGGGACCGCTGACGCAACTGATCAGCGCCTTGCCGCTGTTGGGACAGACCCAGGTGGCGCTCAAACGGGTGGCGGAACTGTCGCTCAAATTCTCCAATCCGGAACTCAATATCCTGACGGCCCCCGCGGATGCCGGCAATGCTTCGAACTGCTCGCGCGGCATCGAACTGAGCAACGTCGCGTATGCCTATCCGCAATCTGATGGTCCGGCGCGCTTTGCCTTGGGACCGGTGAACCTGCAAATCAATGCCGGGGAAATGCTGTTTCTGGTGGGCGAAAACGGCAGTGGCAAGACCACGCTGGTCAAGCTATTGCTCGGCTTGTACGAACCCCAGGAGGGCATCATCCTGCTCGACGGCCAACCCGTCGTAGCCAAAAACCGCGACGACTATCGGCAGTTGTTCAGCACTGTGTTTGCCGATTACTACCTGTTTGAGGATGTTATCGTCGGTGAAGATGTCATCGACGAAGCCGCCTCGTATCTGGAGCGGCTGGAACTCACCCACAAGGTGGCCGTCAAGAACGGCAGTTTTTCGACCACGGATTTATCCACCGGACAACGCAAGCGCCTGGCCCTGGTGCACGCCTATCTCGACCGCCGTCCGGTCATTGTGTTCGACGAATGGGCTGCCGACCAGGATCCGGCGTTCCGCCGCGTGTTCTATACCGAAATTCTGCCGGATCTCAAACGCGCCGGCAAAACGCTGGTGGTGATTTCGCACGACGACCGTTACTTCCATGTCGCCGACCGCGTGGTGCACATGTCCAATGGCCAGATCAGCAGCGAAGTCGTCAACACCGCGCAAGCGATTACCGCTACGGCAGGCTGAACCATGCTGGTCTCACATGATGATGCGGCCAGTCAGGCCGCGACCGCACAAGAGGCGGTGTTCGAGCTGGAAAATATCGAGTACCGGATTGACGGCCGGGTGATCCTGCATCCTCTGAGCCTGAGCATACCGGCCGGCCGGGTGACGGGCGTGATCGGCCACAACGGCTCGGGCAAGTCGACCCTGGCCAAGATTCTGTCGCGCCAATTGCAGCCGCAAGGCGGCAGCCTGACCGTCGGCGGCGCGCCGGCGCAATCGTTTTCGACGCGCGAATTTGCCTGCCAGGTAGGCTACCTGCCGCAGCAGATACCGGCGGCGCCTGGCATGACCGTGCAAGAACTGGTGGCGCTGGGACGCTATCCCTGGCTCGGCGCGTTTCGCTCGCCCGGTGAAGCCGACCGGCGCCAGATTGAACGCGGCATGGCGCTGACCGATGTCAGCGCGCTGGCCGACCGGCTGGTGGATACCTTGTCCGGCGGCGAACGCCAGCGCGTCTGGCTGGCCATGCTGGTAGCCCAGGACACGCGCTGCCTGATCCTGGACGAGCCGATCTCGGCGCTCGACATCCGGCATCAGGTCGAGGTGCTGGGACTGGTGCGGCAATTGAGCCGCGAGCATGCGCTGAGCGTGATCGTGGTGCTGCACGACGTGTATATGGCGGGACGCTATTGCGACGATCTGATTGCATTGCGCGCCGGCCGCATCGTCGCACGCGGCAATAGCGCGCAGCTGCTCACGCCGGAAGTGCTCAAGACCATCTATGAGGTGGAGATGGATGTGATGATCCATCCGCTCACCGGCGACCGCGTGACCTGCCTGCGATAGACACAGGCCATCAGCGGCAATCCAGACCGGCCGCCGCGAGCGCGGCATTGGTCATAACCAGGCCGCACCGTGGTCTGCCATGTCCGGCTCAGCGGATCAGCAGCTAAGCCGACTAAGTCGGCCAGGCGGCGACCAGGTGCAAGAAAGGATGCAATGGGACTCAGCAGACGCGACTTTATTGTGGCGCTGTCCATCGTGGCGGGACACAAACCGGCGCTGGCGGCGATGAATGCTTTGGGGGCGGTGGATGCGACTTCGCCCGACGCCGCGCTGGCGCAGATTCGTTCGACGCCGGCGCAAAGCGGCAAAGGGAAATCCGTCATCGTGGTCGGCGCCGGCATGGCCGGGCTGGCGGCTGCCTTTGAACTTGAGCGACTGGGATTTGCGGTGCAGGTGATCGAGGCCCAGGTGCAGCCGGGCGGCCGGACGCGCACTCTGCGCCATGGCGACACGGTGCGCTACGAAGATGGCAGCAGCCAGTCGGTGTCGTTCGAGCGCGACTTGTATTTCAATGCCGGGGCGGGGCGCATTCCCAGCACGCATACCTCGCTGCTGGGATATTGCCGCGAACTGGGCGTGCCATTGGAAGTGATGTCGATTTTTTCGCGCACGGCGCTGTGCGTCATCAAGGACCAAGGCGTCGACAAGCGCTACACGGTCGGCCAACTACAGGGCGATGCGCGCGGCCATATCTCGGAACTGCTGGCCAAAAGCGCCAAACAAGGATTCCTCGACGCTGAACTGAACGCCGACGACAAACAAAAGCTGCTGGGACTGCTGCAACACTTTGGCGATCTGTCGGCCTCGGGCAGCTTCACCGGCACGCGTCGCTCGGGCTATTCGGTATATCCCGGCGCCGGCAAGGATGGCGGCCAGCGCCCCGAGCCGCTGGACTTCCGGGTGTTCCTCGATCGCCGCCTGTGGTATCCGCTGTGGTACGACGAACACCTGGAATATCAATCCACCATGTTGCAGCCGGTCGGCGGCATGGACAAAATCGCCGAAGCCTTCCGCAAGCAGCTGCAACAATCGATACGTTTCAATACCCGTGTTTCACAAATCAATGTGGTCGAGGGCAGGGCGCAAGTCGTCTGCCGCCAGGACGGCAGCAACGCAGAAGTGGCCTTGTCGGCCGACTACGCCATCGTGACCTGCCCCTTGCCGGTGGTGGCCGCACTGAAGAGCAATCTGCCCGAGACTTTCTTCGCGGCGGCGCGCGCGATCAAATATAGTCCAGCCTACAAAATCGGCTGGGAAACGCCGCGCTTCTGGGAAACCGTCAACAGCGAATTCGGCGGCATCTCGTTTGTCGATGACGACAGCGCCCTGATCTGGTACCCCAGCCACGGTATCTTTTCGCCCAAGGGCATTCTGGTGGGCGCCTACACCCACGGCTCGGCGGCCACGCGTTATGCGCAGCTGAGTCTGGCCCAGCAGCAGCAAGCCTCGCGGCGTTCGGTGGAACGCGTCCATCCCGGGCAATCGCAGCAATTGAGCAAGCCGGTCAGCGTGGCCTGGCAGCACATGCCGGGTATCGGCGGCGGCTGGTCGCTGGCCGATCCCAAGAGCGTCGCCTACGACACCATCATCAACGCGCAAGAGTGTTTCTATTTCGCCGGCGAACATGCTAGCCAGATTCCGGGTTGGATGGAAGGCAGCGTACGCTCGGCCAGCCGCTGCGTGGCAATGATCGTCGAACGCGTCGACAGCCACAGCCGCAGCGCGACAAGCTGATTTTCGCCGGGCCGCACGCCGGCAAGTTATCCTCAGGCAAACGATGCGCCCATGTTTGCATAGCACTACGATCAGGAGTCACACATGAAAGCAGCAACAAGCTCGCGACTGACAGCGCTGTTGCTGGCGCTGGCCACGGTCACGACCGCCAGCAGCGCCAGCGAACGCGTGGAAATCCGCCGCACGGCGTTTGGCATTCCACACATCAAGGCCAGCACCGAACAAGGCCTGGGCTACGGCGTCGGCTATGCCTACGCGCAGGACAATGGCTGCCTGCTGGCCAATGAGATCATGACGGTGCGCGGACTGCGCTCACGCTATCTGGGCGGCGAGGGCGCCGCAGCCGACGGCATGCGCAATCTGGAAAGCGATGCGTTTTATCGATGGTTCAACCAGGACGCCGCGCTGCAAAGTTTCTGGAACGCGCAGCCGCCAGCCATGCAAGCCTTGCTCAAGGGCTATGCCGCCGGCTATAGCCGCGTGATTGAAGAGCAGGGCGGCGCCGCGCTGGACGCCTCTTGCAAGGGGCAGGCCTGGGTCAACAAAATCGATGCGCTGGACATGGCGCGGCTGGTGCGCCGCCTGATGATACGCGCCGGCACCACACAGTTTGCCCGCGCCATTCTGGGCGCCCGGCCGCCGACTGCGCCAACTGCGCCAGCCGTGCAGGGCGCGGCGGCCAGTCTGCCGGACTGGGACGCCTTCAGCAGTCACACCGGCAGCAATGCCATCGCCATCGGCAGCGACTTGTCCGTCAACGGCAAAGGTCTGTTGCTGGGCAACCCGCATTTTCCCTGGGACGGCGCCTTGCGCTTCTATCAGATGCATCTGAGCATTCCCGGCAAACTGGACGTGATGGGCGCGGCCTTGCCCGGCATGCCGCTGGTCAATATCGGCTACAACCGATCGCTGGCCTGGTCGCATACGGTCGACACCTCGCGCCATTTCGTGGTGTACCGTTTGCCGCTCGATCCTGCCGACCCCACCCGTTATCTGGTCGACGGTAAATCGCAAGCCATGAGTAAAACCAGCGTCGCGGTCGAGGTGCTGGGCAAGGACGGTCAGCTGAGCACGCAGAAACATGATGTCTATATGTCAGCCTATGGGCCTATCCTCGCCATCCCCGGCAAGATGGCATGGGACAGTCGCGCAGCGTTCGCCATTCATGACGTGAACGCCGCCAATACCCGGGCATTGCAGCAATGGTATGAGATCGCAGGCGCCACCAGCGTGCCGCGTCTGCGTGAGTCACTGCAGCGCACCCTCGGCATCCCCTGGGTCAATACCCTGGCGGCCGACGCCAATGGCCGCGTGTTGTTTGCCAACGTGTCTGCGGTGCCGCAGGTGGATGCCGCCAAACTGAAAGACTGCGGCCTCAACAGCGGTGGCGCCGATGGCCTGGTCATCCTCGACGGCGCGCGTAGCCAATGTGCCTTGCAGAGTGCAGCCAACACGCCGCAGCCGGGCATCTTTGCCGGCAAGCAGATGCCGCAACTGGAGCGCCGCGACTATGTGCACAACTCCAATGACAGCGCCTGGCTCAGCAATGCGGAGCAGCCGCAAACCGGCTTTCCTGCGATTGTCAGTCGCGACGGTTTGACCGTGAGCGGGCGCGGACGCTTGGCGCTGGACTGGTTGACGCACCGCGTCGGCGCCGATGCGCGCATCGGGCCGCAGGATCTGCAAGCGCTGCTGACCCGCAACGCGGTCTATCTGGCCACGCCGGGCGTCGATGATTTGCTGCGTCTGTGTCCGACCATCAAGAACGATGACGGCGCCGCTGCAACACCGGATCAGGCTGCGCTGACGCAAGCTTGCAGTGCGCTGCGCCAGTGGGACCGCCGCACCGATACCGACAGCGGTCTCGGCTATCTGTACTTTGCCGCGGCAATGGAGCAAGCCGCAAAGCTGCCGGACAGTTGGGCGGTGCCGTTTGACCTGCGCCACCCGGTAGCCACGCCGCGCGGCCTGCGCACCAGCGATCCGCAACTGGCCGGCAAGATGAAAGAAACGCTGATCAGCGTCGCCCGCCAATTGAACGCGGCCGGCATAGCGCCGGACGCGCGCTGGGGCAGCATCCAGGGTAGCAGCCGGAACGGCGTGTTCTACCCCGTGCCAGGCGGCAGCGGACCACTCGGCGTCTACAACGCCATCGAGAGCCGGCCGCTGAACAGCAGCGGCAAGCGCGAAGTCATCTCAGGATCGAGCTACATACAAGTAGTCTCGTTCGACGTCAAGGGACCGCATGCATCGACCCTGATGACGTTTTCTGAATCCTCCAATCCAGGTTCGGCACACCACACCGACCAGACCCAGCTGTTCGGACGCAAACAATGGGTCAGCGTGCCGTTCAGCGAAGCGCAGATTGCTGCGGATAAGGAGTTGCGGACGACGGTGTTGGAGTTGCCTTGAGCAATCGCAAGATGCCAGATCACTTGCTGCGTTCGATCAGGTCGAGCGCAGCAGGCGTTGACGAGCAAGGGTGTTGCCAAATTCTTACTTAGTATTGACGCCGTGACTACGGGCGATCAAGTTAATACCGGAGTCGTGGTCTTCATCAAGCCCCGTTCAGATTTCTGAACTGCGCGTCGTCGGCTATGTGTTGTTGTTCGCTGATCTTCTCCGGATCAAGTCCGGCCGGTTTGGCTGGTACGTCCAATTTTCCGTTGGTGAAGTAGGTGTCGCGAAGGGGCCAGTCTGCTTGGATCATCAGCTTGTACCAATCGTCTTGACGATAACTCTCGGTGTAGCCGATTGGCAGGTCGTACGCCACCACGCGTTTGATGAACTAGGCGTGCATGGGCATGGTGCTGTGGTTAGTGGGCATGGGGTACCAATTGGTGATGCGCTGCTGCATTTCTTCTTGTGTTTCCAGTTCTCGCTGCTTGCCGCCAGGGGCGTAGATTTAATTAGTCGCAGCGGAAAGGAAGGTCGACCAAGTCGAACAGGAAAAGGCGGCTTGGATCGACAAGATCTTGGCGCAGCGCAAAGAGGAAAGGGCGACAACAAACTAGGTAGCCAATAAATTTCGCATGCGAAATTTATCAGGCGGCCGCATGTGTGCGGCATTAATCTAAATGGATCACAATGAACTGCCCCCAAAGGTTGGATATTAATCCAATCTTTGGGGTGTTTTTCACGGCTAAGTGCCGAACTTGCTTCAGCGACAATTTAAGGCAGAGCGATTGCATAATCCTCGAACGAAATATGGCTCTTGCCGCTTTCATCTTTGATGAGATCGTCTTTTCCGAGCCTGAATTTCCCGGTGCGAGCACCCATCTGAATCAGCATTGGCGGGCTGAAGTAAATCCAATTGAGGCCGGACTCCCTCAAGCGTGTGAATGCTTTCACATCAAAGAGCATTGAATCTCACTCCGTAGTCGATTTTGAAGCTCTTTTCCGCGGGGCCGAAGAAGGCAAAGACGGCAAGCACTCAAACAAGCGTTCTGCATAGACGAACCCCATCCGTCTGACCGCGCCCTGATCGAAATACAGCAGCCAAGCGGCAAGTAATGCCAGCGAAATGAGCAGTGTCAAGCCTGCGGCAAGACCCGGATCAGCAAGGTGCTCTAGGCTAAAATGGGGAGGTGCTAGCTGCAGAATCTTTGCAATCAGCAATCCGTAGACGATACCCAAGAGGCACGACACAATGCCGGCAGGCTTCATTGCCAGCATATTGCGGTGAAATCCGTAGGCAATGTTCTCTTTCAGCAAGAGCTGCTTGTTGGAACGCGTAAGTTCGCGAAGCCGCTTTGTGGCGCCAACGTAGATGTCGTCTGCTTTATCGGGACTTGCTGATTCTTCTTCTGCCGTTGGCATGGCGATGCCCAGCTTAGCCGCAATCGCGGCGTGGTAGCGCTGCTTGCTGACACCATCGAGAAATTTGTCGCGATGGCGTAACGCGATGGTTGTCGGCATACCGCCCCATCTTGCAACCAGGATCTCTTCAAGCTTCTTCCCGCGCCCGCGAGCTACGCTCGCAAGCGCATAAATGGCACCGCAGCCACCAAGCAAGCCAATCACGCCTGTAAGTACCGGGTGCTTTGCGCCGTAGACGCACAACAAAGGAACCAGCAGCGGTAACGCTACAAGAAGTCCTGGGATTACGCGCGCCTTGCGCTCATAGGGGTCTTTGACCAGTTCAATAATAGTTGTCATGGGCGTTCAGCTTTGGGCCGACAAGGCATCAATATAGGGTTGAATTTCATCGCGGTTCTTCAAAGTGATCTGCTGCACGAGAGGGTCGGGTGCTTCTTTGGTATGCAAGCCCAAACGCCTCAGCGTGTAATACAAAAACGCTTGGCGGCATGGAAGTTTGACCTGTCCATTTTCCATTCCATAATCCAACTCCAGGACTCGTTTCTTGGCAGCGGGCAAATCAGGGTGCGGTGCAAGCACCAGCGTCAAGAGAGTTTGCCAGTGCGAATCCTGGCTGGCATCCACTTGGCTCGCTTCGAAGCCGTCGATGCGCAGGATTCGGGCAAGGACAAAATCACTGAAGCGCTGGCGTTTGTGACAAAACGCGCGCATGTGCCAGCGAAAACCGTCATTACCAAGGGCGTGGGGAGACAGCAGGCGAACCGATTCGTCCATGGACGTCATGGACTGGTAGCTCACCCAAATGGCTTCCTGCTGCCGAATTGCCCGGACTACTGCTTCGACGGTCTGCTCATTGATCGTGCGCCAGGGGGACGGCGCCCAATCTGCCTCAAGTGTTGAGCCGATAAAGCTGGCCGCAGGCTCGATGACACCCATCTTGGTGGCCAGCAGCTCCGCTAGATAGTGTTGCGCCGAACTTCGTTGGTAAAGCGGGTGAAAACTCGGCGCTGCCGTGTAGGTCTTGGAACTACGATCGTAAGTTAGGTTGCTCGGCGCCAATTCCGTGTACTTGGCAATGTCCAGTGACGCCTGGGGAACCGATATGCCGAAGTGCTCAGTGAGATCCATTCGATTAATGCGCCGTTCCCAGCGCAAACGGAAGTCGATGAATTGAAGTCTGCTTTCCAACCCCCAACTTAGCCCTTTGGGCTCAGTAGGACTGGCGGCAGTGGCAGAGGGCTCTTGCATTAGTTGCACCTAAAAAGTAGACGGATATAAAAAATAGTCGTACATTAACTATACGCGATCATCCTTCATTCGTCTACTTGGAGCTCCAATGCCCACAACCATCACGTTTTTCCCCGTCGACAGTGGGGACATGACCCTCATCAAGTTCGGCGACCTCGACGCAACCACCCTGCTGATCGACGTAAACATCAGGCAAGACGCCGACGACCCTGACGGGGAGGCGCGCGATGTCGCCAAGGATCTGCGCGATCGACTGAAAAAAGATGAGAACGGCAGGCCGTATGTCGATGCGTTCCTGCTGAGCCACCCGGACCAGGACCACTGCCGAGGCCTGACGCGGCACTTCCACCTGGGGCCGCTGGACAAGTATCCAGATGACAAGAAGGACGACAAGGACAAGAAGATAGTGATCCGCGAGATGTGGTCGTCTCCGATCGTGTTTCGACGCGCCAGCAAGACGCACACCTTGAGTGACGACGCCAAGGCGTTCAACACGGAGGCGCATCGGCGCGTACAGCTGAACCGCGACAAGAATTTCGTCGTCGGAAACGGCGACCGCATTCAGATCATGGGCGAGGACATCGACGGAAAAACCGATGATCTCACCTCGATTGTGCGAAAGGTGGACACGCGCTTCTCGACGATCAATGGCAAGAGTTCCGCATTCTTCTCCGCGTTTCTTCTGGCCCCCTTGGACGCGCAGGACGACGAAGAAGAGGAGGAGGGCCTAGTCAAGAACCAGTCCAGCGTGATCTTGAACTTCACATTGGCTGCTGATGCTCAGACGCCGGATGGCGCAAAATTCCTTACTGGTGGCGATGCCGAAGTATTTATCTGGAACCGCCAGTGGCAGCGCCACAAGGCCGAAGCCGATGTGCTTGAGTACGACATCATGCAGGCGCCACATCACTGTTCCTGGCATTCGCTGTCCTATGACAGTTGGTCGGACTACCGCGAAAAGGCCAAACTCGATGCCGACGCTCGCAAGGCGCTTTCGCAGACCCGCGACGGTGCCGTCATCGTCGCCAGTTGCAAGCCGATCGCAGACGACGACAGCGATCCGCCCTGCATCCGCGCAAAGCGTGAATACGTAGCAATCGTGGACGAAGCAAAAGGCGACTTTTACTGCACGGGCGAATATCCGAGCGAAAAATCCGTGGAGCCCCTCGTTTTCACCGTCACCGCTCAGGGGGTGCAGCCCCCCTCGAAGAAGGAAGCCGGAGCGAAGGCCGCTGCCGTGATCACCTCCGCGCGCACTCCGATGCCGCACGGGGCATCATGACGGGCGCCATCGCAGACGCACTACATCAACTTCAGCGGCATCGGGGCCTGATTCGCGTTGGCGAGCCAAAGGCAAATGGTGCATCGATGCAAATAGAAGTCGATGTTGCCGTCCAACTGCCAAACAGGTCACGACGTAACGGCGTCTCCGAAACTGGAGTGCGCGCTATCGAGACATGCGTGCTGATATTCGGCAGTGATTGGCCTCTGTCTGCGCCCAATCCTTTCTTACGTGCGGACTTCCCGCTCAATTTGCCGCACATCAATCCCCATCGCGAAGGTGAGCTGGTCTCGCCTTGCCTGTTCGATGGGTCGCTGGACGAGTTACTGCATCGCTTTGGCCTAGACGCCATTGTCGATCAGTTGGTCGATTGGCTCCACAAAGCCGCAGCCGGAACATTGCTGGACTTGGAACAGGGGTGGGAGCCGACGCGCCGAGACAGTTGTCCCTCGACCATTGTATTCAGTGCCGAGAAGGTCGCGGCCGCCGCACTCGCTGACGGCACGATTCTGGTAGTTCCGGCAGTCTACGTGACCATTGATGGCGGACTATACGCCATCATCAATGCCGAACTGACCGCACAAATCGATGCAGTGTTCTTCCAGGAAGTTCACAACGACAAGTTGGGCAAGTGGGGAAATGGTCGTACTGCGGCCTTCATTGCGCGAGCTCCAATAACCGGCGGCCACCCGTATGTAGTCGGACACTATCAACCGGAGACGGTCGTCGATCTCGTTACGCTGCTCGATCGAGCAGCGGAACTCGGCATTGATCGCGACGCTTTGGCCCAAAGCTTGGATGGTTATTACAGACGCTCGATCTTGGATATGCAGCAGGACTCGCGCGGCTGGGTGCATGGCTTGTACGCGATTGTGATTCTGACTGTACAACGGCCAGCTTCGCTTGTGGGTTCACCAGGGAGAAGTATCGAGGTATTGCCCTATGTGGTGCACTATGAACTCAATACCCAAGCACTCCTAGAGCGAAACTCCACGGTTCACCCGGCCTTTCATGCGCATGAGCTGTCCCCCGAGCTATTGGCAAGAACGTCCGGCATTCCATCAGCAGCCACATCGCAGCCGCTGGTCATATTGGGCTGCGGAAGTGTGGGATCGAAAATCGCGATGCAACTGGGGCGAGCAGGTTTCGGCTCAATGACTTTCGTCGACAACGAATCCATGTCGCCTCATAACGCGGCGCGGCATGCACTCATTGAGCGGGCATCGGTACTGGTTCCACCTCGGAAGTCGGCACTGATGAAGACGGCCTTTGAGGAGCTGTCGCATCTTCAATCGCGCGCGTTCGACACCGACGCCGTGACCCTTCTGGTCGATCCGGCACAGTTCGCCACAGTCGTTCCGCAGGATGCGGCCCTCATCGTGGACGCGACGGCCTCACTTCAGGTGCTGGCCGCAGAAACACAATCAGCAGCACTGAACCAGTCTCCTGCCCGTCTGGTACGGATCGCGATGTATGGTCAGGGCCGCTGTGTCGCGATTTTGCTCGAAGGGCCTGGTCGCGCCTGCCGCGTTGACGACCTTACAGCATTCTTGTTCGAGTGCTGTCGGTTTGTGCCGGAACTGCGGGCTTCGATTGCCGGGGATACGTCGGAGCCGACGCGCATTTTTGTGGGCGACAACTGCCGTTCACTGACGATGCCAATGTCTGATGCCGTTGTTTCGCGTTCTGCGTCACTGGCTGGCCTGCAACTGGAACGTTGGCTCGTTGGCGGGCTTCCGAAGGAGGCAATGCTTTGCGCCGGGGTCTCGGATGCCGAAGGCCTCGGTATGGAATGGACCCGCGCCAGCCTTGGCCCAACCACTGTGCTCGAACTAGCTGACGATGGTGGCTGGAACATTCGGATTCTGCACCCGGTCGTGCAAGCGATCCATGCTGATGCGCTGCACTGGGGTTCCCTGGAAACAGGCGGAGCCTTGGTCGGCCGCATCTCGTTCGAAAATCGAACCATCACCATTGCGGGCATCGTGGATGCGCCGCCTGACAGCATTCGAGAGGCCACCCGCTTCGTCCTCGGAACGGATGGACTCGTCCAGAATTTGCGCACTGCGAATGGAGCCTCTTTGGGGTATCTCGCCTTCATCGGAACTTGGCACAGCCACCCGAAAGGCGGTCCACACTCGGGCATAGACCGAAATACATTGCGCAACATCGCCGAGGATGCAGGTGGCCTTCCCGCCGTGTCGTTGGTATGGACTCCGACAGGACTCACGTGTGCGGTGGATCGCTGGTAGGGGCAAAGCCACCAGCACTTTATTGGCATAAAACCAGAGGGATGTATGGTTGACTACTTCGAGATCGATTTTCTTGGCGTCGAAACTGCAAAAAGTGGGGATGCGATCACGCTGCGCTATTCGGTGAATGGTACTGAGGGTGTGCACGTCGTTGACGGTGGATATCTGGATACAGGAGATCAGATTGTCGAGCACCTGAAGACCTGCTACGGAACAACTGTCATCGACCATGTCATCCTCACGCACCCTGATCGAGATCATGCAAATGGCTTGCGAAAAGTTCTGGAGCAATGCACGGTCAGAAATCTCTGGATAAACCGGCCGTGGATCTATGCAGATCAGTTGATCGATCGATTCGAGACCTATGAATCAGTTGAAGCGCTGAGGCAGAAGTTGCGCTCCATCTACGATGCCACGGCAATTCTTGAGGATCTGGCGGTAGAAAAGGGAGTTCCAATCCATGCCCCCCTTCAGGGGCAGAGCATCGGCCCCTTCACTGTGATGGCACCAACCCTGGGGCGTTATTTCGACCTGATTGTGGACTCCGCGAAGACACCGGAGGCTGTTGAAGAAAGTGCTTTGGATAGCGCGCTGAGCAGCATATTTCGGGTAGTGAAGGCCGCGACCGCCTACATCAAATCCCTGTGGGGCGAGGAGTATTTTCCACCAGAGCCTACCAGTCGTGAAAATGAAATGAGTGTGGTCCAGTCGGCTGTCCTGAACGGTCATCGTGTCATGCTTACTGGCGATGCCGGGCGTGAGGCACTGCAAGAAGTTATTGACTATGCGCCTATTGCCGGACTCGCGTTGCCAGGCATTCGGTATTTCCAGGTGCCTCATCATGGCGGTCGGCACAATGTTTCGACTGAAATTCTGGATCAACTGGTTGGTCCACGATTGGACAGAATGCCCGACAAGCATACTTGGAATGCCATTTGCAGTTCTGCCAAAGCAGATGAGGATCACCCGCGGAAGTCCGTAATTCGCGCGGTATTGCACCGGGGTGGGCACTGGGCGGCAACCGAAAGCAAGAATCTCCGCATTGGGGCGGGCATTACCCGCGATGGCTGGGTATCAATTCCTCAAGCAGAATACCCCGAAGAGCAAGAGAGTTGAGCGGGTAGTTTGATGGAAGATAAAATTGCGGCACTTTTGCTTCATACGCGACGGGAATTGGCAAATTCGCTTCAGATAATCTGGCACTTTTACTTCAGCGGACGATTCTTGCCAAACACTTGCCGGATAAGGCGTCGTAAGTTACGAAGAAATTTTACATAATGTAAATTATGCGAAGTTTTATGCGCATAAATAACTAGAACTCAGCCACTTCGCAAATCCTCAACTTTGTTCAAATTAGCAACATTTCCCACATTCCGAGCCGATACCCCTTTTACGCTCACCAACTCGAAAAGATCATGCGATATCCCAATACTCGTTATGGCAATCCGACCGAATTCCAGTACTACGCCCAAGGCCAGTCGCCCAAAGATATTGCCAAGCGCCTGCGCCGCTCAGAACACTCCGTCAATCTCTGGCTGGCCGGAAAACGCCGCATGCCATGGTGGATTCCCGAAATCCTCCGGCTCCAGCGCCTTGAATACGATCTATGGATGCACCAAACCGGCCTAGGCCGCATGCGTACCAAGCTCGGCATCGCCAGCGCCGACGTGATCGCCTTTAAGGACTTTCGCGCCCCCGACGACCAACCAGCAACACCTACAACTGGCCACGGCACCAGCCAGGCTGCTTAATCCCACTCAATGCTATACTTTTGACAGGAAATCCATTGATATGACAACCGTGACCTTCGACACCCACCAGTTCATTAAAAAGCTCGAAGCCGCAGGCTTAGCCGAAGCTCAGGCGGAAGCTATTTCCGAAGCAATTAAAACTGCGTCGGACACCGCTGATACAGTTTCGAAAAAAGACCTGCAAATCGAACTGGCTCCGATCAGAACCGATTTGACGCTCATGAAATGGATGCTTGGTCTTATCGTCGCAGGCGTCGCCGCCCTCGTCCTGAAATCGTTTTTCTGACGATACCAAGCCCCCCCCAAAAAAAAAACTAAAGCCCCGAAAGGGGCTTTTTTTTTTTACAAGAAATAAAACAAGAATATTTTTCTAATCTAGTTTGTCAATCTTTCGTTCAATACGCTCTACGCGAACAAACGGAGCCGCAGTCGCTGCGACCAATAATAGTTCTTTTTGATAGCCCTCAAGACGTTCACCGTGAAATACCGACTCCACCAACTCCAATAGATCAGAAACGGCCCCGTATTCACAACCTGCTTCTTGCAATAACTTAATCTGTTTTGCCATGCTATCGGTGATTCTCAACTCTTCTTTTCTGATCGGTGCCGTCTGAATCGATTGCGAGATTCCTTGCTGCACGTCATACAAGAAATCGACCGAGTTTTCATCTAGCACATTTTCCGGAACTGCTAGCTGGATTAAAAGCTGAATCGAGTTCACAAACCAATCGACTCCCCTCCAAGGTCCATCATGCTGTTCCGCCAAATATTGAATCGCGCGGCTAACAATCTCGGCATCTCCTCGCAGATTCTCACACCAGTCGGACCAATGAAATATTTTCTCAGTTAACTCGGCTGCCAAAGAATCCACAATGTCATTAGATGCGGCTCCTTGTCGCCAAAGAACCTTCCTTAAAAAATGAATGCAGGAAAAATTTACGGATCGTTTCCATTTTGCATCACGTTCGCTATCGCTGCCAACATCTTGAGCCACTATTGTCCTCTATAGAAAAATTTAAGACGGAGAAAGCCAATTATCTCTTCTGTAATTCATCAACGAACTTCTGCATGAGCTCACGTCCAGCCTTAGCGTATTCATGTACGACAAGCGAAATGGCAACCATACTCGTATCGATTGCTAGCTCTTTTCGAATGGCGACTAATACCGGGACAGACTCCGTCATCAATATCGCTAAATGATCAGAAACTCTCGATACACTTGCCGCCGTTAGCTGATTAGATTGTATTTTCAACTGCCGTTGCTGCTCTCCTTGTGCATGATCAATCGAATTCAACAAACGAATTAACTTGTCATTCTCCTGCATTTCCTCAGACAAGATCGACAGAAATTTCATTGAGTAATTTTGCACAACTTTAACCGTTTCAGGTTCCGCAACCACCAGTACTGATGAAACAGCTAAACCAAGAGCCTTAGAGCGAGCAAGATACTCTTCGGTAGTCACTCGTCCCCCCATTGTCGCTCCCAACATTTGCTGAGATTTGACAAACTCTGTTAGAACCGGCAAAAAAATCTCCTTCTTGAATTCGTACTCTCTTTCTTTTTTTTCTTGCTCCAGATCGTTCTGTCGAGTAACCGCCAAATTTTTCGTATTGAAATGATTTGTAAGCCAGATACCAATAATAGTGGCTGCTGGCGCGACGATGTAACTCCATATAGTTGAATCGCTAGACATTTAGCCCCTCCCCTTAAAATAATAATTTTTCTAAAACGGCACAAGTGCTGCACATTTATTGAGGTCAGGTGCAGTTGCGATCCATATTACATCAAGCGCTTTGTTGTACCAGAACTGAGCTCCATCGAGCAGGCCAGATTCCGCAATAGCAAACGCTGTTTGGACAGCTCCCAAGGCCGTCACACTGGCAATCGGCCAGCTTTGCACCTCAGGCTTCGGAATGCCTCTCGATGCGAAATAACGTTTCTGATCGAGATCACGGCAATCCATTTCTTTTGCGCAGTATTTGGCAATGTAGGCCGCCAGCTTGTGCACACCCTCCTTTCCAAAGCCAAACTTGGAAGGATTGCGTACATCGATATTCGACATCGAGCGCCCTTGCTCATCGACGCCTACAATGCTCGACCAGATCGAGCGCAGCAAGTGATAGGACTGACGACCATTGACGGCCACATGGAAATGCAGTGCGCCACGTTCCTGTTCCTCGATGACTGCGACGTAATGAAATTCCTTGTGCTTGCGCATGCGGCGACGGAATCTATCCCAATGCTTCAGGGCCGTTTCTCGGTCGGTCATGTTCGCTCGATAGGTCAGCGTAATCATGCGGTCAGCGCCGATGGTTTTGCAGGCTTGACGCACCCTCTTCTTGGCCGCCCTCCCCGCTACCGATT
>NZ_AKJW01000039.1 GCF_000282135.1 Herbaspirillum sp. CF444
ACTCGCTGTCGTAGTCGTCTTCGATGATCCAGACTTTGTGGGTGGCGGCGTATTCGAGCAGCATGCGGCGGCGCGACAGGCTCATGACCATGCCGAGCGGATACTGGTGCGACGGCGTGGTGCAGATGAAGCGCGGCGGACGGCGCAGGTTGGCGAGGCGCATGCGCATGCCTTCCTGGTCGACCGGGATCGGCACGGATTCGATGCCGAGCGAATTCAACACGCTGCGCGTGCCCCAGTAGCAAGGGTCTTCGATCCAGGCCGAGTCGCCGTGTTCGCCGAGCAGTTTGACGACGGTGTCCAGCGATTGATGAATGCCGGTGGTGATCAGGACCTGGCTGGCGTTGCAATTGACCGAGCGCGAAATGCGCAGGTATTCGGCGATGGCTTCGCGCAGCGGACCGTAGCCGGCGCCGGGGCCGTAGGTCAGCATCTCCGCCTGCGAGCGGCGCCAGTGCTTGTTTTGCAGGCGACTCCAGACCTTGCTGGGAAACTGCGTCACATCCGGGATGCCGGGCATGAAAGCGCCCCACTGCTTGTCGCTGACGCCGGCCTGGCGCGTGAGCATGGCGCCGCGCGCCGACAGTTCGGATTTGCCGGAAGGATCGGTGAGCGGCACGGTGCGCTCGACGGTTTCGGGGATCTGGTCGGGCGCGGTATCGGCGACGAAGGTGCCGGCGCCGGCACGGCTTTCGAGATAGCCCTCGGCCAGCAGTTGTTCGTAGGCGTAGGTGACCGTGTTGCGCGACGTGCCGAGTTCGCCGGCGAGATCGCGCGACGACGGCAATTGCAGACCGGCAGGCAAAGTCTGGGCGAGGATGGCTTCGCGGATCAATTGATAAATCTGACGATTGACCGGGGCGCGAGGGACCCGTGGGATGCGAGCACCTTCCTGGCTTGCCGGCGCGCGATTGACGCGTGGCAGCAAATAATCGGACAAGGAGGCGATGCGCAAAGTGGCTCCATCAAATATTCAGAATTGGCTCTATATTACAGGTCCATTGCAGATTTAGTATTGCTTCAACCCAGATTTTTCCAAAGCGGATACCGGAGCAAGCAATGACATCCCATGCACTCAAGAGCGTCGCCCCCGTCACAACAATCACATCCGCCATCCCGGCGAACGTCACCTCCAACGCAGATCTGCAAGCCCGCAAGAACGCCGCCACACCGCGCGGCGTCGGCGTGATGTGCGACTTTTATGCCGATCGCGCGCTCAATGCCGAACTGTGGGACGTCGAAGGCCGACGCTACATCGACTTCGCCGCCGGCATCGCCGTATTGAACACCGGCCATCGCCATCCCAAGCTGATGGAGGCGATTCGTGCCCAGATGGAGCGCTTTACTCACACAGCTTACCAGATCGTTCCCTATGCGAGCTACGTCGAGCTGGCCGAACGCATCAACGCCATCACGCCCGGCCAGCACGCCAAGAAGACCGCGCTGTTCAGCACCGGCGCCGAGGCGGTGGAAAACGCCGTCAAGATTGCGCGCGCCGCGACCGGCCGCCCGGCGGTGATCGCCTTCTCCGGCGGCTTTCACGGCCGCACCATGATGGGCATGGCGCTGACCGGCAAGGTGGCGCCTTACAAACTCGGTTTCGGCCCCTTCCCCGGCGAGGTATATCACGCGCCCTTCCCGACTGCGCTGCATGGCGTGAGCAGCGAAGACGCGCTGGCGGCCGTCAACGGCTTGTTCAAGAGCGACGTCGAAGCGAAACGCGTGGCGGCCATCATCCTGGAACCGGTGCAAGGCGAAGGCGGCTTCTATGCGGCGCCGGCGGAGTTCATGCGCGGTTTGCGCAAAATCTGCGACGAGCACGGCATCCTGCTGATCGCCGATGAAGTGCAGACCGGTTTTGCGCGTACCGGTAAATTATTTGCCATGGAACATTACGACGTCCTGCCCGACCTGATGACGATGGCCAAGAGCCTGGCCGGCGGCATGCCGCTGGCGGCGGTATGCGGCCGCGCCGAGGTGATGGATGCGCCGGCGCCGGGAGGACTCGGCGGCACTTATGCGGGCAATCCGCTGGCGGTTGCATCGGCGTTGGCGGTGCTGGACGTGATCGAGGAAGAACACCTGGTGGCGCGCGGCGCCCGCCTGGGCGCGGCGCTGAAGGATTTCCTGATCGGCCTGGGCTCCGGCATTGCGGCCATCGGCGAGGTGCGCGGTCTCGGCGCGATGGTCGCGGTGGAATTCGTCCATCCCGGCACCGACAAGCCGGATACGGAATTCGCCAAGCGCGTGCAGAACCATGCCTTGAAAAACGGTCTGCTGCTGCTGACCTGCGGCAGCTACGGCAACGTGATTCGCTTCTTGTTTCCGCTGACGATTCCGGATACCGTCATGGACGAAGCGCTGGTCATTCTGGGGAAGGCGATCTTCGACGCCAACGACGCCCAAGCCTGAGCCGGCATTCCGTTCAGCGTTCATTCCAAGACATCACGAAAGAGCAAGCATGAGAACAAATGCAATGGAGACGGCGCCGCAGCAAGTGAAGCCGGCTGACACGCTGGTGCAGTTCTGCGGCGTGAAAAAGACTTACGACGGTGAAAACCTGATCGTCAAGAATCTCGACCTGGAGATTCGCCGCGGCGAGTTCCTGACCTTGCTGGGACCGTCCGGCTCGGGCAAGACCACCTGCCTGATGATGCTGGCCGGCTTCGAATATCCGACCAGCGGCGAAATCCGCCTGGACGGCCAACTGCTCAACCGCGTGCCGCCGCACAAGCGCAACATCGGCATGGTGTTCCAGAACTATGCGCTGTTCCCGCACATGACGATTGCACAAAACGTCGCCTATCCGCTGTCGGTGCGCAAGATGGACAGCGTCACCCGCGCCGCCAAGGTCAAGCAGGCGCTGGACATGGTGCAAATGGGCAAGTTCGGCGATCGTTATCCGACGCAATTATCGGGCGGCCAGCAGCAGCGCGTTGCCCTGGCGCGCACGCTGGTGTTCGACCCTCAACTGGTGTTGATGGACGAACCGCTGGGCGCGCTCGACAAGCAATTGCGCGAGCACATGCAACTGGAGCTCAAGGCCTTGCACAAGCGCCTGGGCGTGACCTTTGTCTACGTCACGCACGACCAGAGCGAAGCGTTGACCATGTCCGACCGCGTCGCCGTGTTCGATCAGGGCGTGATCCAGCAACTGGCGCCGGTGGAAGATCTGTACGAATTCCCGGAAAACCAGTTCGTCGCCAGCTTCATCGGCGACAACAACCGTTTCAAGGCCGGCGTTGAAGCCGTCGACGGCGAACGCTGCACGATTCGCCTGCCGGACGGCGCCACGCTCACCGGCCTGAACGTGCATCGCGCGCAAACCGGACAAAGCGTGATCGCCTGCGTACGTCCGGAGCGCATCCGCTTGCAGCCCTTGTCCGGACAAGATGGCGGCAATCTGATCAAGGCCAGTGTCGCCGGCCTGATCTATTTCGGCGATCACGTGCGCGTGCGCTGCGTCGTCAGCGGGCAGGACGATTGCTTCGTCAAGCTGTCGCTGAGCGATCCGGCGCTGGCTGATCTCGCCGAAGGCAGCAACGTCGGACTGCTCATTGCGGCGGAACGCCTGCGCGTGTTTGCCTGATTTTTCGTTTTCATTTCATCACCAAGAACCACAACCAAAGAGGAACACATGAAACGCCACACTCTCGCTCTGCTCTCCCCGCTCGCCTTAGGTCTGCTGTTCTCGGCCGGTATCAGCCAGGCGGCTGAACTGACCGTGGTCAATTTTGGCGGCGCCAATGCCAATGCGCAGAAGGTCGCCTATGTGGAACCGTTCCAGAAAAGCACCGGCACCAAGGTCGTCACCGCCGAGTTCAACGGCGAACTGGCCAAGGTCAAGGCCATGGTCGAAGCCAAGAAAGTCACTTGGGACGTGGTGGAGATCGACGGCGGCGACCTGGCTCGCGCCTGTGAAGACGGCCTGATCGAAAAGCTCGATCTGGTCAAGACCATCAAGAAAGACGATTACATCCCTGAATCGTTGAACAGCGAATGCGGCATGGGCGCCTTCGTCTGGTCGACCGTGCTGGCTTACAACGGCGACAAGCTCAAGACCGCACCGCAGGGCTGGGCCGATTTCTGGGACGTCAAGAAATTCCCCGGCAAGCGCGCCATGAAAAAAGGCGCCCAGTACACGCTGGAGTTCGCGCTGATGGCCGACGGCGTGCCGACCAAGGATGTCTACAAGGTGCTGAGCTCCAAGGGCGGCGTCGATCGCGCCTTCAAGAAGCTCGACCAGCTCAAGCCGAACATCCAGTGGTGGGAAGCAGGTGCATTGCCGGCGCAGTTCCTGGTGTCCGGCGACGTCGTGATGTCGACCGCCTTCAACGGTCGCATCGATGCCGCACAACGTGAAGGCAAAAACCTCAAGGTGGTCTGGGCCGGCAGCGTCTATACGCTGGATTACTGGGTGATCCCCAAGGGTTCGCCGAACAAGGCGCTGGGCGAGAAGTTCATCACCTTTGCGACCAATGCCGAGAACCAGAAGGTCTATGCCAACAACATCGCTTACGGCCCGGTGAACAAGAACACGCTGAAACTGCTCGACGCGAAGACGCTGTCCAACCTGCCGACTTCCACGACCAACGCCAAGGATGCCATCCAGTTGAGCCAGCAATTCTGGACCGACCACGGCGAAGAACTGGAACAACGCTTTGCAGCCTGGGTTGCCAAATAAGGCCAATTAAGGCTGGCTCCGCCGGCTAGTCACCCAGCAAGGATGCCGCAGGCAGCAGTTGCAGCGCAGTTCGCTCCGACTGTTGCCTGCGCATCCGGTCATCCATTGTCAGGCAGCATTCAGAATCAAGAGTCACGATGAATACTCTCGCCACCAGTCCGAGCGCAGTCATGCCCATCGCCACCGAAGCCGAAGTCAACGCCGAGCCGACGCCGCAGCAACTCAAACGCGACCTGCGCGCCGCGGAAACGCGCAAGCGTCTCGCGGCGCTGATGCTGATTGCGCCGCTGGCGATCTTCCTGCTGATGACCTTCGTCGCGCCGATCGTGGTGTTGCTGGTGCGCGCGGTGGAAAATCCCGAGATCGCATCGACGCTGCCGCATACGGTCGCCGCACTGGCCAAATGGGATCGCAAGAGCCCGCCGCCCGATCAGGCTTATGCCGCGCTGGCGACGGATCTGCTCAAGGCCAGACAGGACAGCACCGCCGGCCCTCTGGCGCGGCGCATCAATACCGAACTTTCCGGCGCGCGTTCGCTGGTCATGGGCACCGCCCGCGCCTTGCCGCTGCACGATGCCGACGGCAAGGAGTTGCAAGCTTCGCAACCCGCGCAGATCAAGGAAGCCATGATCGCGCTGAACCCGCAATGGGCCGAACTCGATAGCTGGCAGGTGATTGCCCGCAACGGTTCGATCTATTCTCCCTATTACCTGCTGGCATCGCTGGACCTCAAGCAAAACGCCGTCGGCGATATCATCCAGGCCGATCCGGAAGCCTCCATCTATCGCTCCATCTTCGGCCGCACCTTGTGGATGAGCGCGATGGTGACCTTGTTCACGCTGCTGCTGGCGTATCCGCTGGCCTACTGGCTCTCGACCATGTCGGAGCGGCGCGCCAATCTGCTCATGATCCTGGTGCTGATCCCGTTCTGGACCTCGATCCTGGTGCGCGTGGCGGCCTGGATCGTGCTGCTGCAATCGGAAGGCTTGGTCAACTCGGCCCTGATGCTGAGCGGCCTGACGCAGGCGCCGCTGGAGCTGGTGTTCAACCGCGTCGGCGTGTACATCTCGATGACGCACATCCTGCTGCCATTCATGATCCTGCCGCTCTACAGCGTCATGAAGTCGGTGCCGCCGACCTACCTCAAGGCCGCCATTTCGCTGGGCAGCCATCCGTTTGCCGCGTTCTGGCGCGTGTACGTGCCGCAAACCTATCCCGGCATCGGCGCGGGCGTGCTGCTGGTGTTCATCATGGCGGGCGGCTACTACATCACGCCGGCCTTGCTGGGCGGCCCGAACGAACAAATGGTCAGTTACTTCATCGCCTATTTCATCAACACCACGATCAACTGGGGCATGGCCTGCGCGCTGGGCGGATTGCTGCTGACGGGAACGCTGATCCTGTACGGCGTCTACCGCCGCTTCGCCAAGATCGACGTCGGCATTGCTTAAACAATTGCCTTCGGTCTTGCCACATCGTCATGCAACTTAACGTGCTCAACCACATCACACCGGATATCGGATAACGCCATGATCAACATGTCATCACTGCGGGTCTCCTCACTTTTGCCGGCCTTTCCGCCCTACATGTCGCTGCCGGAGCGCGCGTGGTTCTTCGTCTCGCGCAGCCTGAATGTGCTGATCCTGGTATTCCTGATCCTGCCGATTCTGGTGATGATTCCGCTGTCGTTCAGCGACAGCAGCTTCCTCATGTATCCGATCAAGGGTTTCTCGCTGCGCTGGTACCAGAACCTGTTCGAGTCCGATGAATGGATGCGCGCCGCCCGCAACAGCTTCATCGTCGCACCCGCTGCCACGGTGATTGCAACCGTGCTCGGCACGCTGGCCGCAGTGGGCCTGAACAAGGCTGACTTCCGCGGCAAGGGCATCCTGATGGCGATCCTGATTTCGCCGATGATCGTGCCGGTGGTGGTGGTCGGCGTCGGCGTGTATCTGTTCTTTGCACAAATCGGCCTGTCGGACGGCTATACCGGCCTGATCCTGGCGCACGCGGCGCTGGGTGCGCCGTTTGTCGTCACCACCGTGCTGGCGACGCTGCAGGGCTTCAATCACAACCTGGTGCGCGCCAGCCTGAGCCTGGGCGCCAGCCCGCTGCGCACCTTCTTCCGCATTACCTTGCCGGTGATTGCGCCGGGACTGATTTCGGGCGCGCTGTTCGCCTTCACCACCTCATTCGACGAAGTCGTGCTGACGCTGTTCGTCGCCGGCCCCAACCAGGCCACCTTGCCGCGCCAGATGTTCGCCGGCATCAAGGACAACATCAGCCCCACCATCGCTGCGCTGGCGACCATCCTGATCATTTTCTCCACCTGTCTGTTGCTGGTGCTGGAATGGCTGCGTGGGCGCAATAAAGCGGCAGCCAAATTTTAAGGACGAGATCCATGTTGCAACTCAAAGACCCCACCCTGTTCCGTCAGCAGGCTTACATCAACGGCACCTGGTGCAATGCCGACAACGGCGGCACGCATGACGTGAGCAACCCGGCCACCGGCGAAAAGATCGGCACCATCCCCGACATGGGCGCCGCCGAGACGCGCCGCGCCATCGAAGCCGCACAGGCCGCCTGGGCCGGCTGGCGCAAGAAAACCGCCAAGGAGCGCAGCGTCATCTTGCGCAAATGGAACGACCTCATGCTGGCCAACGCCGACGACCTGGCGCTGATCATGACCGTCGAACAAGGCAAGCCGCTGGCCGAAGCCAAAGGCGAGATCGCCTATGCCGCCTCCTTCATCGAATGGTTCGGCGAAGAAGCCAAGCGCACTTACGGCGACACCATTCCTTCGCCGTCGCCGACCAGCCGCATCGTCGTCACCAAGGAGCCGATCGGCGTCTGCGCGGCGATCACGCCGTGGAATTTCCCGGCTGCCATGATCACGCGCAAGGCAGGACCGGCGCTGGCCGCCGGTTGCCCGATGGTGCTCAAGCCCGCCGAAGCGACGCCGTTTTCGGCACTCGCCCTGGCCGTGCTGGCCGAGCGCGCAGGCGTGCCTGCCGGTGTGTTCAGCGTCGTGACCGGTTCGGCCAAACTGATCGGCGGCGAAATGACCAGCAATCCCATCGTGCGCAAGCTGAGCTTCACCGGCTCCACGGCGATCGGCAAGCTGCTGATGGAGCAATGCGCCTCCAGCGTCAAGAAACTGTCGCTGGAACTGGGCGGCAATGCGCCCTTCATTGTGTTCGACGACGCCGACCTGGACGCCGCCGTCGAAGGCGCGATCGCCTCCAAGTTCCGCAACGCCGGCCAGACCTGCGTCTGCGCCAATCGGATCTACGTGCAGGACGGCGTATACGATGCCTTCGCCGAAAAGCTGGTGGCGGCCGTCGGCAAGCTGAAGGTCGGCAACGGCCTGGAAAACGGCGTCACGCAAGGCCCGCTGATCGATGACAAAGCCGTCAGGAAAGTCGAGCAGCACATCGCCGACGCCCGCGACAAAGGCGGCCGCGTCCTGACCGGCGGCAAACGCCACGCGCTCGGCCACAGCTTCTTCGAACCGACCGTGATTGCCGACGTGACGTCGCAGATGATCATTGCGAAGGAAGAAACCTTCGGCCCGATGGCGCCGCTGTTCCGCTTCAAGACCGATGAAGAAGCGATCGCCATGGCCAACGACACCGAGTTCGGCCTGGCTGCCTATTTCTACTCGCGCGATATCGGCCGCATCTGGCGCGTCGCCGAAGGTCTGGAGAGCGGCATGGTCGGCATCAATACCGGTTTGATTTCCAACGAGGTCGCGCCATTCGGCGGCGTCAAGCAATCCGGCCTGGGACGCGAAGGATCGCATTACGGCATCGACGATTATCTGGTCATCAAGTACCTGTGCATGGGCGGGATCTGAGCCTTAGTTAAGCTGTGTCCATGGAGTTCATCGCCCGTTCCGGCGAGTTGTACGCCATCGTTTTCGACCGGAACCAGCCGCGTGTTCCGACGCTATCGATCTCAAATAATAATACGTCTCACAACAATTCAGGTCACCCGTGATGGCTATTCAGCGGTCTGCTTACTACAATCGCAGTCACGCCACTTCCCGTCTGAATCTGTATGAGTCACGTCCTTTCCAAGCGCCATTCCGAACGGCATCGCATTGATGCCATAGGATGGTTGCGCGCAGCCGTACTCGGCGCCAATGACGGCATTGTTTCCACCGCCAGTCTATTGCTTGGCGTGACGGCGGCCCAAATCGCGCACGAAAGCATAGTATTGACCGGCATCGCCGGCCTGGTCGCCGGGGCGATGTCGATGGCCACCGGCGAATACGTTTCCGTGCACTCTCAAGCCGATGGTGAAAAGGCGGCGCTGGAGCAGGAGCGCGCTGAGATCGACTCGGACTTTCACGGCGAACAGCGCGAGCTGACCGCCATTTACATGCGGCGCGGCCTCGACCATCAGATGGCCAGCCTGGTTGCGGAGAAACTCATGGCGCATGATGCGCTTGGTGCACATGCCCGCGACGAGCTTGGCATCTCGGAAATGACCATGGCCAATCCCTTGCAAGCGGCGCTGGTTTCAGCTCTCAGTTTTGCTGTCGGCGCTGCGTTGCCCTTGGGCGTCGTCTTGCTCGCGCCGGCGGCGATGCTCATGCCTGCCATCGTGATCTCGGCGTTGTGTTCGCTGGCCTTTTTGGGCGGCGTGGCGGCAAAGACAGCTGGCGCCAAAATATCGGATGGCGTGATTCGCGTCACCTTCTGGAGTTCGCTCGCCATGACCGCAACGACCGGCATAGGGAGCTTGTTCGGTGCAGTGATTTAACCTCGTTTCCTCCCTGCCAATGAAGTACGCTTGCGTTCCGATCGGCCTTTTTTGCCCCCAACCAACGGCCCCTTCCCCATGAAAAAATATCATCCAGCCTCGGTGTTCTTGCATTGGTTCATCTTTTTACTTTTCGTCGTCGCGCTGGCGGCGATCGAACTTCGCGGCGAAGTCCCCAAAGGCGAACCCTTGCGGGCAACGCTCAAGACGGTGCATATGATGGCGGGCCAACTGGTCTTGCTGTTTGTACTGTTCCGCGTGGCGGCGCGCTGGCGATTCGGCGTGCCGGCGGAACTCGACGCTCCGCAATGGCAGACCCGCGCCGCCGGGATGATGCATCTCTTGCTGTATCTGGTCATGTTTGCGCTACCGGTCACCGGCATTCTCTTTACGCAGGCCGAAGGCAAGGACGTGATGTTTTTCAGTCTGGCGTTGCCGCGTTTGATCGGCTCGAATCCAGGGCTGTCCCATACGATCAAGGACATCCACGAATTGATCGGCAACGCCATGTACTACCTGGTCGGACTGCATGCAGCCGGTGCGCTGTGGCATCATTTCGTACGCCGCGACCACATCTTCCAGCGCATGAAGTTCTGAGAACCCGTTTGCGAAATGGCGGCGAAGTCTTGAACGCTATTGCACGGGCCGCTTGAATGCCTTGCGCGCAGTCTCAATACGTTCGCGGCAAATGCATCCTGTCAGATGGTCGTTGACTAATCCCATCGCCTGCATGAAGGCATAGATAGTGGTCGGACCGACATAGCTCCAGCCGCGCTGCTTGAGTGCCCTGGATAAGGCGATCGAAGCTTCCGATGTGGGATGGGCCTGCCAGAAGTCCAGCGTCACCACCTTCGGACGATCTTTGGCGGCCGGTTCGAACTGCCAGAACCAGGCCGCCAGCGAGCCGGCTTCTTCGATCAGCTCGATCGCCCGTTGCGCGTTGTTGATGACGGAGACGATCTTGGCGCGGTTGCGCACGATGCCGGCGTCGGCCATCAGGCGCGCGATATCGTCGTCGCCGTAGCGCGCCACCCGGTGGAAGTCGAAACCGTCGAAGGCGGCGCGGAAGTTTTCGCGCTTGCGCAGGATGGTGATCCACGCCATGCCCGATTGAAATCCTTCCAGGCAGATCTTCTCGAACAGGCGAACGTCGTCCGCCACCGGCCGGCCCCATTCGCTGCCATGATATTCGGGCATGGCGGCGTGCCAGGCGCAGTAGACGACGCCGTCTTCTGCGGTCATCAGCCCGGGAGCGGTCTCGGTGTTTTGTTTTGTCATGATGGCAATGGGAGCAGGTGCGCTTTCAACCCGCTATGATGCGTCAAAGCAAGCCGGTGCGCTTGCCGCATCTTGCTTTTGTATTCCAGGGAAAAATAATTGCATCCGGCGGGAATAAGCCTCCTGGCCGTTCGTCTTACTGTGCATGAACGATATCACTACCCGGACGACCGATTGCCATGAATAAAGATTTCAGCGACGACGATTTGCGCGAACTGCTGCCCCGGCTGCGGCGCTTCGCGCTGTCGCTGACCCGCCATGAAAACAGCGCCGACGACCTGGTGCAGTCCTGCCTGGAACGGGCGCTGTCGCGCAGCGACCGTCGTCGCGACGACGGCGATTTGCGCGCGTGGATGTTTCAGATCATGTATCGCCAGTTCCTCGACGGCCAGCGCCGCGCCAAGCGTTATGCAGGTTTGCTGTCGCTGTTCGGCCGTACCGAAGAAGACCTTGCTCCCTCCGCCGAAGACGTCGCCATGTCGCGCTCGGCCTTGCAGGATTTCAGCAAACTGCCGGCGGAACAACGCGCCTTGCTGTTGCTGGTGTCGGTCGAAGGGCTCAGTTACCAGGAAGTTGCCGACGCCATGGACATCCCCATCGGCACCGTGATGTCGCGCCTGTCGCGTGCACGCAAGGCATTGCGCGCGCTCAATGACGGCCAGGCCAATCCTTCTTTGCGGATCCTCAAATGAATACTTTCTCTCCTTCCGAACAGGACCTGCACGCCTACGTCGACGGCCAGCTGGACGAAGCAATGCGCCGCCAGATCGATGCTTATCTGGCAAGCCATCCCGATGCCGCGCGCGAAGTCGAACAACTGCGCCTGGACAATCAACGCCTGCGCACCGCGCTGGAAAATATTCCCGCCGCGCCGGTTCCGCCGCGCCTGGATCCTTTTCGCATCCGCCGCGAACTGCGCGCGCGTTCGCAGCGCCGCATGGCGATCGCCGCTTCGCTGGTGCTGACGCTGAGCCTGGGCACGCTGGGCGGCTGGCAACTGCGCGACATGTCGATGCGCAAGACTTACCTGCCGATGGCCGATGCAACGCAGGCCTACCGTCTGTTTGCGACCAGCGACATGGCGCAGAAGGTCGACATGAAGACCAGCGAACCGGATCAGTTGCAAGGCTGGCTCAACCGGCATTTCGTCCAGGCGGCGCCGATGCCGGACTTCAGCGCCTATGGTTTCAAACCGGTCGGCGGCCGCCTGATGGCCAGCGACAAAGGTGCGGCAGCGATGGTGCTGTACCAGAACGATGCCGGACAGGCCATCGTGTACTACGTCCGGCCGCCGGGCGAGCTGTTCAACTTCGGCGCCGGCAATCGCCGGGACGGCAATCTGCTGACGCAATACTGGCGGCAGGGACGCTACTTCTACGCCGTCGTCAGCCCGTCCGACACGCCGTCCACGCTGCCGGTGCAAAGGGCCGTCGAGCCCAACCGGCCGCAGTCATGACGTAATTTGGATGTAATCCCGACTTACCCCTCGCCGTAAGAAAACAACCGCTGATCGGAGCGGATGGAGTCGTGCGCCCTGCGCATTTGTATCTGCATGAATTCGCCGATCACAGCATTTCCCTTTTTACTCACTGATTCAGACAAGGAACCACTGCCATGCTCAATAAACGCTCATTCATGAAATCCACCATCGCCGGTGTCGCCGCCCTGCTCCTGAGCCATGCCGCCTTCGCCGAAGACGTCGCCAAACCTGCGCCGGTCAAGAACGTCGTGTTGGTGCACGGCGCCTATGCCGACGGTTCGTGCTGGTCGGAAGTGATCGAACGCCTGCAAAAAGCCGGCCTGCACGTGACCGCCGTACAGAACCCGCTGTCCTCGCTGGCCGACGACGTCGAGGCGACCCGCCGCATCTTGGCGCTGCAGGACGGCCCGACCATCCTCGTCGGCCACTCGTGGGCCGGCACCGTCATCAGTGAAGCCGGCACCGATCCCAAGGTTGCCGGTCTGGTCTATGTCGCCGCGCGCGCTCCCGATGCCGGTGAAGACTATGGCGCACTGGCCGGCAAATTTCCGACGCCGCCGGCCAGCGCCGGCCTGATCAAGTCCGGCGGTTTTGCCCAACTGAGCGAAGAAGCCTTCCTGCGCGACTTCGCCGGCGACATCAATCCGGTCAAAGCCAAGGTCATGTACGCCGAACAAGGCCGCATTTCCGACACGCTGTTCGCCTCGCGCACCACGCAGGCGGCATGGCGCAGCAAGCCGACCTGGTATGCCGTTTCCACCAACGACCGCACCACGTCGCCGCAGCTGGAACGCTTCCTCGCGCAACGCATGAAAGCCAGGACCATCGAGATCGCGTCCAGCCATCTGTCGATGCTGTCGCATCCGGATGAAATCGCCAACCTGATCCTGGAAGCTGCCGGACAAGCGCACTGATGCGAATCTAGTCATCAAAATGTCATCAGGCGGTAACGTACGGGCACGGATTATTGATTTTTTTTATCGTCTTTGCCGTCCTGATCGAATCTTCGAAAAATACGTGCGCCAGTCGGGCGATGTGTGACAGTATCCGTCATCAGGTCAACCGGCCTGAACAACGAACGGGGGTTCAGAAATGCGAAAAATAGTTGCTCTGCTGCTCGTACTTGCCTCTCTCCATTCCCTCCCCGCCTGGGCGGCCGGTTTTGCCTTCCCATCTGGTTTTAAAACACACACCATCACGACCAACGGCGCGCGCATTCACGTCCGGGTCGGCGGCCAGGGGCCGGCGGTCGTGATGCTGCACGGTTATGGCGAAACCGGCGACATGTGGGCGCCGCTCGCAGCCAAACTGGCGGCCACTCACACGGTGATCGTGCCGGATCTGCGCGGCATGGGGCTGTCCGACCATCCCGCAACCGGCTATGACAAGAAGAACGAAGCACGCGACATTGCCGGCGTATTGGACACGCTCAAGATCGGCAAGGTCGACGTGGTTGCGCACGACATCGGCAACATGGTCGCCTACGCCTTCACGGCAGAACAGCCTGAGCGCGTCACCAGGCTGGTGCTGATGGATGCGCCGCTACCCGGTGTCGGCCCATGGGATGAGATCTTGAAGAGCCCGCTGCTCTGGCATTTCCGTTTCGGCGGTCCTGACATGGAGCGGCTGGTGAAAGGCCGCGAGCGCATTTACCTCGATCGTTTCTGGAATGAGTTCTCCGCCGATCCCAAGCATTTCGACGAAGCGTCCCGTCGTCATTACGCGAAGTTCTATGCGCTGCCGGGCGCGATGCATTCCGGCTTTGAACAATTCCATGCCTTCGATCAGGATGCCGTCGACAACAAGGCTTATCTCGCCAAGGGACCGTTGCCGATGCCTGTGCTGGCCATCGGCGGCGAGAAATCATTTGGAACAACGATGGAGACAGTGGCGCGTGCGGCAGCAACAAATGTTCGCGGCGCCGTCGTTCCCAACGCGGGTCATTGGCTGATGGAAGAGCAGCCGCAGGCGACCGTCGCGGTCATTGCTGATTTTCTTCAATAGCGATAGCGGGCCGCATCAATCGTCCGGAAAAAACGGCTTGCAGCAATGCAGGCCGTTTCTACATCTTGCTCAGGTCTTTCAACATCCCGTCACTTCCCTCTTGCATCAGCTCAAGATATACGCCTATACTTAGCCATATGGCTAACTATACTGTTACGGTAAGCGAAGTATTCCAGGCGCTGGCCGATCCTACGCGTTGCGCAATCGTCAGCGCACTGGTCGGCGGCGCGCAGACGGTATCCAGGCTGGCGGAGCCATTCGATATGGCGCTGCCCTCCTTCCTGAAGCACCTGACGATACTTGAGCGCAGCGGTCTCATCCGCACCAGCAAGCTCGGGCGCACGCGCACCTGCGAGCTGGTGCCGGCGCGGCTGTCGCAGGCCGAGCAGTGGATAGCCGAGCAACGCGCCGTATGGGAATCGAGATCGGACCGCATGGTCGACTTCGTCGAACGTCTTCATCAGGAGGAGCAGATTCATGACAGCAAACGACGTAAATAAAGCAGCAAACAAAGCAACAGACAACGCCAAGCCCGACGACCTCGTTATTTCCCGCGGGCTGCGCGCGCCACGGTCCGCCCTCTGGCGCGCCTGGTCCGAGCCCGAACTGCTTAAACAATGGTGGTGCCCGAAACCCTGGACCACCGAGGTGCGCGCCTTCGATTTGCGTGCAGGCGGCGCTTTCCACACTTTCATGCAAGGACCGGACGGCGGCGCCAGCGACAATCCCGGCTGCTTTCTCGAGGTCGTGCCGCAGTCGCGCCTGGTGTTCACCTCGATGCTCACCGGCGGCTGGCGCCCCG
>NZ_AKJW01000040.1 GCF_000282135.1 Herbaspirillum sp. CF444
CATCTGTTGTATTTTTTTATCTCGTGCACTCCCAATTCCCCGCATGTCATCAAAATGACGCCATTCCTTCACAATCCCGAAATGGCAGCATGCTGGCCGTCGAGGCGCATTGGACGACGTTTCAACAACGCCTTGTAACCGCCGTCGTGCTCAGGCGTGCATTTAGTCGGAAAATGCCAATGTCATCCCTTGCAGGGCAATCCCCTCCAGCTGCATGTTCCACACCTCCCCTGCGCTCACCGCGAACGCCGCGGTGAGCGTGCCTGTCGTCACGACTTCGCCGGCCTGAATCGGACGTCGGATAGCTTGCTTTGCGAGCACGGCGATCAGGTGAACCATCGCGGTTAGAGGACTGCCGAGCGCGTTCGAACCCTTGCCGGTTTCGCGCACGGCGCCGTTGCAGAGCAGCGCCACGGAACACGACGCCAGCTGTTCCGATACCTTGTCGCCCAATGCGTCAAACGAGGCGCGTTTCCCGACAAACAGCATGCCGTGCAGGCCGCCGTCGGCGACGGTGTCTGCGGCTTTGAATTGCCAGCCTGGGTAGTGCGACTGCACGATCTCAAAGGCAGGAGCGATCCAGTCGATGCAGTCGACAAGCTGAGCGATGTCGGCATCCTCGCGCGGCGCCTTGTGAAAATGCAGGGCGATTTCAGGTTCGATTTTCGGTTCGGCGAAACGGGCCAGGCTGCATGTGCCTTGCGCATCGGCTTGTGAATCGGTCAGGTAGACGACGGTACTGTCGTACATGTGGCCCCATACCGGTTCTTCCACGCCATACCTGGTCCACATGGCGGCGTTGGTGAATCCGATCTTGCGTCCGGCGGCGACCGCGCCTTGCGCCAGTCGCGCGCGGTGTATCAGGTCGGCAACTTCGTAGGCGGCGGCAATGTCGAACGCCGGTTCCTGTGAAGTGACGGGCGCAATCTGGCGCACCTTGTCTTGTGCGTTTTCCAATTGCGAAGCAATGCTCCGGGTATCGATGTGGCGTGTCATGTACCTGGCTCCGTAACGAAGGGGAAGGGAAATGCCCATTCTGCCGGGGCCGGTGCAGTGGCAGCAAGAGAGAAGATTTCAATGCATGAAAAGGAGCTGCGATTTATTTCATCTTTCACGATGGCAATGCGTCGCTGAACCGATGGAAAGGAAAGGAAACCAGACCGCCATCTCGCAGTCTGACAGCATGCCAACCATGCAACTGCTGCTGCCAATCTTGGAAATCAAAAGGAAAACATGACCACCCTTAGCAACTTCGGCGTAAAGCTCCGTCCCCTCGAACGCGAAGACCTGCGCTTCGTCCACAAGCTCGACAACAACAGCCACATCATGCGCTACTGGTTCGAAGAACCGTACGAAGCCTATGTCGAGCTGGTCCAGATCTACGACCGCCATGTGCATGATCAGACCGAGCGGCGGTTCATTCTGGAGAGCGACGCCGCCGAGATGGTGGGGTTGGTCGAACTGGTGGAGATCAACCACATCCATCGGCGCGCCGAATTCCAGATCATCGTGGCGCCGCATGCGCAGGGCAAGGGCTATGCGTCATCGGCGACGCTGCTGGCGATCGAGTATGCCTTTCACGTGCTCAATCTCTACAAGCTGTATCTCTATGTCGACGCGGAAAATGTGAAGGCGATACACATTTACGAGAAATGCGGCTTCGTCAAAGAGTGCGAATTGAAGAGCGAGTTTTTCGTCAACGGCGAGTATCGCGATGCGGTGCGCATGTGCATGTTCCAGTCTGACCATGTCGCTGTCGGCCAAGGCCGGCGATAAGTATTGCCAAAATGCAATGGCGTGTCGTTTGTAACTTGCATGCAGCGCCTGGAAGCTGTCAAGCCTGTGTGGCGTTGGTACAATGCACGATCCTGTTTTTCGGCTGTGTCCGGGAGGGGCCTGGCGCGGGGTGGTTGCCGGAAAACGCATGTCGTTTCCCATTTCAGTTCAAACAAAAATGAAAACATATCTGACGGTTCTGTTGTCCCTCATCGCCTTGTCCGGGTGCGCGACGCAAGAGTACAAGGCGGCCGAAAGCCAGTGTGCGCCACAAGCTTACCGGCAATATCCGGTGATCAATCAGCGAAAGATAGAAATGCGCACAAGGCCGGTCGAAGTGCCGACCGGGAAGACGAAGTGTGTGTCCAAGCCCAGGGGCAATCAGGTTGAGACGATCTGCGAGGACATCACCGAAACCAGATATGAGCAATATCCTTATGAGGTGACGGTCGACGTCAATGCAGATACCCGCAACAACGTCATTCGCGCCTGCGCGCGCAATATCTGCTTCAAGAGCTACGGCAACGTCGATTGCGAAACGAAAAAATAGCCTGCAGCGATCAATCCGGCCGGGAGATGCTTGCATCAGAAGTGGCCTGCCGGCTGTAGCGTCCGATGCTGTCAAGGTGCTGACAGGGTAATGCGCGTAAGGCGCATGGATACAAGCTCTGGAGACATTTCGTACATACGCCGGAGAATGCACTATTGCGGCTTGACCTGCAAATTGACATCGGTGAAAATCGCCGCGGGGGTTCCCACCATTTGATAAGAAAAACACCAGATGTCACATCAGACAAAAATAGCCGGCTCACGACTGGCTCGCGTCCCTGCTTTCCTTTTCATTGCCGCCGTTGTGCTGATCTCCGGATGCTCTCATGCTCCGAGGGCCGGCGCACCCTTGAAGCCCGTGGAGCAGGGCAAGGGTGACGTCTACCTCTATCGCAACAAGTCCGACGTTGCCAGGGCGCAGCCTTTTTATACGTCGGTCGACGGCCATGCCGGACCGGCACTGATGAACGGTACGTATGTTGTCTTGCATCTGGAGCCTGGCAAACATGACATCACCGTGAGTCCGGGGCCGTGGGGTTTCAATCGCGGCCGCACGATTCAGGTGAGGGTCGGCGAGCGTAGTTACTATCAATTCGATTTCACGCCGGATCCGGAAGACAAGTTGCACTTCGAGCAGACGGCATTGCACCATCGTCCGGCCGAGATCGGGCAGGCGGACGTCGCTGCGCTGCCCGGCGTGGCGCAGCGACTGAACGATCCCCGCAGCAGTTTCCGCCGTAGCACCTATGCGCCGCTGAACGATGCCATGTCGCTGCCGGCGGTAGGCGAGAAAGGACGCGCCGGTTACGAGACGTGGCTCAAGCAACGATTGCCGCGTGCCTTTGTCATTTCCAGCAACGGGGGGTGGATATCAACATGGGGGCAGAACGTGACCGATATTCCGGGGATCTCAGATCCCGCCACGCGTGCGATGCAGCGTTGTGCGAAATGGCGCAATGTCGTTTGCCAGATGTATGCGGTCAACACCAGCATTGTCTGGAATCCACTGCCCGATAAGTTGATGGCGGCCGAACGCAAGAGGCGTCAGAGCAGTCAGAAAAATGATGATATGAATGCGGAGAAAGATGCGGCGCCAGCTGATCAGGAGGAAAGTCGTGTGCAGTCCACAACGGAAACGGTCAGGCTTCCATCGATCGAGCCGATCATCATCGAATAAGCGTTTCGTGCATCAGAGTTTTTGAGGCAATCGCTTGGATTCGTCGCAGACGAATCAACGCTTACTGAGTACTCAAAAACCTTGCACGCCCTTGTCGTTGAACCGCTATCGCATCCAATGATAGCGGATCGCCAGCAGCCGGAAAATCCCGCACCCAGCGTGTTCGGTGACGCCATGAGCAGCATCGGCTTGTCTTCTCGGACAGCTCTTTGATCCTTTGAATGCGCCCGGGCATACCGCCGAGCAGCGACGGGAATGCGGCGATTTCAGGCTATCGGCGCAGGCAGGTGATCGACCGGAAAACCCAGCTGCTCCAGCACGGTGCGCAGCCGGGAGACGTAATCGTAATCGACCGGCGAATCGATCGGCGGCTCGATATGCACCATGCTGACGGCGCAGACTTCGTGCTCGCCGTCGTTGGCGAGAAAAGCTTCGGCACGATAGCCGGTCTGGTGTTGGTAGAGCATGTCGATTTCTGCATGCGTCAGTTGATACAGCATGCCGTAGGCTAGGGCGTCTTTCTCGCGCAGCAGCATGGCCTTCTCGCGCACGACGACCTTGTGATGCAGGATGGTGGCCAGGCGCGGCTGGCGGATGACGATGCCTTTCTGCCGCAGCGATGCGGCATCCATGTGCAGGCCGTAAAAGAAGATTTCCACGAGGCGGTTGCCGGAGTTGTCCATGGTCGTCGGTCGGAGATGTCGATGAGCTTGACGTTGTCGGGTCAGGGAGTGCCGTTGTCACCGTGCCGGATAAAACCAGGATGATCCCTGAGTCTCTGGAAATATGCCGATACGGCCGGATAGTCGGGACGTTCCAGCGGCGTGGCGAACCAGCGATTGACCGACAAGCCGACGGGAATATCGGCCAGCGTGAAACGATCGCCGGCAACATAGGCGCCGGTTGCCTGCAGCTGTTGCTCAAGAATGCCGACGTGTTTGTTCCAGCCGGCGACGGAGGCGGCCAGTTGCTGTGGATCCTGATGCGCCGGCGAGTTGCGCACCAGCGACAGGAACGCATAGCTCCAGGCATTGTTCAGGTTGGTCGCCTGCCAGTCCATCCATTGATCCGTGCGGGCGCGCGCCTGCGGATGGCGCGGATAAAAGCCGTCGTTGCCGTAGCGGTTGGCGAGGTAACGGATGATGCTGTTCGACTCCCACAGGATGAAGCCGTCATCGTCGATCACCGGCACCAGGGCATTGGGATTGAGGGCGAGGAATTCCGGGACCTGTGTCGGCTGGAGTCCGCTGCCCCAGTCTTCGCGCCGGAAAGGCAGGTTCAGTTCGTCGCAGCACCAGAGGACTTTGCGGACGTTGATGGAGGCGGCTTTTCCGAGGATCTTGATCATGGCGACGATGAGGGGCGGGAATTGTTAACAGGTCCTAAAGCATATCCTGAACCGTGATTTTCGGCAGGCCTGGGTTCGATGACTTAACTCAGCAACGCCGCCTGTTCCTGGATGATCTGCGCCAGCAAGTCGGCGATGCGTTGCACGCGCGGCGAGCGGCGCAGGTCGGGGTGAACGGTGAGCCAGATGTCGCGTTGCATGGCATCCAGGCCGCTGTCGAATTCGAGCAGCGCCGTGTCGTTGCGGGCGATGAAATGCGGCAGGATGGTCAGGCCCAAGCCGGAGCGGCAGGCCTGGTGCAGGATGGCGAAGTCGCTGGCGGCCAATACGTAGGGCGCGTCGTCGGCGCACTGCGCCAGCCAGGCGCGATGCGGACCACCTTGCAGCGCTTCGCCGTAGCCGATGTATTGCCGCTTCGCGCGCGCCACGCGTTTCCAGCGGCTGGTGCCG
>NZ_AKJW01000041.1 GCF_000282135.1 Herbaspirillum sp. CF444
ACCAAGATCAAGAACAGCCAGGGCCAGCTGGTCAAAGTGATCGACCCGCAGAACAACAGCCTGACCTATCAATACGACGCCATCGGCAACCTGATCGCCACCACCGATCCCAAAGGCAACATCGTCAGCCTGAGCTACGACCTGCGCGGCCGCAAGACGCAAATGGTCGACCCCGACATGGGTACCTGGATTTATGAATACAACGCCTTCGGTGAGCTGACCAAGCAGACCGATGCCAAGGGCCAGGTCACCAGCATGGTCTACGACAAGCTCGGCCGCATGATCAGTCGCGCCGAAGCCGACCTGGTCAGCAGCTGGACCTACGACAACTGCACCAAGGGCATCGGCAAGCTGTGCAGTTCGACGGCCGACAACGGCTACCTCAAAAGCAACACCTACGACAGCTTGGGCCGGGGTAGCAGTACCACGACTACAATCGATACGACCTACACCAGCAGCGCCACCTACGACGCCAATGGCCGTATCAACACCGTCACCTACCCGACCGGTCTGACGGTGCAGTATGTCTACACGACTCTGGGCTACCTGAAAGAAGTCAGAAACAGCCAGACCAACGCTTTACTCTGGCGCGCCGACACGCAGAATGCCCTGGGCCAACTGTTGCAACAGACCTACGGCAACAACGTCGTGACGCAACAGGTGTTCGAGGCAACGACCGGTCGTCTGAAGAACATCTACGCCGGCGCCGGCAATAATGTACAGAACTTCAGCTACGCCTATGACTACCTGGGCAATCTGGTCAGCCGCACCGACGGCAACCAGAACCTGACGGAAACCTTCCTGTACGACAGTCTCAACAGATTGACCAATGCGGTAGTGAATTCACCGGCAGCAGGTCTGTCGAGCACCAACTACACCTTCGACAACCTGGGCAACATCACCAACCGCAGCGACATGGGGACGTATGCCTATGGCAATGCGAACGACAAGCCGCATGGCTTGAAGGAACTGAACTTCATCAACGGCGGCAAGCTGCAATACAGCTATGACGCCAATGGTGCATTGATCTCCGAAGTCGCGATTGACAGCACCGGCCAGGTCATTGCCAACCGTGGCCGCAACGAGGTGTACACCAGCTTCGGCATGCCGCAGGCGATTGGCGCGCCGGGGATCAGTCTGGCGTTTGCCTACGGTCCTGAACATCAGCGTGTGAAACAGATTGCGCCGGCAGCCACCACCATCTATCTGCATCCGGACAATACCGGCGGTTTGTTCTATGAGAAGGACATCAAGACCGACGGCACGATCGAGCATAAGCAGTACATTACGGCAGGTGGTCAGGTCATTGCCTTGATCAAACTGGTTGGCTCGACCCAGACGATCCGTTACATGCACCGCGATCAACTGGGTTCGACGACGACGATCACGGATGAGCAGGGCAATGCGATTGAGCGCTTGGCCTATGAGCCGTTCGGCAAACGTCGTTTCCCGGCAGGCAATACGGACAATGCAGGAGAAATTGTTGGGCAAAATACCGATCGCGGCTTTACGAACCATGAGCATCTGGAGGAGCTGGGTCTGATCCATATGAATGGACGGATTTATGATCCGGCCATTGGGCGGTTCATGAGTGCCGATCCGTATATCCAGGCATCGGATAATATTCAAAGTTACAACCGATATGCATATGTATTCAATAATCCCTTAAATTCGACGGATCCTACTGGATATTTTAGTTTGGGAGGATTCATCGGTGGTGGAGTGCTTGGCGGGATTGTAGGAAGCAATAATGGTGTGCTTGGTCAAGCCGGTAGAGCAATAGAGCTCGGGATTAAATCGGCGGTCATCCCAACTCAAAAGAATCAATTCGACTTTCAACATAGTTTGCCAGGACAAGCTAGAGTCGATACGTTCATTATGAACAATAAGTGGGCTTATATGATTGGGATGGCTGTGGCTACCTACTATGGAGGTCCAACTGCGGCGGCTCATTGGGCTTCTTATTATGCTTACCAGGGAACCGGATCAATGAGCGCCGCATACAAAAGTGGTGCAATCGCTTACGTGTCGGCATCTGTGACTCAGCAAATAGCACCCGATGCAAGTGCTTTGTCTACGATCGTTACAAAGGCGACAGTTTCCGGAGTCGCAGCCCGATTACAGGGAGACTCATTTATGGATGGATTTCGGCAGGCAGCTTTGTTTGCTCTTGCGTCAGAGGGATATAAAGAATTCGTCGGTTGGCGAGCGTCGTTGGCGTCGGGGGAAAATCATCCAGATCTGACTCTTGATCCCACGGTCAAAGGAGCCAATACCTACGAACCAGATATTACCCGTGACGGGAGAATTCCTCTGAGTGCTCAAAGAATGAATTTATTTGGCATAAATGAAAATTTGAATGGTGATGGTGACTTCGGCAAACAGAGTGGGCCGTTAAGTCGATTTATGAATAGAATCCCGGGAATGAACGCTGTAGCGGCAATTCACGACACAATATTTACTCGAGGATATATTCAGAGTTTTAATGTATTTACCAATTATGGAACCATGCTTCCTGCTGCGGCATTTAGCTTCACTGCCGTTATTGGAAATAATCCTATTTATCGGAAAAGCTGCATTCGATGTGAATGAGAAAATGTGAGAGCCTGCCCTTGTAGAATTTTTGTTTGATATATTTTCTTTGTTGTCAATATAGTGGCACATAAAATTGGTTCGAATCCGTTACGTTATCCGTTATCTGCGGAAGATGGTGCAGGACGTTTTTAATTGAGGCTAGTGCTGAGAAGTAAGATTGTCGACAGCACGCACTCTGGGTTGGCAGCTTCTTCGCGGCAGGATGTACATGGTGGCAGTCATGGCTCTCGCTAAGAACAAGATGAAAGAGTGTGATCTGCGCAAGAATGCATATATTGGTGCCGGGAGAAATTATTTTAATGGGAATAGATGGTTAAAAAGAGTGGAAAAATCATTTATGAACAAAGAGAATTTAAATTAATTGGTTGGAGTATGAAAAAGCAATTGGGTTTTACCTTATTGGAGTTATTGGTCGTAATGGTCATCATCGGTCTCCTTGCCGGCTACGTCGCCCCCCGCTACTTCGCCCAAATCGGCAAATCCGAAACCAAAGCCGCCCGCGCCCAAATTGACGCCTTTGAAAAGGCCCTCGAAGTCTATCGCCTCGACACGGGCCACTATCCGGCAACTGAGCAAGGCCTCGATGCGCTGATGAAGCAACCCGCCGGCGAGACCCGATGGCAAGGTCCATACCTGAAGAAGGCGCTACCGCAAGACCCATGGCAGCACGCGTACATTTACCGTTTCCCCGGTGAACACGGCGACTACGATATCTTGTCTTATGGCCGTGACGGCAAAGCCGGTGGCGAAGGGGAGGATGCGGACGTGACCAACTGGTGATGTTTTGCCGTGGCTGTATCCCTGATGTATGCAATTTCAACTCAAAGTCTATCGTGTGCCGGAGGGCGTCAGTTCGCTGACGCTGAGTGCGGCCGACCTCGTTGAGGCGACACGACAGGCGGAGCAGCAAGGTTATCGCGTCATTTCCGCTCAGCGCCAATTGAGCCTGTCGCTTCGGTTGGGCAAGCGACAGAAGTTTTCAGTGGCGCTGTTCAGCCAGGAATTGCTGGCGTTGCTGGACGCCGGTTTGAGCCTGGTGGAGACCGTCGATATCCTGGCGCGCAAGTCGCGTGATGCCGAAGGCAAGAAGATACTGGAAAACCTCGGTCGCCATCTGCGCGAAGGCTTGTCGTTTTCCCGCGCTTTGCAGGCGATGCCGGATGCGTTTCCTTCCTTGTATGTCGCAACGATCCGCACGTCGGAACACACCGGCGATCTGAACGAGGCCTTGCGCCGTTATCTGGCATATCACCGTCAATTGAATCTGGTGCGCGACAAGGTTGTTGCGGCATCGGTTTATCCGGTACTGCTCATCTGCGTCGGCATGTTGGTGATCCTGTTCTTGCTCGGTTATGTGGTGCCGCGCTTCAGCCGCGTGTACGAAGACATCGGTGGCGATCTGCCGTGGATGTCGCGGGTGCTGATGCAATGGGGGCATTTTCTCAGTGATCATGTGCTTGGCGTGATGCTCGGCTTTTTCTCGTTGTTGGCGGCTATCGCGTATGGCCTGACGCGGCCGGCGACGCGGGCGTGGCTGGCGCGTACTTTGTGGTCGTTGCCGACCATGGGCGAGAAAATCCGTCTCTATCAGTTGGCGCGTTTTACCCGCACGTTGGCGATGCTGATCAATGGCGGCATTCCTTTTGTGACGGCGCTGGACATGGTGGCGGATCTGCTGCGTCAGCCCGCTTTGCGTGACGGCTTGCGCTACGCAGCCTTGAGCATCAGCGAAGGACAGCAGGTGTCAGAGGCATTTTCGACCAATGGATTGGCGACGGATGTCGGCGTGCGCTTGCTGGCAGTCGGCGAGCGTTCCGGCAGCATGGGCGAGTCCATGGAGCGTATCGCCAAACTGTATGACGATGAGATTGCCCGTTGGGTGGATTGGTTTACACGATTGTTCGAGCCGCTGCTGATGATCGCCATCGGCTTGATCATCGGTATCGTCGTGTTGTTGATGTATCTGCCGATTTTTGAATTGGCCAGTAGTATTCAATAAGAACTTGCGCATGGTTTTGCAAAGAGGCCATATGCAGGTTCTTTCGTTTTTGGGGCGGAACAGGATGGGGTCGCTACGCCGGGGGCGGTATGGTGTGCGGCTCAGGGTGACTGTTCCATGTAAATGACAAAAATCAAAGAGATGTATGAGCTTGCTTGACCATGCCATTTCGGCTGCTGTTTCGGCGCCGGTTGAACCGCTTCCTCTGGCGTTGATCCAGGAAGTGCGTCAACTGGTGGGAAGCAATCAGCGCGACATGATGGCCGTGCTGGAAGAGAAGTCCGCTGAAAGAATGGCGCTGACGGCTTCGCAGTTCATGCATCGTCTGGGCAAGACCCTGCATTATCCGGTGCTGGATATGGAGGGCCTGTATCGCCTGGCGCCGTCTTTTTCTTTGCTTTCTTTTCCCGATGCGTTGCAGCGCAACTGCCTGGTCGCTCATGACGGCGATACGCTGGTGTGCGTACTTGCCGATCCCTTCGACCTTGCTTTGCAGACCTGGCTGGAGACACGCATCGGCCAGGCCTTGTCGTGGCAGCTGTCGCACAAGACCGATCTGGCGGCCTATTTTGCCGTGCATGAAGACAGCTTGCGCGCGATCGACGGCGCCTTGCATATGGGAAGCGGCGAGCAATCGGTGCGACTGGCCGTCGAGGATTTGTCCCTCAGTTCCATCGCAGAAGACACCAGCCCGGTCGTCAAGCTGGTCAATTCAACCATCTACGACGCGATGAAGATCGGCGCCAGCGACATCCATCTGGAAGCGACCCCCGCCGGCTTGCAGGTGAAGTACCGGATTGATGGCGTGCTGGCGCATATTGCGTCGGTGCCGGGCATGGACATGGTTGAGCAGGTGGTGTCGCGCATCAAGGTCATGGCCGAGCTCGATATCGCCGAGCGCCGCATTCCGCAGGATGGCCGCTTCAAGCTGTCGATCAAAGGGCAGGAGATCGATTATCGCGTCTCCGTCATGCCCAGCATCGTCAGCGAAGATGTCGTCATCCGTATTCTCGACAAGCGAACACTGACGGATCAGATCAAGGGCTTGCGGCTGGATTTGCTCGGCTTTGAGCCGGCAACGCTGGCGGAAATTCGCCAACTGGCGGCAAAACCTTACGGCATGCTGCTGGTGACCGGCCCGACGGGTAGCGGCAAGACGACGACGATGTACGCGGCTTTGTCCGAGATCAACAACGGCCAGGACAAGATCATCACGATCGAAGATCCGGTGGAGTACCAGTTGCCGGGCGTGTTGCAAATCCCCGTGAATGAAAAGAAGGGGCTCAACTTTGCCCGCGGCTTGCGTTCGATTCTGCGCCACGATCCGGACAAAATCCTGGTCGGCGAAATCCGCGATCCCGAGACGGCGCAAATTGCGATCCAGTCGGCGTTGACCGGTCACCTTGTATTGACCAGCGTGCATGCGAACAACGTGTTCGACGTGCTGGGACGCTTTTTGCATATGGGCGTCGATACCTACAGCTTCGTTTCGGCGTTGAACGGCATCATGGCGCAGCGCCTGGTGCGCCTCATTTGTCCTGAGTGTTCGGTTCCACATGAGCCCGAACAGGAAGAGCTCGCTGCATCGGGTATTGATGCGGAGCAGGCTCGTCATATGCAGTTCCGCCGCGGCAAGGGATGCGGTCATTGCCGGGGGACCGGCTACAAAGGCCGTCATGCTATTGGTGAAGTATTGAATCTGAGCGATGAATTGCGGGAGCTGATCATTGCGCGGGCGCCGATTCGCACGATCAAGGAGGCCGCGCGCGCCAATGGAACGCGCTTCTTGCGCGAAGCGGCTTTGGACCTGATGGCTGCAGGAAAGACAACTTTGGAAGAAATCAATCGTGTTACTTTCGTCGCGCAATAAGCTCACTGTCGTCGTGATGCCGGACACGCTGACCGTGTCTTTGCGCAAGCGAGGATGGCGGTCGCCGGTTCAGGAGCTCGGGTCGCTTTCCGTGAAGCCTGACGACGCGTCGCCGAACTGGGGTGCAGTAGTGTCGGCACTGGGGCAATGGCTTGCTCAATCAAAATGGGCGGCCACGGATGCTGAGTTGATTATTTCGGACGCATTTACCCGCTATGTTTTTTTGCCGTGGTCGGATGGCTTTCAGAAAAAATCCGAAGCGATCACCTTGGCGCGGATTCATTTTGATGTCTTGTTTGGCGAAGGGCATTCGGAGGCGAAATTGTCCTGGCATTTCGATACGCATGGAAAAGATGGGATTGCCTGTTCGATTCCGGAGGGGCTTTTTGAGGCGCTCAGTAGTGTCCTTGCCGGACACAAGATTCGGTTGATTTCGGTTGTGCCTCGCTTTGTGCATACTTTTAATACCTGGCGGAAGCGGATTGCAGGAAATGGGCTGATCGTCAGTGTTGAACGTGATTTGTGCGTGATGGGTATCGTCAGGGATAACGCGTGGCGCACTATCCGCACGGTGAAATTGTCGGGGGATATGACCTTGGCCTTGCTGGCGGCGATAGATCGGGAGATTGTTTTGCAGGGCGAGAGCGAACAGACGCGCGTTTATCTGGACCTGCATGCGGTCATTGATCCCTCGGTCTTTTCGCAAATGGAAAAATTTCATCTGTTGGGTAGAGGGCTTCAGGGGCAGCATGGCCGAAAAATGGAAATCGCTGGAGCAACGGCCTGATGCAATCTTTAAGAATCAATTTTGTTGCCGTAAGAAGTCCGTGGCGCTGGCTTGGATTGATGTTCTTGCTCGCGGCTTTGATTGTCGCGGCTTGTGAAGGACGGGCCTATGTCCGCTCGTCGCGAGAGTTGGCCGCATGGGAGAAGTCATGGCGGGACTTGAAACAATCCGAACGCAAAACAACACGCCCGGAAGCGAACAAGGTGAAGGCGGGTGACCGCGATCAGTTGCAAGCCGAGCTGAAGGCCGCAAACAGAGCGATCTCGCACTTGTCTTTGCCTTGGGATGCCTTGTTTCGGGAGATCGAATCGACCATGAGCGATCAGGTCACTCTGCTGAGTATCGAACCCGATACGGAAAGAAAGGAAATACGGATTACCGCAGAGGCGAAAGACTTCAACGGAGTGACGGCGTATGCGCGTCAATTGGCGGCGATTCCGCTTTTGCAGGACGTGTATGTGATGAATCATCAGGTGCAGCCGCAAGATCCGCAGAGGCCCGTGCGTTTCGTCGCCGTGGCGAAGTGGTTGATGACGCCGGACATCATGGGAAAGAGATAGGACCATTCCGATGAAAATATCCTCCTCTTTCTTTTGGCAGCTTAGAAGATTTTTTCAGGCGCTGGGTTGGCCGGGCAGCGTCGGCATGTTGGTGTTGGGCATCGGCATTGCTTCTTATTTTCTTGTGCTGATACCGTTGCGTCAGGACGTTTCTTCCTTGAAAGCCGATGCGCAGGAGTTGCGCCGGAAATCGAAGCTGCGTTCCACTGAAATCAAAGCCCTCAATCCTGCCGAGCAACTGGCCGACTTTTATCGATTTTTCCCCGAGCAAGACACCGTACCGGACGGGATGGACAGAATTTATGCCGCCGCCTCGATGCAGGGCGTTGTACTTGAGCGCGGCGACTACCAGTTGGCCGGGGAGCGTGACAGCAAGCTGCTGCGGTATGACCTTGTTTTTCCGGTGAAAGGCGGCTATCTGCAGATACGGAAGTTCATCGCGCAGGTGTTGAATGAGGTTCCCAACGCATCCTTGGATAGCGTCGTTTTTACGCGGCAGCGCATCAACGATCCGATGATCGACGCGCAGTTGAAATTCGCGCTGTATCTGAGGCCTTTGCAATGACGCCCAAGAGAAGATTGGCCATATTGGGTGCGCTGTTGTTGTTGGCGATAGGCGCCAGCGTGCAGCAGTTTTATAGCGAAAAGGACTCGGTTGCCATCAGCGAACCGGCCGAGCGAGACATCCCCAAGGTCAGGCCGGCAGCCTCGGGAGCAACGCCGGCGCGTGAACTGGCGTTGGGAAATCCGACGCGCCTGGAAATGTCGGTAGGAGACATCAATCCATTTACGCCCAAGTCGTGGTATGTGCCGCCACCGCCGCCACCTCCACAGGCGCCTCCCAAACCGACGGCGCCGCCCCTGCCATTTTCTTACGTTGGAAAACTGGAAGAGGATGGCGAGAATTGGACGATTTATTTAAGCAAAGGGAATGAATCCTTTGTGATTAAAAAGGGCGATACGTTTGATAGCAGTTACCGGTTTGAAGGTGTGGAAAAGGGCAATTTAGTCATCCAATACCTTCCATTGGGAATCAGGCAAACCATCTCCATCGGCGCAGGTTTATAAAGAAGCGAAATAATGAAATTCATGAGAAATGCGGCATGGGGTGCCGCGATTGTGGTGATGCTTGCGGGGTGCGCAGGAGAGCAAGCGCACCGCAACGGTCTGAATCAGATCGCGGAGGGCCGATTTGATGAGGGATTGGCCAGCCTGGAACAGGCCAGCAAGGAAGCGCCCGATAATATTTCGTTCCGGGCCGATTATCTTCGGCGCAAGGAGGATCAGGTCAATCGTCTTTTGGCTTCTGCGGATACTGACCGGATCTCCGGATCTTTCGACAGCAGCGAAGGCTACTATCGCCGCGTCTTGCAACTGGAGCCGTCAAACAACCGCGCCCAGGCCGGGATCGATGCACTGGAAAAGGAACGGCGCTACGCGCCAATTATCGAGTTGGCCAAAGAGACCTTGGCCAAGGGAGAGGTGGATCGAGCTTCCGCATTATTGAAGCCGATATTTGCCGATGGCTCTTCCAATATCGAGCTCGCCGGGTTGAAGCGGCAAATTGATGAACTGAATCATAAAAAGACGGTAATGGAACCCGTCTTGAAATCGTCTCAAAAGAAGCCCATCAGCCTGGAGTTTCGCGATGCCAATCTGCGGATCGTCTTCGAGGCGCTGGCCCGCTCCAGCGGCGTTAATTTCATCCTCGATCAGGATGTGAAGCCGGATCTGCGTACGACAATTTTTCTGCGCGATTCATCGCTTGAGAATGCAATCGACCTGCTGCTGCAGACCAACCGGCTGGAAAAGAAGGTTTTAAACAGTAACACCATCCTGATTTATCCGAATACGCCGGAGAAGCTGAAGGACTATCAGGAGCTGGTTGTTAAAGGCTTCTACCTCGGCAATGCAGATGCGAAGCAAACACAGGCCATGATCAAAGGTTTGTTGAAGACCAAGGATATCTTCATCGATGAGAAGTTGAACCTGATCGTCATGCGCGATACGCCCGAGGCAATCAAGCTGGCGGAAAAACTGATCGCCATGCACGATCTGGCAGATCCGGAGGTGATGCTCGAAGTCGAAGTGTTGGAGGTCAAGCGAACCAAGCTTACCGAACTGGGCATTCAATGGCCGACCAAGTTGACGTTGTCGCCATTGAGCAGCAGCGGTTCAAGTTCAACAACACTGACGGATCTGAAGAACATCAATTCGGATCGCATCGGGGCCAATCTGTCCAGCGCAGTGGTCAATCTCCGTCGCGAAGTCGGCGACGCCAATATTCTCGCCAATCCGCGTATTCGCGCCCGCAATCGGGAAAAGGCGAAGATCATGATCGGAGACAAGGTGCCGGTCTCAACGACGACCACTACGGCGACCGGGATTATCTCCGAGAGCATTCAATACCTGGACGTCGGCATCAAGCTGGAAGTGGAGCCTAACGTTTATCTGCAAGATGAAGTCGCGATTAAAGTCGGGCTTGAAGTCAGTTCGATCACGAATCAGGTGCTGACGCCTGCTGGTTCCGTTACCTATCAAATTGGTTCACGTTCCGCTTCGACTGTCTTGCGGTTAAAGGATGGTGAAACGCAGGTACTTGCCGGGCTGATTGGCGACGAGGACCGCATGAGCTCGAACCGTGTCCCTGGACTGGGAGATATTCCGATTCTGGGAAGACTGTTCTCAAGTCAAAAAGACGACCGGCAAAAGACGGAAATTGTGTTGTCGATCACGCCGCATCTGATTCGCAACATCAAACGCCCGGAAGCTGCTTTCAATGAATTCTGGTCAGGTACCGAAATGTCGCTGCGCAATCGTCCTTTGACGCTGCAGCCACAAGTGCCGGAAGACGACTTGAAATCCGGCAAGACGCCTGCGAATGAACCCAGAAGCTCAAGTACGGGCAAGGAAAAGAACACGGCGCCCTCGGTCATCGCGTTGCAATGGCAAGGGCCGAAACAGGTGAAGGCCGGAGAACAATTCAAGGTTGCGCTGAAGGTCAAGACGGATGGCGGTCTGCGTAGTTTGCCTTTCCAGTTGGGATTCGATCCTGCAGCGCTTCAGGTCGTGGAAATTGCAGAAGGGCCTTTCTTTAAACAGGACGGTGGTCAATCCAGCCTGTCGAGCAACGTAGATGCCAAATCAGGGAAGGCATTTGTCAGCGTTGTCCGCTCGGGAGTAGAAGGGGCGCATGGTGAGGATGCCGTCGCGGTATTTACTTTCAGAGCTTTGGATGTCAAAGGACCGACTGAAGTAAAGATCGTGTCGGCGACGCCGGTCTCGGTTGGCGACAGTACTGCGGTTCCTGTTCTGCCGGCGCCGTTCGTTGTTCAACCGTCGAACTGACAGGCGGACTTGTGACTCGGCGCACCAAACGGGCTGGCCAGGAGGGCTTTACGATTGTTGAGCTCTTGGTGACGATCGTCATCGTCTCTATTTTGGCCAGTGCAGCGATCCCGATGGCGGGGCTGGTGGCAAAGAGAAATAAGGAAGCGGAACTGAGACGCTCTTTGCGTGAAATAAGACTTGCGCTGGATAGTTATAAAAAGGCAGTGGATGACGGACGCGTGGAAGTCAGAGCCGGAGATTCGGGTTATCCGTCCAATTTGGAACTCCTTCAAAAAGGAGTCACCGATATAAAGAGTCCCACTTCACAGAAGATATATTTTCTGCGACGCATTCCACGAGATCCATTGCAAGAGGATGCTCCGGGCTCTGCTGCCGCCACATGGGGAAAGAGAAGTTATGCGTCCAGTGCCGAGGAGCCTAAAGAAGGCAGCGATGTCTTTGATGTCTATTCCAATTCGGACGGTACAGGTCTGAACGGCATTCCCTATCGAGAGTGGTAAATGATGGTTGGCCAAAAGAAAAAACGAGGCTTTACGCTGATTGAGCTGCTGGTGGTCATGGCGATCATCGCAACGCTCCTGACCTTTGCCGCGCCCCGTTACATCGGAAATGTGGACAAGGCGAGAGAAGCTGTCCTGAGAGAAAACCTGGCTAGCGTGCGGGACGTCCTGGACAAATTCTATGGCGACACGGGGAAATATCCCCAATCGCTGGATGATCTGGTGACGCACAAGTATTTGCGCAAGATCCCGCTTGATCCGGTCACCGAGAGCAACAAGACCTGGGTTGTCGTCGCACCGGAAAATCCGGATTTGGGCGGTGTCTTTGACATCCACAGCGGATCTTCCGCCCGGGCTAAAGACGGCACCCTGTATCGCGAATGGTAGTGCCTATGAAAAATGAAGACGGCTTCACTTATCTTGCACTTTTGTTTTTTGTTGCGATATTTTCCGCATCGATCGCCGGCACCGGAGTGCTCTGGTCGACGGCGCAGCAGCGCGAGAAGGAGCGCGAATTGTTATTTATCGGGAATGCTTTTCGAAATGCCATCGGTGTTTATTACCAGAAGACGCCAGGCATTATCAAACGCTATCCCAATAGCCTGAATGATCTTCTGAAAGACAATCGCCAACTCGTGACGAGTCGATACCTCCGGAAAATATACAAAGATCCTTTTACCGGTGAAGAGAAGTGGGGGCTGATACGGGCGCCCGATGGCGGCATTATGGGGATTTTCAGTCTTTCAGAGAAAGAACCAATGAAGCGCGTCTTTGAGCAAGAAGGTGGTGACTTCATCGGGATTAGGAAATACAGCGACTGGCATTTCGTTTATTTGCCTTCGCAATAAGCAGATATTTCTTCAAATATAAAACAGGGGAAGTTTTCGTGATGACTGCGTTAAACATCAAAAATAATAAGCAGCTATTAAGTTGTCTGTTGTTGGTCATATCGTTTGTACCGTTTGCGCAGGCGCAGATGGTCACGCCCGGACAATTCCAGGTTAGCGAGAGTGGCGCGGCAACTTACACGATCCCGATTCAAGTGTCTCCCGGTGTCGGAGGCATGGAGCCCAAGTTGTCGCTGAATTACAGCAGCCAGGCCGGCAATGGTTTGCTGGGTGTTGGCTGGAGTCTTGGCGGCTTGGGAGGAGTAGGACGATGCCCGCGGACGATGGCGCAAGATGGCGTTCGGGGCGGTGTGAACTATGACGGCAATGATCGCTACTGTCTGGATGGTCAACGGCTGATTGCCGTCAGTGGCAGCGAAGGTGGCGATGGAACGGAGTATCGCACTGAGCGAGAGAGCTTTGCGAAGATCGTGTCGTACGGTATTGCGGGCAACGGGCCTGCGTGGTTCAAGGTATGGACCAAGGCCGGTCAGGTGATGGAGTATGGAAGGACCAGCGATGCCCGGATCGAAGCGCAGGGTAAGACTGCTGTCAGCGCCTGGGCCTTGAATCGTATCGAAGACACAAAGGGAAATTACCTGACGGCCAGTTACACGAAAGATGTCGCTAATGGTAGCTACTATCCCATTCGGGTCGACTACGCCGGTAATAGCAAAACTAATACGGTGCCAACAAACTCTGTGCAATTCCAGTATGAAGCCAGGCCTGATGTTTCATCGCTTTATCATGCAGGGTCAATCAACAAAACAACCACTCGACTTGTTGCGGCAAAAAGCTATTCAGGAAGTACCTTGCTCAAAGAGTACAAATTACTTTATGAGCCAAACCAGACTCAACTCCCTTCCCGCGTCTCAAGCATACAAGAGTGCGCTGGCAACGGTAACTGTATTTCAAGTTTGGATCTTCAGTTTTTGAATCAAATTGGTGATTATTTCTCTACGGATTTCACGTCAACTCAGAACGTTCTAAGCAGTGTCTGGCATTTTGGAAGTCCTGGAGCCTATGAATTGATTGTGGGCGATTTCAACGGTGACGGGAAGACCGATTTCGCTCTGGCGGGAGATGATCAGGATACAAACATATACGTTTTCCTTAGCAAGGGGGACGGAACATTCACTGCATCTACCCAATTGTTGAAGGCGGGATGGCATTTTGGTGCCAGGATTTCATCTGCCTACCAAACGGTAATCGGAGATTTTAACGGGGACGGGAAAACGGATTTTGCATTTGTAGGAGATGATGAGTCTCACTATATCTACGTATTCTTGAGCAACGGGGACGGTACATTCTCTCCATCCAGGCAGCAGACCGCGAATGGTTGGCATTTCGGCGTGCCAGGAACATACGAGCTAATTGTTGGTGATTTCAATGGAGATGGTAAGACGGATTTTGCATTGGCAGGCGACGACAAAGATACAAGCGTATATGTATTCATCAGTCAGGGTGACGGCACCTTCATTATGTCCAGCCAGCTGCTAAAAGCGGGTTGGCATTTTGGTTCTCCGATTCATCTCGCTTATCAAACGGTAGTTGGTGATTTCAATGGAGACGGAAAAACGGATTTTGCATTTGTAGGAGATGATGAGTCTCACTATATCTATGTTTTTATGGGGAATGGTGACGGTACTTTTTCTCCATCCAGGCAGCAAACTGCAAATGGCTGGCATTTCGGCGTTGCCGGGACCTATGAGCTAATTTCGGGAGATTTCAATGGGGATGGAAAAACTGATTTTTTGATGGCCGGAGATGATCAGGATACAAGTATCTATGTCTTCCTTAGCCAGGGCGATGGCACTTTTGCCATGTCTACTCAGCTATTGAAAGCAGGATGGCATTTTGGATCGCCTATACACGCAAGGTATCAGACGATCTCTGGAGATTTCAATGGAGATGGGAAGACGGATTTTGCATTTGCAGGCGACACTGGCGACACGAATGTCTATCTATTCCACAGTCGTGGAGATGGAACATTTTCATCTTCGATACGACAGCCGGTTCATGTAGGTTGGCATTTTGGCCTACCGCCACAGGCATCTTATAGTACTGTGACAGGGGATTTTAATGGAGATGGAAAAACTGATTTCGCATTTATCGATGGTGCTTTAGCGCTATCGTATAGTTTCCTGAATAAGACCGGATCAGTAGACGTTAGTCAATTCAAAAATAACCTGAAACAAAGTACAGCTGTGAACTACAAGACGTTGGTTGATAGCGGCGTATATGTAAAAGATTCCGGCGGGACTGCATCTCAATATCCAATTCAGGATATACAAGCACCACTCTCTGTGGTTTCCTCAGTCGCGTCCTCCAATGGCG
>NZ_AKJW01000042.1 GCF_000282135.1 Herbaspirillum sp. CF444
CCGCACCATCAGCGCGACATTGGCGGGCGTTGATCTACTGGAGAAGCCTCATGTTTCCGGACGCGCATGGCGCATGCGGACAGGGCGATAGCGAATCGGCTCTCTTCACTGTCGCGCACAAGAAATAAAAAGGGCGCTGCATGAATTCATGCGGCGCCCTTTTTTACGTCCTTGCTACTGTCGCAGGAATGACGACCGGTGCATCAGAACTTGTGGCGGATACCCACAGCCACGGAGCCCTGGTTGCCATCGACGCCGGTGCTGTCGGACACGCCGGTGTTGACCATGTCGGTGGCCTTGGTGTACGCCAGGAAGGCATACAGGTCGGTGCGCTTGGACAGCCAGTAGTCGGTGCCCAGGCTGAACTGGGTCAGCTTGCCCTTGCCCGAGACGCCATCAAATTGCGCATTGGTGCGGTCCACTGCGCCCAACAGCTTCAGCGACGGGCTCAGGGAATAGGCAGTACCGAGTTCGAACACGTCGGCCTGCTTCGCACGCGCCAGAGTACGGTTGGTCAAGGTGGACAGCGAACCGACACTGATGGAAGTCAGGTTGGCCTGCGTGTTCAGGTCTTGCTTGACGCGCGACCAGTTGCCGTACACGCGGGCCGGACCGAACTGGTACGACGCCACCAGGTTGAATCCCTTGAATGCCGTTTTTCCTGCATTGGCAGCCAGGGTATTGACGGAGGCGGTGGAGCTCGAGGACGGGATCAGGCTGGTGTCAGCCGAGTAGGTCGACGTGCCGTTGGCCTTGGACTGGTAGTAGTTCATGCCCAGGCCCAGGGGACCGTTGTCGTACTTCAGGCCGGCGCCGAAGGCTTGTCCGGCGGAAGTTTGACCGGCAGTTTCGCCGAAACCGTAGATCAGGTTGCCGGTGAAGCCGCCCAGGTTGCTGGTGGTGTAGCTGATCGAATTGTTGGTGCGGGTGCCTTCCAGGCGATCCAGGTTGTGGCCCACGTTGCCGGTCCAGCCGCCGAAGTCGTTGACGGAGGTGTAAGCGGAAATGGTGTCGGCGTAGTCGGTTTGACGGCCGAGCAGGACGCTACCGAAACCGCCGGCCAGACCGACGACCGACTTGCGGCGGAACAGGTTCGACGACGTCGATGCGTCGGAGCCTTGCAGGGCGCCGGTGTCGTTGGAGAAACCGGTTTCCAGTTGGAACACGGCGGACAGGCCGCCGCCCAGGTCTTCAACGCCCTTGAAGCCGATGCGCGAACCTTGCACGATGCCCGAATTCAGGCCGAACTTGCTGCCCGTGGTGCCGGTGCCGGTGGACACCTTGCTTTGATAGACGACGCCGGTATCAACGATACCGTAGATGGTCACGGAACTTTGTGCTTGAGCGGCGCCTGCGAATGCGCCCAGAACGGCGAGTGCCAGCAGAGATTTTTGCATTTGACATCCTTCTATAAAAATAGTCTTGAGGATCCGTACTTTCAGTCGGATGCCCAGACATTAAAGCTTCTGTTTCCGCGTGACTTCAGCTTTGTTTATAGAAGTGCTTTTTTAGATGGGATCAAAAAAATGAAATGGCATCTGTTGTATTTTTTTATCT
>NZ_AKJW01000043.1 GCF_000282135.1 Herbaspirillum sp. CF444
GCGGCTGCCGCCACCATGGCTTCGACTGCGTTGCCGCCTTCGCGCAATACGGCGGCGCCGGCTTGCGCTGCGAGGTGATGAGGGGCGGTGACCATGCCGCCGATGCAAGTCTTGCTGTACAACATGCGAACTCCCGATATTTTTTGTCTTGCTTATTTGTGTTTCTTATCCATCCACGACACCTGCGCGACGCGGCCCTCTGCGGTGATTCCATTCGACGCAAGTCGCGTGCCAGACTTGCCGGCGCGCCGCCGTTGCGGAAAATCGCAATGGTATCGCAATCGATCGGATTTCCGCTCGTTCCATGCAGCAAGGCAAGCTGTCGATGAATCGCGTTCGCGTGACGGCTGCATGCTGAATAAAAAAAGCCGGGATCGATGCCCGGCTTTTTGGTTGCGACGTAAAGAATTAAATCTGCGGCGTCAGATTCAACGCCTCGCGCGCTTCCGCCACGATTTCAAACGAACGCAGACGCGCCGCGTGGTCGTGGATTTGCGCGGTGATCATCAATTCATCCGCGCCGGTGTCGTCGATGAAGTTTTGCAAGCCTTCGCGCACGGTCTCGGGCGAGCCGACGATGGCGCAGGACAACGAACGTTCGACATGGGATTTTTCTTCCGGACGCCAGTAGTCTTCCATCGTCTCGCGCGGCGGGTTCAGTTGGCCCGGCACGCCGCGCACCAGATTGACGAACTGCTGTTGCAGAGAGGTGAACAGACGTTCGCCTTCGCGGTCGGTGTCGGCAGCGAAGACGTTCAGGCCGAGCATCACGTGCGGACGCGCCAGCGCTTCGGATGGCTTGAAGCGGGTGCGGTAAATTTCGATGGCCGACTTCATGAATCCCGGTGCGAAGTGCGAAGCGAAGGCGAACGGCAAGCCCATTTCCGCCGCCAGCTGGGCGCTGAACATGCTGGAACCGAGCAGCCACAGCGGCACGTTCAGGCCGTAGCCCGGCACGGCGCGCACGGCTTGATAGGGCGAGGCTTCCTTGAAGTATTCCTGCAGCTCCGCCACGTCTTGCGGGAAGGTGTCGGCGCTGTCGGCGAGATGGCGGCGCAAGGCGCGCGCGGTGCGCTGATCGGAACCCGGCGCGCGCCCCAGGCCGAGATCGATGCGACCGGGATAGAGCGACTCCAGCGTGCCGAACTGCTCGGCGATCACCAGCGGCGAATGGTTGGGCAGCATGATGCCGCCGGCGCCGACGCGGATGGTCCTGGTGTTGGCGGCGATGTGCGAGATCACCACCGAGGTCGCCGCGCTGGCGATGCCGGTCATGTTGTGGTGTTCGGCCAGCCAGTAGCGGTTGTAACCGAGCGCTTCTGCCTTCTGCGCCAGCTCCTTGCTGTTGTGGAAGGCTTGCGCGGCGGTGCTGCCCTGATTGATGGGAGATAAGTCGAGTACGGAAAACGGAATCATGCTGTGTCCTTGCTGGCGCCCTGAGCCGGGCGACTTGAATAAGCTACAAAAAATGTGCTGCAAAAATAGTCATGCGATCTGAACGACGAGCTTGCCGAAGTTCTTGCCTTCCAGCATGCCCATGAAAGCCTGTGGCGCATTCTCCAGGCCTTGCACCACGTCTTCGCGATACTTGATCTTGCCGGCCGCCGCCCACGCGTTCATGTCCTTGAAGAACTCGGCGAAATAGCCGGCGCGCTGGTAGTAGTCGAAAATGATGAAGCCCTGCATGCGGATGCGCCTGGTCAACAGGTTGCGCGGCAGCGTGGCGAGCAAGGCGGCGTTCGGCGCCACGCCGCTGTATTGCGCAATCAGGCCGCACAGCGGCACGCGCGCATGCACGTTGAGCAAGGGCAGCACGGCTTCGAATACTTTGCCGCCGACGTTTTCAAAATAGACGTCGATGCCTTGCGGGCAGGCGTCCTTGAGTTGTTGCGGCAAGTCGTCGCTGCGATGATCGATGCAGGCATCGAAGCCGAGTTCTTCCACGGCGTAGCGGCATTTCTCGGCGCCGCCGGCGATGCCGATCACGCGACAGCCCTTGAGTTTGGCGATCTGCCCGACCACGGAGCCGACCGCGCCGGTTGCCGCGGCGACAACGACGGTCTCGCCTTCCTTCGGTTGGCCGATGTCGAGCAAGCCCGCGTAGGCGGTGAAGCCCGGCATGCCGAACAGGCCGAGGGCGTACGACGGACGCGGCATGTCCTTGTTCAGCTTGGTGGCGCCGACGCCGTCCGACAAGGCGTAATCCTGCCAGCCGGTGTAGGCCATCACGAGATCGCCTTCCTGATAATCGGGATGCTGCGACGCCACCACGCGCGAAACGGTGCCGCCGGTCATGACGCCGCCGATTTCAACACAAGGGGCGTACGAGGGCGCGTCGCTCATGCGGCCGCGCATGTAAGGATCGAGCGAGAGATAGTCCGCGCGCAGCAGGAACTGCCCCGCCGCCGGGGTCGGCACGGCGACTTCTTCAAGGCGGAAATTCTCCGGCGCCGGGGCGGCGGCGGGACGCGACGCCAGTACGATGCGGCGATTGATGCTGGTGGATTGCGGCATGATGGTTTTCCTTGGAAAAAGTGAGTCCCCGCCGACCACGATGTCAGCAGTGCTTACGTTCAAATGTCAATTGAGCAATGGGTCCGGAACCGGCTATGTCTTCATGGTGCAACCAGCACGCGCCGGGTAACGTCCATCGCGCTTTCCAGGGCATCGCGGCCCTTGCTCAGCTTGCTGATCAGGCTCGCGCCCAGCCACAGCTGATACAGCATCTGCGCCGTCTTGGCCGGTTCCAGCGCGGTGTGCAGGGACCCCTCGTCGACGCCTTCCTGAATCACGGCGGCGATACGCGTCATGAAAGCTTTGGTGCCCTCATGCAAGGCAATGCGCATGTCGTCGGACAGATCCGCCACTTCCGCACTGAGCTTGACCACCAGGCATTTATGTTCGGTCATCTCGCAGCATTGGGTCTCGATCCAGTGCCCCCAAAACGTCAACAGACGCTCGCGGGCATTGCTGTCGCCCGGGGCGAAAAGCTTGTCGAGCACTTGCAGGTACTCGGACACGTATTGCTCGATCAGTTCCTTGCCATAACCTTCCTTGGAACCGAAGTAATGGTAGAACGAGCCTTTCGGAATGTCGGCGGCCGCCAGCAGCTCGCTCAAACCCACGCCGGTAAAACCTTTCTTGGCGATCAGGCCCCGTCCTGCAAGCAGGATGGCGAGTTTGGTTTCGGCGTAGGTATCTCTCATGATTTGGCTATTTTACCCAAAAATTAGACCAGTCGTCTAAAGACCGCGAAAACGAGGTAAGTCAGACGGGAAATTGCCCCATCTTCAAAAATATCAAGAAGCTGATTCAAGCGCCGGACACATTCTCAATCAAGCCGCCGCAGCCGACAATGCATTCACTTCCTTGATACCCGGAGAAACACCATGAACAACAAGAAATGGATACAAGCCCTGACGCTGACCGGCCTGGCCGCGATGCTGATGAATGCCCCTCTTACCCAGGCGGCCGAAAACAAGCTGCCGACGCCGCAGCATATCGCCATCAATCTGCCGGCAGCGAAGATCGCTGCCGACGCACGCGTACTGGCGGCGCGCCGTTACGCAGCGTTCTGGAACAGCGGCGATGCACAGTTGGCGCAGCAGGCGCTGAGCCCGTCGTTCATCGACCGCACGCTGCCCGCCGGACGTCCGCAAGGTATCGACGGTCCCTTGCAGGCGTCGGCCGGTTTCCGCAAGGCAGTGCCCGATCTGAGCGCGGAAGTGCAGGACATGACGGTAGCCGGTGATCGCGTCGCAGTGCATCTGCGTTTCCGCGGCCACTTCACCGGCGTGTTCGGCACGCTGCAGGGTAAAGGGCAAGCCATCGATTTTCAAGCCCACGATTTGTATCGCATCCAGGATGGCAAGATCGCCGAGAACTGGCATCTGGAAGACAACCTGACATTGATGCAGCAGCTCGGTGTCATTCAGCAATAAGAACAGAAACACACTACTCATCTACTGAAAGATCATCATGTCCGACACCTCACTGAACAACCAGCAAGTCGTCGTCATCGGCGGCACTTCCGGCATCGGCCGCGAAGTCGCCAAGGAGGCGGCACAACGCGGCGCCACCGTTACCATTATCGGGCGCTCGGCGAAAACCGGCGACAATCTGCGCGGCATTGCCGCCATCGCAGCCGACGTCACCGACCACGCCGCCCTCACCCAAGCCTTCGCCGCCATCGGCAGGATCGATCATCTGGTGCTGACAGCCGGCGCCCGCGTCGGCTCGCCCAAGCTGACCGATCTCAAGCGCGACGAACTGGAGCTGGCCTTCAACGTCAAGCTGTTCGGTTCGCTGTTTGCGATCCAGGCGGCGCTGCCCTACCTGTCACCGAATGCTTCCGTGACGCTGACCTCCGGCCTGCTGTCGCGCAAGTTCGGTCCCGGCGGTTTGCTCAAGAGCACGCTGAACGCCGCCGTGGAAGCGACCGCGAAAACCCTCGCGAAGGAACTGGCGCCGCGCCGCGTGAACGTCGTCAGCCCGGGCGTGATCGATACCGAATTGTGGGGCGAAGCCGGCGCAGAATCGCGCATGGCGGCGATGGCCCGTATCGGCCAGAGTCTGCCGGTGGGCCGCGTCGGCACGCCGCAGGATGTAGCGCAGGCTTACATGCTTGCCATGGAAAACGGCTTCGTCAGCGGCGCCGTGATTGATATCGAAGGCGGAGGATTACTGTAATGACTAACACCACACCATTGAAAGACTCGCCCCTGTTTTCATCATTGCAACTGGGTGAGTCTCAGCTGCCCAACCGCATCGTGATGGCGCCGATGACGCGCGCCCGCACCACGCAGCCCGGCAACATCCCGAACCGGATGATGGCCGAGTACTATGCCCAGCGCGCGGCAGCCGGTCTGATCGTGAGCGAGGCGACGCAGATTTCTCCGCAAGGCCAGGGCTATTCGTTCACGCCGGGTATCCATACTCAGGAACAGATCGCCGGCTGGAAGCTGGTCACCGATGCCGTGCATGCCAAGGGCGGACGCATCTTCGTGCAGCTGTGGCACGTCGGCCGGGTATCGCATACGGTATTCCACAACGGCGCTGCGCCGGTGGCGCCGTCGGCGATCCAGCCGCGCGGCACGCAAGTGTGGATCGTCGGCGACGACGGCGTCGGCAGCATGGTCGATACCTCGATGCCGCGCGCGCTGACGGTGGAAGAAATCGGCGATATCGTCGAAGACTTCCGCCAGGCTGCGGCCAATGCGATGGAAGCAGGTTTTGACGGCATTGAATTCCATGGCGGCAATGGCTACCTGATCGACCAGTTCCTGCGCACAGTCTCCAATCATCGCACCGACCGGTACGGCGGCAGCGTCGACAACCGCGTGCGCTTCTTGCGCGAAGTGGTGACGACGGTGATCAAGGAAATCGGTGCAGAGCGCGTCGGCGTACGGCTGGCTCCCTACATCACCATCAAGGACATGGCCGATCCGGAAATCGTCGACACCATCCTCTACGCCGTAGGCGAAATGGAGAAGCTCAAGGTCGCCTACATCCACTTGTCGGAAGCCGACTGGGACGATGCGCCGACGATTCCCGAAGACTTCCGCCACCAGCTGCGCGCCGCGTACTCGGGCCGCATCATCGTGGCCGGACGCTACGACAAGGAACGTGGCGGAAAAATCCTGGCCGACGGACTGGCCGATCTGGTGGCTTTCGGCCGTCCCTTTGTCGCCAATCCGGATCTGCCGAAACGCCTGCAGGAAAACCTGGCGCTGGCCGATCTCGACGGCGCCACCTTGTTCGGCGGTGATCAGCGGGGGTATACCGACTACAGCGACTATTCGCCTGTCGCTTAAAACGCAATGCCCAGTTCGTCGAGTGCAGCGGATTGGGCCGCGAAACGCTCTTGCAGGAAATCCAGCAGCAGCTTGACGCGCGGCGGCTGGTGCTTGTTGCGGTGATATAGCGCATGCAGCGGCACCGGCGCCGACAGCTTGTCGGGCAGCACGATGCGCAGGCGTTCCGCGCGCACGTCATCGACGATATCGAGCACGGACTTGTACGCGTAACCTCGCCCCTGCACCGCCCACTTGCGCAGGATCTCGCCGTCGTTGGTCTCGTGATAGTGATCGAGCTGGATGGATTCGACGCGCTTGCCGCTCTGGAATTGCCAGACATTCATCGGCCCGGCCGACGTGGTCAGCACCAATGCCGGCCGCTGCGCGAGTTGCTGCAATTCCGTCAACGGACCGAAGTGGTCATCGCAAGCCGGCGCCACGCAAATCACACGGCGATTGGGCGCCAAGGTGCGCGCCACCATGCTGCTGTCGGCCAGCTTGCCGTAACGGATGGCGACGTCGACATCGTCGAGAACGAGGTTGGCGTGCGAGTCGGTCAGCGACAGGACGAAACGCACGTCGGGATAGTGCTGCGAGAATTCAAACAGATAGTCCTGCAGCAGATTGCGCCCCAGATCCGACGGCGCCGAGATGCGCACCGTGCCTTGCACCAGCTGCTTGCCGGCTTGCAGCTGGTGTTCGGCTTCGGTGATGGCGTCGATGGCTTGCTGGCAGTAGTACTGGTACAGCCGCCCTTCTTCGGTCAGCCGCAACTGGCGCGTGGTACGCTCGAACAGCTTGACGCCGAGCGACTGCTCCAGCCTTTGCATGGCCGCGCTTGAAGCCGCCGGCGACAAGCCGACCTTGCGCCCGGCAGCGGAAAAACTGCCGGCGGACGCCGCGCTCAGAAACAGACGCATGTCGCTCAGACGATCCATGGCGAAGACGAGAAGTGGTTGAAGCGGACGATTATTACATCAACGCGCCGGCTTCAGGAAAATCGGCCACGCAATCAAGGCGCCCACCGCACCGGCCAGCCACACCGCCGCCCACGATTGCCAGGCAAGCAAGACTGGTATGGCCTGGGCGGTCAGGAAAAACACCAGGAACACGCAGGTATTGCCCAGCCCCAGCGCCGTACCGACCTGATGCGCCCCGGCCAGGGTCGCCAATTCGGTATAGGCCACGCCATGCCAGGCCGAGGCGCAAATCCCTCCTGCGATCAACATCAGCACAACGAGCGCCAAGATCCATTGCGGCCAATCATGCGGCGCCAGCGCCGCCAGCACGCCCATCCCGACGAACAGCAGCACGCTCAGTGCGCTGCACGTGCGCAGATAGCTGCGACGATTGCCGTGGCGGTCGGTCCAGCGTCCGCTCCACACCCGCATCACCGCGGCGCCGATCTGGATCGCCGCCATGGTCGTACTGATCAGCGTCAGACCGACATGGCCGACATCGTGCAAAAAGATCGTCGCGAACGTCAGCACCGACACCTGCGGAAAACACAACATCCCGATCGCCATCGCCACGCGCCAGACCTTGATGTCGCGCAAGGCGCTGCGCGTCTGCACTGGAGCTTGCATTTCCCCTGCTGCGGCAGGCGGCTCATGCAACCACAGCCATGCCATGGCGGCGCTGAGCAAACAGAACAGCGCCAGCAATCCATACACCGCCGCAAAGCCATGCGCCGACGCCAGCGCCGGCAATACCACCGCGCCGACACCGCCGCCGACCGGCACGGCAGTCTGACGGATGCTCATGGCCAGGCCGCGCTCGCCTTCGCGAAACCAGCCCATCACCGCGCGTCCGCTGGAACCGTTCACGCTGCCGCCGAGCAAACCGACCGTCAGCAAACCCAGCGCCAATTGCCACATCGGCGGTATGCCATCGACATCCGGTGCAGCGAACAAGGCCATCGCCGCCAGCGCCAGCGCGGTCGTGATCAGTCCGCACAGCAAGACCTTGCGGTCGCCCCAACGGTCGGTCAATACGCCCCAGGGCAACTCGCTCACCGCCACGCCGAGACCGAGCGATCCGAGCGCCAGACCGAGCTGGGTATTGTCGAGCCGATAATCGGCGCGCATGAAGATGGCGGTGACCGGAATCCCGGCGAAGGCGGCGGAAAAGCTGGCGTTGGCCAGCACGCCGATGCCGAGGATTTTCCAGCGATGGCTGTCCTTGCGCGCGGCGAGTCCGGCGGCCGTAGCTTGCCCTGCTGTGTTCATGATGCGACTCCATGGTGATTTGACACCCTGAGTGTGCCGTGCCACCATCCGTCCAAAATGACATAAAAACCTCGTTTTTGGACAATCATCCTTTTTGGACAAACTGCCATGCGCAAGATCGGCTTTTTACTCTTCCTCGACTGCAGCCTGCTCGACTTCACCGGCCCGCTGACCGCCTTCGACGTCGCCAACCGGCTCAGCGAAGAACGCTCCGGAGCTTCCCGCCCCTACCAGTTGCGCGTGATGTCCGAACAAGGCGGCATGCTGGAAAGCGCCTCGGGCACGGCGGTCGTCACCCATCCACTGGACCGCAGCGCCTTCGACACCCTGATCATCGCCGGCGGCGCCGGTCCGCGCGAAGGCGTGCTGTCGGCAACCCTGCTGGACTACACCCGCCACGCCGCCGGCAAAGCACGCCGCGTCGCCAGCGTCTGCACCGGCGCCTTCGTCCTTGCCGCCGCCGGCCTGCTCGACGGCAAGCGCGCCACCACGCACTGGCGCATGGCGACGCGCTTGCAGCGCATGCATCCGGCGGTGCAGGTCGACAGCGACAAGATCTTCATCAAGGACGGCAATGTCTGGACCTCGGCCGGCATCTCGGCCGGCATCGACCTCGCGCTGGCGCTGATCGAAGAAGACCTCGGCGTGGAACTGGCGCGCGCCGTCGCGCGCGAGCTGGTGGTGTATCACCGTCGTCCGGGCGGCCAGTCGCAATTCTCCAACCTGCTGGAAATGGACCCGCCGTCAGGCCGCATCCGCGAAACCCTGAGCTACGCGCGCAACCATTTGCACGAATCGCTGAGCGCAGACCGCCTGGCCGAAATCGCCTGCCTGAGCCGCCGCCAGTTCGACCGCGCCTTCAGTGCCGAGACCGGACAGACGCCGGCCAAGGCGATTGAAAAACTGCGTGCGGAAGCGGCGCGTCCGCGCGTGGAAGCAGGAGAGGAATCATTGGAAAACATCGCCCGCGCCGTCGGCTTCGACGACCCGGAACGCATGCGCCGCGCGTTTCTGCGCGTGTTCGGCTATCCGCCTCAGGCGATCAGGCGGGCGCAGCGGAAGCAGGAGGCGTTGTATCTTTGAGGTAGAAGGTGAAGCGGACGTCTTTACGACACTGGGTCCCAGCTTTCGCTGGGACGACGGAGTTAAAAAGTAAAAATGAAATTTGCAGCATCGCCAGCGCTTGAAGCCGCGATGCCGAAGGCGAGGAACCCCGGCAAAGCGAAGCGAGCCGGTTTAGCAGTTCCGCTTAGAGCCAGCCAGTGATGCGATGCGAAAAATGGAAAAAGAAGGGAAAAATGTCTGAGCGAAGCGAGTTGTTTTCCCTTCCCATTTTTTGCTTCGCAGCGCTGGGAAGTCCGAAGGACCTGGATCCCGTTGTGTTGGAGCAGTGCTCCAACCCTTCTTTTGCTTACTTTTCTTGGCGGAGCAAGAAAAGTGAGCGGCTGCCGGGCCGCCCCCGGCAAACCAAGCTTGATCGAATAAAGAAAAGAATCAGCTACCCAAGCAAAAACAGATCAAGCACTAACCAACCTCAACCTCGTAATCTCCGAAGGCGCCAACAACCTCTTGGGCGGCCCCCAATACCCCGTCCCCCGGCTGGTATACACCCACAAATCCTTCAAGCGATTCAACCCCGCCACATAAGGCTGCTGCAAAGGCACAAAGAAATTCCAGGGGAAAAACTGCCCGCCGTGCGTATGCCCCGACAACTGCAAATCAAAGCCCGCATCCGAAGCCGCAGCCGCCGACCTCGGCTGATGCGCCAATAACACGCGCGCGCTGCTGACCGGCGCATTGCGAATCGCCGCATGCGGATCGCTGCGATGATTCTCATCGAAATGATGCGCGGTGAAATCGGTCACACCCGCCAGCACCAGCGGCGCGCCATGATGCTGCAACACCACGTGCTCGTTCATCAGCACGGTCAGGCCGAGACGCCGCACCTCCTCGATCCAGGCATGCGCATTGGAGTAATACTCATGGTTGCCGGTGACGAAGTAAGCACCGTGACGCGCACGCAACTGTTCCAGCGGCGCCGTGTGTTCGGACAATTGCTGCACGCTGCCGTCGACCAGATCGCCGGTGACGGCAATCATGTCGGCCTTCAGTGAATTGACCTTGTCGACGATGGCGCGCAGATAGCTGCGCTTGATGGTGGGACCGACGTGGATGTCGCTGATCTGCACGATGGTGAAACCTTCCAGCGCCGGCGACAGCCCTTTTATCGGCACGTCGACGTCGACCACGGCGGCCAGGCGGCGCGCGTTGATATAACCCACGACCGTCAACAACAGTGCACAACCGATGACGGCCCAGGAGGTGCTTTCGACCACGTCCGGCGTCAACGCGCCAAACAGCGGCAACACCAGCAAACCGATTTCACGCACGATGGTCAGCAGCAACAAGGACGAAAACAAACCCATGACCAGCATGCCGATCCAAGCCAGGCGGTCCGACAAAGGCTGCTGTTTGATTCCGCGCGACAACAAGCCGGCCGGTATCAGCAGATAGGACAGCACCAGCAACAAGGCGCCGGTCGCCTGCCAGTTGCCGTCGATGCCGAGCGCGGGCAGGATGCGCCAGCCTATCCACGCATGCAAGGCGCCCAGCACGGAAAGCACGAAAACAATGGTGAAGCGTGACGGCATGGGACCTCGCGAAGGATGATAAAGGGAGTGTTGCCGTGCATGTTGGTATGCATGCACGCATTTCAATGGCTGGTTTGCAATTGCTCTGCCGATTGTGTCGCAACTGTCTTGCATTTCTGATAGCCGGTCTAGCAAACCGCTTGCCAGCGTAACAGGCGGGCGCCCCTGAAAGTGCATGAAGAAAAATATTTTTGTGCACCACAATATTGCGCGTCCTCAAACGTCTTCATCGGCATGTCTGCCAATTCAGGGGGAAGCCATGCACCAGTTTCAAACAGCGCCATGCACGACGACAACGTCAAGAGCGCCGCTACGCCGCGTCGTCGTGGCCGGCGCCAACGGCCCGACCGGACGTTTGCTGCTGCTGTTGCTGCGCGACGCCGATGTCCACGTCACCGCATTGGTGCGGCAACCGGTGCGACTGGTCGCCGATGAAGTCGTCGCCGACTGGACGCGCAGCGAACGCAGTTTTGAAGTCATCGCCGAAGCCGACGCAGTGATCTTGCTGACCGGCGTCTTCGCCGCCGACAGCTGGGACGCCTATCGGAGCGGCATGGTCGATACCGCCGAACGCATCGCCGCAGCGGTGGGCGAACGCGATACGCGGGTGATTTATTTCTCCCACATCGGCGCCGACGTTGCGGAAAACAACTGGTATCTGAAAGCCAAGGGATGGGCCGAGCAGGCGCTCGCGCGCCTGAGCAATGTCGTGATCTTCCGTCACGGACCGGTGGTGCGCGGCAGCCCGCAACCGTTGCCGTTCGAACTGTCGCTGCAACAGCGTGCGCCCGATGCGCCGGTGACCTTGTACGGCAGCGGCGAGCAACGTTGCCGTCCGATCAATCTGGGCGACATCGCCACCATCGCGGAAGCCGCCGCGCTCGGCGCCGGCAGTCCCGGCACGTATGAATTGGGCGGCCCCGACGAGCACAGCCTCGTGGAGTTGGTGCAACTGGTCAACGGCCGACGGGTGCCGGTACAGACGATCGCCGTCGCGCAAGCCGGGGCCTGCGCGAAATTGCCCGCCACGGTAATCGACCTGATCGCCAGAACACAAACGCCGCATCCGGGCGAGGTCGAAGCGACCGCGGCGCATTTCGGCGTGCAGCTCACGCCGCTATCGCTGGCGTGGCCGCTGGACGATCTTTATGAGGTGGAAGAGGAACTGAGCCTGTCCCTGCACTACGCTCAGAACCCGTAAAGCGCCGCCGGATTGTCGACCAGGATGCGTTTGCGTACCTCTGCCGACGGCGCCCACGAGGGCAGCAAGCCGAGCAAGTCGCGATTGGACGGTTGCGGATTGCGGCCCGGATGCGGCCAGTTGCTGGCCCACAGGCAGCGTTCCGGATAAGCATTGACGAAGGTCTTCGCCAGCACACCGACATCGTCATAAGTCGGCGCGCCGGTTTGCGAAGTTTCGTACGGCGCCGACAGCTTGACCCAGCAACGCCCGCTGTCGAGCAGGCGCAGCAGGCTTTGCATGCCGGGATGGTCCGGTCTCACCGGCGTGAGGAATTTGCCGTTGTGGTCGATCACGATGCGACACGGCAAGGACTTCAACAGGTTTTCATATTGCCCGAAATCGCGACCGTCGATCTGCAGGTTGATGTTCCAGCCCAGCGGCGCGATTTTTGCGGCGATGGTCTCCAGCATGTCCCAGCGCATCACGCCGCCGCCATTGGCGATCATCATGAAGCGCACGCCGCGTACGCCGGCGGCGTCCATCTGCATCAGTTCGCTCTCGGCGATATCGGGCGCGATCGCCACGATGCCGCGCGCATTGCCTTCGGCCTGCGCCAGCGCGTCGAGCGTGCAGCGATTGTCGAAGCCATAGCCGGTCGGCTGCACCACCACCGCGCGCGTCAGACCCAGCGCCTGCTGCTCGTGCCGGTAATCGGACCACAAGGCCTGCGGCGGTTTGGACAGCGCCGTCGGCGCCAGTGCAAAGCGCGTGTAGTCGTAGATGTGAATGTGGCAGTCGCAGGCCCCTGTGGGCATGTCGTTTGCCAGGACAGCTGAGGCCATGGGATGTCTCCGTTGATCGGTGTTTTTATATACCGTCGGCAAAGCGCGCCAGCCGCGTCGCCTGCCCGGCGTTGACCGCGCCTTCCGGCATACGTCCGGCGACGATGGCTGCCACCTGGTTGACCGTATCCATGGCCTGATGCCCGGCCGCCTGCGGCGTCAGTCCGCCGATGTGCGGCGTGGCGATCACGCGCGGATGGCGCGCCAGCAGCGGCGACGGCATCTGGTCGGGCGCCATGCCGACGTCGATGGCGCAAGCGGCGATCGCGCCGTGATCCAGCGCATGCAGCAGCGCCGCTTCGTCGACCAGTTCGCCGCGCGAGGCATTGATGAAGAAGGATGAAGATTGCATTTTGGCGAACGCGGCGGCATTGAACATATGCGCGGTCTCGGCATTGGCCGGTGCCAGGCAGACGACGTAATCGGACTGCGCCAGCACTTCGTCGAAGCCGACGGCAACGTGCGCCGGGTCGCTGATGCGCGCATAGGGATCGGCCACCAGCACCTTCATGCCGAGCGCCTGCGCGATGCGGCACAGATACTGGCCGATGGTGCCGTAGCCGGCCACGCCCAGCGTGGCGCCACGCAATTCGCGTCCCATCCTGACGGCGGGCACGACGCCGCTGCGATAGGCCATGGCGGCGTCGCTGATGTTGCGGCTGAGGTCAAACATCGCGGCCAGCACCCATTCGGCCACGGAGGCCGCGAAGCCCGGCGTGGCGTGCGTCACCAGCACGCCGTTGCGGCTGGCGGCGGCGACGTCGATGGTGCGGATGTCGACCGCGCCGCGGCAATACGCGGCCAGTTGCGGCAGGCTGTCGAACACATCGGAGGTCGCGGCGGGAATGCGCGGCGCGACGATGATGTCGCAGCCGGCGGCTTCACGCACCAGATCGGCGGGCGTCAGCGCTGCCTCGCTTTGATTCAGGCGCACCTCGCCCAAGGCTTGCAAATGCGTCAAGGCGCGCTCGCCATAGTAATTGACGCGCGTTTGCGGCGAATACGCCAGGTAGATGGTGGCCATGTCTCTGAATGTGGTGATGCCGCTGTGATGTTCTTTAGCGCAGCTTGATTTCTACGTAACGGTTAGCCGGCTCGGGTACGCCCTTCTTCGCCGGCACGCGCGGTTCGCGCGATCCTTTACCGATCACTTCGATGCTGATCAGGTTGACTTTAGCACGGATCAATTCGCGCTCGACCAGCCTGGCGCGCCGCACCGACAGCGTGTCGTTGAAGGCGTCGTTGCCGATATTGTCGGCGTGGCCGATGACGATGAATTCACCCGCGGGAAACTGCTTGAACTCTTCAATCGCCTGATCGAGGAATTTGCGCGAAGGCGGCGTCAGGCGATCACGCCCCAGTTCGAACAGCAGGACATAAGTGCGCGGACGCAGGGGCAGGTTTTCCATCACCGGCGCGTAGCGCGCCTGCACTTCCGCTTCGCTAAGGGTCAGCGTCTTGCCGGCCTTGCCGCCGTCGGTTTCCACCGCAGCATACGGGGTGGTCAGCGGGGTCTCGCCGGTATTCGTTTTGACGACGATGCTGCTGGCGGAACCGTCCGGCTGCGGCAACAGGACGAAACGCTCCTTGGGACCGGCGCAACCGGTGAGAAGCACGAAGCCGGCCAGGCAGCTCCACCATGCGAGGATCTTGCCCAGGCGCGCGCCGCCGCTCTGCTTACTCACTGGCCACGTCCACGATGAAGTCGGTGCCGCGGATGCCGATGGTAGCCGTCGGCGTCATGACTTGCTGGCGCTCCGGCGCGTGCTTGCCGATCAGGCCGGTGACATAGCGCAAGGTGCCCTTGATCACGCGCACGGCGACATTGCCTTCGCCTGAGCTTTCATTGAAATTGTATTGTTCGAGCACGAACGTACTCTTGGGGCCCAGCGACACCAGCGTGTCGTCGCGCAGGGTGATGCCGACTGCCGCGCCGTCCGCCGTCACCACCCGGTCGCCGGCAAACAGACGGTCGCCGACATGCACGGACACCTGGGGAAAAACAGTTTGCTGACTCGCCGGCTGGCCGGGCTTCTGCGCCGCCGCGCCCTGGCGCTGCACCAGCACCTCGCCGCGCACCACCTTGACGATGCCGGCCTGTACATAGTCCTGCACGTCGGCATGCGCGACGGTGCCGACGCTGCATAGCACGATGGCGATTCCCCATGACCGCTGAAACGAAACAGCTCCCTGACGCATGATGTCTGCCTTTTATTGTTGCTATCGGGTTGGACGGCTTGTGACGACGCTGGACGGCGTTCCCCGACCATCCTTGCTGCTAAACATTATAGCGTCAATATTTCCGCGAAACATGGTTGTCTTTTATCAATATCCGCCATGGGCAAGGCTTTGCGGTGTCCAAGGCATCAATCCGGCATAAAATCGGGGCAAATTTCCAGGCCGCCCTGTCAATCTCTGCGCGAGAAGAGGATAATGGAGGGTCAAACTGATTTATCAGGCTGGCCGCCACGGATTGCTGATTCCCTCCTCCGATCCCCCTCGCGCGCGGTCGCCATCATTACTGGAAGTACATATTTTGACTACGACAAGAAGCAAACGCTGGAACGGCAATATCGAATCCCTGAAGGCCGACTACCTGGGTGGCGTCATCACCCAGATGGATACTTACGGCGACCGCGTGCAGTTCGCGCTGGCCACTTCGGGCAACGGTCCGCGCTACCAGCTCACCAACAGCGCCGGCAAGAAGATGGCCTTCGACGGCAACCATCACCTGCATCATCCTGAAGACGGCGAATTCGCGCCCGGCAACGCCACCGGCGTGTTCACGCTGGAGCAGATCAAGCTGGCCAAGGTCGGCGGCCTCAAGCCGGCGCGCACGCTCAGCACCGGCACCGTCAAGCGCGCCAGCACCACGCGCGCGCCGAGCGCGGCAACCCGCGCCAAGGATCTGGTCGACAGCGAGAAGTACGAATACTTCAAGGCCAATCGCGCCACGCTGCCCGACACCATCGGCGAACACTCCGCCGAAATCACTGCCATGATGCGTGCCGGCATGTCGGCGGAGCAAGCCTTCGGCGAGATTCTGAAAAAATATTTCTGAGCGATCTTCCGATTGCTTGCAGCAATAAAAAACGGGGGCCGAGGCTCCCGTTTTTTATTGCTGCAAGCTGCAGGCACGCCGGCCGAAACAATCAATACACTTCCGGCACCACGATTTCGCTCGACACTTCGCGGCGGAAGTAATCCTCGTGACGCACGCGTTCCGGCAGCGAGATCGGCGCGTGTTCGACTTCGCCGTACGGCATCTGGCCCAACAGGTGATGGATGCAGTTCAGGCGTGCTTTCTTCTTGTCGACGGCCTGCACCACCCACCATGGCGCTTCGGGAATGTGGGTGCGTTCCAGCATGATTTCCTTGGCCTTGGTGTAGTCCTCCCAGCGGCGGCGCGACTCCAGGTCCATCGGGCTGAGCTTCCATTGCTTGAGCGGATCGTGGATGCGGCTCAGGAAGCGCATGTGCTGCTCTTCGTCGGTGATCGAGAACCAGTACTTGATCAACTGGATGCCGGAACGCGCCAGCATGCGTTCGAACTCCGGCGCGGAGCGGAAGAATTCTTCGTATTGATCGTCCGTGCAAAAACCCATGACGCGCTCGACGCCGGCGCGGTTGTACCAGCTGCGGTCGAACAGCACGATCTCGCCTGCCGCCGGCAGATGCGAAACATAACGCTGGAAGTACCACTGCGTGCGTTCGCGGTCGTTCGGCGCCGGCAAGGCGGCGACGCGGGCCACGCGCGGATTGAGGCGCTGGGTGATGCGCTTGATGACGCCGCCCTTGCCCGCCGCATCGCGGCCTTCGAACAGGATGACGACTTTGTGGCCGGTGGCGACCACCCAGTCCTGCAGCTTGACCAGCTCGGCCTGCAAACGGAACAACTCGCGGAAATACAACCGGCGGTCGGCCTTGTCCTGTTCGCTGCGGGCGTCGACGCCCTCCGCCAGCTCTTCGATTGTGCGGTCTTCGATTTCCAGTTCCAGCTCTTCGTCATAGCTGTCGGCCAGCTCGCGGTGGATGCGGCGCACCAGTTCTTCGTCGTTCATTTTTTCTCCATCTGGGTCTGAACCGATCTGTGAAGACCGGCGCCCGGTTTGTCGGTCAGGGTACCGTCGGAACATACACGATGAATATGACCCTTGAATGACAGGCCAGCCCGCTCGCCTCGGGCTTAGTTCTGCCGACGCGGCCTGGGCAGCGTTGCCGCGCCGGCATCCTGGCGCGCCTGCCACTGCTGCAAGGCCTGGCGATAGCGCTCCAGCGCATCCTGATAGATATCAAAAATGCAGGGGTCGCAGCCGCTCTGGCAACAGTCCTCAAGGGCCGGTTCGATGGGCGGCGTCGGCGGCGGGTCGCTGTCGGTCGTGAAGGTGGACATGAAGAAAAACAGGAGTGAAATAACGGAGACGATGTCGATTATAAGATCATCCATCGACATTGCCATCAATCAACAATTCAGCAAGAAAATCGCAGCAGTACGGAAACGATGCAACTTTGTCCCGCCTTGCCATTGCAATTCGGATAATTTGCTCGCAGAAAACAAACTACCGCGAATGACATACATATTTCGAGTAGCATGGAAGGCCAGAACGCCTGCCGTTCCTGTTGCGCGCAAAGAGACAGCGTACAGGCAAGCTGACAGAACTCATCTCACGCCTATTGATGAAATGCGTTCCAATAAACACGATGCCCGTTATGACCGCAATACGACGACTGAAAAATCTTACCTCCGGAAAACCGGGGGATACCTCCCCGATTGTTTTCAGGGCCAAGATTTTTTTCTTTCTCGTGTGCCTGTCGCTACTGTCCATCGATGGCTGGCAAGCATGGAAAACGCGCACCGAACAATTGCGCAACACCGAATCCACCATGGTCAACATGGCGCGCGCGCTGGCGCAGCATGGCGACGATACGCTCAAGGCGGCTGACCTGATCCTCAGCGGCGTTCTCGAACTGATGGCGGCGGACGGTCTTACCGAAACGATGAAGCCGCGCCTGCACGAGCTGCTCAAAGCGCGCGTCAACGAACTGCCGCAACTGGCCGGACTGTTCATCCTCGATGCCGACGGCTATGCGGTGGTCGACTCCAACGAGGTGCTGTTCAACAACAACGTGAACGACCGCAATTATTTCCAATACCATCGCGATCACGCCGACCTCGGCCCCTACGTCGGACCGCTCGTCAAGAATCCGGCCGGCGCCTGGCGCCTGACGGTCTCGCGCCGCGTCAACAATCCCGACGGCAGCTTCGGCGGCGTGGTGCTGGCGGCGATCGATATCGATTACTTCCGCAATTTTTACAACACCTTCAACATCGGCGAAAGCGGCCTGATCATCCTCGGCCTCAATAACGGCACGTTGCTGGTGCGACGGCCGTTCTTCGACAAGTACGTCGGCTCCGACCTGCGCAAGGTGCCGATCTTCCGCGACTACGTCACCAGGAATCACGACGGCACGCATACGGCGCCCTCCACCGTGGACGGCAAGGACAAGATCAACGCCTACCGCCATTTCAACCAGTTCCCGATGTTCGTCGCGATTGCCTTGTCCAAGGATGAAGTGCTCGACGGCTGGATCGACGACACCTTGCGCCACACGGCGGCGATCCTGATCCTCATCCTGATCCTGGCGGTGCTAGGCAACTGGCTGCTCAAACAAATCAAGCTGCGTCTGGAAACCGAGGCCCAGCTCGTGATCGCGCGCGACAATCTCGATCAGCTCAACAAGCATCTGCAAAACCTGGCGCTGGAAGACGGCCTGACGGGGCTGGCGAACCGGCGCCATTTCGACATCGCGCTCGGCGAGGAATTTGCACGCGCATTGCGCAACCGGGAAACGCTCGGCCTGATCATGATCGACGTCGACTGGTTCAAGCAATACAACGACATCTACGGTCACCGCGCCGGCGACGAGTGCCTGCGCCGCATCGCCGGCATGATCAAGGCGGTGCCGCATCGTACCGGCGACATGGCGGCGCGCTATGGCGGCGAAGAAATGGCGCTGCTGCTGCCGCAAACGACGCTGGAGTCGGCCGCCGCCATTGCCGAACGCCTGCGCGCCGACATCGCCGCGCTCGACATCCATCATGCCGCCAGCCCGCTGACCGTCGTCACCATCAGCGCAGGCGTCGCCGTCATCCGCCCGACGCTGCAATCGGACACGCCCGAACAACTGGTGGAAGACGCCGACCGCGCCCTCTATATCGCGAAAGCCAAAGGCCGCAATTTCGTCGCGCGCAGCGATGCAGTCAAGAGCGACGCCACCGTGCCATGAATCAAGAACACCTGTTGAAACTGGTCAGCATGGAAATGCCTTATGGCAAATACAAAGGCCGGCTGCTGGCCGACCTGCCGGGGCATTATCTGGGATGGTTCGCGCGAGAAGGATTCCCGCGCGGAGAACTGGGAAGTCTGCTCGCGCTGATGTATGAACTGGATCACAACGCTTTGCGCCAGTTGCTCGACCCATTAAGAAACCTGAAACGCTGACGCACCTCAGGATGCAATTCAATCAGGGCACGATCGTGGTGAACAGGTACACCGCGAAAATCACCAGATGCACCATGCCCTGCATCACCGTCGTGCGGCCCGTGCTCAGCGAAAAACCGGCGACGATGAACGACAGCATCAGCAGCACCGTCGATTTGATGTCCAGTCCGAGCGACAAGGTCCATCCCGTCGCCAGCGACACCACCGCCACCGCAGGAATCGTCAGGCCGATGCTGGCCAGCGCCGAACCGATCGCCAGGTTGAGACTGGTCTGCAAACGGTTGGCGCGCGCGGCGCGCACCGCTGCCAGGCCTTCCGGCAACAGCACGATGGCGGCGATCACGATGCCGACCACCGACTTCGGCGCACCGAGGCCGTCGAGCGCGGTTTCCAGCGTCGGCGCCAGCGCCTTGGCCAGCAACACGACTGCGCCCAGGCACGCCAGCAACAGCGCCGCGCTGGTAATGGCGACCTTGTTGGATGGCGGCTCCGCATGCGCCTCTTCATTGGCGGCGGCATTCTCCGGCAGGAAATAATCGCGATGGCGCACGGTCTGCACCAGCACGAAGGTGCCGTACAACACCAGCGAAATCACCGCAATGAACGCCAGCTGGCTGGGGCTGTAAAAAGGTCCGATTTTGGTCAGGGTGTAATTCGGCAAGACCAGCGTGAGCACCGCAATCGCCGCCAGCGTCGCCAGCGATGCGCTGACGCCATGCTGTCCGAACGATTGCTCGCGATGATGGCTGGCGCCCACCAGCAGGCAGATGCCGACGATGCCGTTGAGGATGATCATGATGGCGGCAAATACCGTGTCGCGCGCCAGTCCCGTGGTGGCTTCGCCGCCGGCCAGCATCAACGACACGATCAGCGCCACCTCGATCAGCGTCACCGCCAGCGCCAGCACCAGCGTGCCGAACGGTTCGCCGACCTTGTGCGCCACCACCTCGGCGTGATACACCGCCGCCAGCACGGACGCCATCAGTCCGATCACCAGCAGGAGGGCGAACCAGCCGCCCGGTTGCAAGCCATTGGCGGCATAAACCAGCCAGCCGATGACGGGCGAAGCGATGGACCAGAGCGGCAGCGACGGGGAAATTTTCATGAGGGATATCTATCGTTGTCAGAACGGTGAAAAAGAACGGCGACCGCCGCGAAGACGTCGCACAGACAATGTACGGAATGCCTTGCGGCAAGAAATGATAACCGATGCACGCGTCACATCCGGCAAGGAATGCGAACACGGCTGCATGGAAAAACGCCGCCGGAGAATTGAACGGTTAATTGAGCGATTAATTGATGAGCCGGCTTATCGGCTTATTTCGTCGGCCAGGCCGTCAGAATCTCGGCGCCGTCGGCGGTCACCGCAATCATGTGCTCCCACTGCGCCGACAAGGAGCCGTCGCGCGTGACGACGGTCCAGCCGTCGTCCAGCTGCTGCACGCCGCGCGCGCCCATGTTGATCATCGGCTCGATGGTGAACGTCATGCCCTCGCGCAGCAGCAATCCGGAATTGCGCGTGCCGTAGTGCAGCACCTGCGGCTCTTCGTGATACACCTTGCCGATGCCGTGGCCGCAGTATTCGCGCACCACGGAGTAACCCGCGCCTTCGGCCAGCGTCTGGATCGCATGGCCGACGTCGCCCAGCCGCGCGCCGGGGCGTACCACGGCGATGCCCGCCAGCATGGCGTCCAGCGTCACCTGCACCAGGCGCTGCGCTTCCGCCGAGGGCGTGCCGGCAAAGTACATGCGACTGGTGTCGCCGTGCCAGCCGTCCTTGATCACGGTAACGTCGATGTTGATGATGTCGCCGTCCTTCAGCACCACCTTGTTGCTGGGAATGCCATGGCAGACGACGCTGTTGACCGAGGTGCACAAGGTCTTGGGAAAGCCGTGATAACCGACGTTGGCCGGCGTCGCCTTCTGCACCTTGCGGATGAAATCATGGCAGCGGCGATCCAGCTCTTCCGTCGTCACGCCGGGTACGACATATTCGCCGATCATCTCCAGCACATCCGCGGCCAGCCCTCCGGCGACGCGCATCATGGCGATCTGTTTTGCGGTTTTGATGGAGACTGCCACGACGATCCTTGGTTGGGGTAAAGCCGCTATTATCCCCGATCGCCTCACTCTGCGCAGCGTTGTCCGTCGACAAGCGACGATGTTTCTTCTCCCTTCCCGCAACTGTTGCTTTGCCGCTATCAGGAAAACACTGATACCGAAGAGTATGTCGCTCAATTAAGCTGGCATTACATCGGGCATAGCGGAATCACCTGCTCGGCGTCCAAGCCACCTTGTCATGATCATCGGCCTCGACGTCCTGCCGGCTCCCTGCCTGATGGCCAGACATTTTCATCCGCTGCCGACCGGCAACGGAACGCTTTCGACAATTCCCCCATGTCGTCCTTCGTCCGCCTGGAGAAAAATATGAAATGGTTCTACGACCTGAAAATTTCAAGAAAACTGATCTCGGTCTTTTTCATCGTCGTTGCCCTGGAGGCAGCACTCGGCGTCTTCGCCATCCGCGAACTGGGCCGTGTGAACCAGGCATCCACCGACATCGCGACCAACTGGCTGCCGAGCATTCGCACCTTGTCGCAGGTCAAGCTGTCGCTGTCGCGCATCCGCAGTTTTGAACTGCAGCACATCCTCGCCTCGACGCCTCAGGAATTCGAAGAAATTGAAAAGAATGCCGACAAGCAGATCGCCAATCTGGGCAAGCAGCAGCAGGAATACCTGACGCAAATCAGCGAGCCGGAAGAAAAGGCGATCTATCCCGACGTGGAGAAGGCGATTGCCGTGTTCCTCGCAGAACACAAGAAGATCCTCGACATCTCGCGCACCAACAAGAATGAAGAGGCGCGCACCCTGCTGAGAGGGGAATCGACCAAGGTCTATCGCAACCTCCTCGACCAAGTGGAGAAGCTGGTCGAAGTCAACGAGAAAGGTGCGGAAAAATCCAGCGCCGATGCCGACGCAACGTATGCCAACGCCAGATTGTGGATCATCGCCATGCTGGCCGTCTGCATGGTTACCGCCATGGGCCTGGCCATGTGGATTTCGCGCGTGATCTCCAAACCGCTCGGCGCGGCGGTCGAAGTCGCCCAGCGCGTCGCCGGCGGCGACCTGACTGCAGACATCCGGCTGGCGGGCAAGGATGAAACAGGTCAGTTGCTGGCCGCTCTCAAGGGCATGAACGACAACCTGCTGAAGATCGTCGGCGAAGTGCGCTCCGGCACCGACACCATCGCCACCGCTTCCAGCGAAATCGCCAGCGGCAACATGGATCTGTCCTCGCGCACCGAACAGCAAGCCGGTTCGCTGGAGGAAACCGCGTCGGCCATGGAAGAACTTACAGCCACCGTCAGGCAAAATGCCGACAACGCGCGCCAAGCCAACCAGCTTGCCGTCACCGCGTCGGAAGTCGCCAGCGCCGGCGGCGAAGTCGTCGGACAGGTCGTCAATACCATGGGCTCGATCAATGAATCCTCGCGCAAGATCGTCGACATCATCAGCGTCATCGACGGCATCGCCTTCCAGACCAATATCCTGGCCTTGAACGCTGCCGTGGAAGCGGCGCGCGCCGGCGAACAGGGCCGCGGCTTCGCGGTGGTGGCCTCGGAAGTGCGCAGCCTGGCGCAGCGCTCGGCTGCCGCCGCCAAGGAAATCAAGATCCTCATCGACGACTCGGTCGCCAAGGTCGACGTCGGCAGCAAGCTGGTCGAACAGGCCGGCGCCACCATGGGCGAAGTGGTCAACAGCGTCAGGCGCGTGACCGACATCGTCAGCGAAATCACCGCCGCCAGCAACGAACAAAGCCAGGGCATCGGGCAGATCAATCTCGCCATCACGCAAATGGACGAGGCGACGCAGCAAAACGCCGCGCTGGTGGAACAAGCCGCCGCCGCCGCGCAATCCATGCAGGAGCAGGCCGGACGGTTGTCGGAAGTGGTCGGCGTCTTCAAGCTCCACGAACGCAACGCGGTGAGCAAACCCGCCGCGGCGACCATGCCGCAACGCACGATCGACAAGGCGCCGCCGACGCAGCTCATCCAACCCGTCAAACCGGCAAGGCCTGTCGCACCCGTCATCCGCGTCATCAAGGACAACACGCGCCCAGCCTTGAAACCGCCGGTTGCCGTCAATGACGATCCCGACTCCTGGACGCAGTTCTGAACCGTTTCCCCCTACTTGCATGCACATCACAATGAGGCCTCCCCATGGATGCATTCCAAAAAGAAATCGATGAACGAACCAACCTGACCAGCAGCAACAAATTCGAGCTGCTGCTGTTCCGGCTGGGCAGCCCGGCCGGAGACAGCTCCGGCGAGCTGTTCGGCATCAACGTGTTCAAGATCCGCGAGATCGTGCCGATGGTGCCGATCACCACGGCGGCCGGCACCAAGTCGCCGATGCTGGGCATGGTCAACATCCGCGGCCAGGTGATCTCGGTGATCGACTTGCCGGCAGTGACCGGCTGCCGGCCTAAAACCGGCCTGAATATCTTGCTGATCACGGAATACGCGCGCAATACGCAAGCCTTCGCAGTGGAATCGGTGGAAGAAATCGTGCGCCTCGACTGGAGCCAGGTGTTGTCGGCCGAGGCCAGCGCCGGCGGCGATCTGGTGACCAGCATCGCGCGCCTGGACGCCGACGTCGACGGCAGCCGCCTGGTGCAGGTGCTCGATGTGGAACAGATTCTGGAGATGACCGCGCCGGCCAAGCCGACGCTCGACCGCGGTCACAACGATACGCTCAGGGACTTGATCAAGCCGGGCTCGATCGTGCTGGCGGCGGACGACTCCAAGGTGGCGCGCGCCATGATTGAAGACGGGCTGTCGACACTGGGCGTGCCTTATTTCATGACCAAGAGCGGCAAGGAAGCCTGGGAAAAATTGCAATCCCTGGCGGCCGAAGCGCAGCGCGAAGGCAAGCAGATCGGCGACAAAGTCGCACTCATGCTGACCGATCTGGAGATGCCGGAAATGGACGGCTTCACGCTCACGCGCAACATCAAGAGCGACCAGCGCTACAAGAACATCCCGGTGGTCATTCATTCATCGCTGTCGGGTTCCGCCAACGAGGATCACGTCAGGAGCGTCGGCGCCAACGGCTATGTGGCCAAATTCGCCATCGATGAACTGGCTGCGACGCTGAAGAAGACGCTGCTGCATTAGGGCCTGTTAACAATCAATCTGCGAGGTGCGTTCCCGCCAGAAGGCGTGCTGGCAAGGCGCGTGGCGTTGCCGGTGCGAGGGCCGGCATGAGACCGGCTTCACACGGGGAAATAGGGAATTCCCCGATACCGCGCAATGGTTCTTTTTTCTATCATCCCACCATCAGCTCAGCCCTGCCGATGCCCCTGCTGATACTCCTTCAGGGCCGGTGCAACACTTTGCGAGTAGCCACAAATGAAATTCCTAGCCGATCTAGTGCAACAAGACATGTTCGTCGCCGTGGTGTCCTACCTGAGCATCGGACTGGTTTTCCTGGTCTTTTTTTACTATCGCGAGCGCAAATGGGAAAACGATCTGGCGCAATATCAGATCACTGAAACGGTGAAGATCGTCGACGATGTGCAGAAAAAAAGCAATGCCTATCCCTTCAATCGCCCCATCGACGGCAGGTCGTTTCCCGTCGCGGCGCCGAGCGATGAAATGCAGGTCGTCGAAGGCGAGATCATCGAACCGATCATCGAGTCCAGGGCCGCGTCAATGCATGCACCCGCAGAGAAATCGGCCGTCCGCCACTGAAGCCGGCATCGCTGCCGGCGCCCTCACCGTTTCAAGTTGTACCGCTCAGACCTGAACCTCCACACGATCGCGCCCGCCAGCCTTGGCGCGATACAGCGCCTGATCCGCCGCCGCCACCAGATTCGACGTTGTTGCACCGCGCCTGGCCTGGTTGCATGAACCGATGCCAAGGCTGATCGTCACAATGCCGTCGGGACTCGCCGCATGCGGAATGGCTTGCCGGCGCACTTCCTGCCTGATATGTTCCGCCACGACCAGCGCGCCCGCCGCATCGCAATTGGGCAGGATCATGGCGAATTCTTCGCCGCCGTAGCGCGCCGCCAGATCGCCGGGACGGCGTTCGCCGGCCAGGATGGACTGACCGACCTTGCGCAGGCATTCGTCGCCGGACAAGTGACCGTACATGTCGTTGTAGAGCTTGAAGTGGTCGACGTCGATCATGATGAGCGACAAGCTCTCGCCTTTTCTCATTGCCCGACCCAGCTCGCGCGCCAGCGCACCGTCGAAATGGCGGCGATTGGCAAGCCCGGTCAGGCCGTCCTGCATGGCCAGCCTTTCCAGAGTACGGTTGAGCGCTTCCACCTGGGCGCGCGCTTCGTTGGCCTCATCCTCGGCAATCGCGCGCTTGTCGATCTGCCGCACCATGCGCTGTCCCACCACCGCAAAACACGTCACCAGCATCAGCACGCCGGCCATGTGCATGTAGGCGTCGGTGCGCCACTCCTCCAGCACTTCGTCCCTGGACAGCGCCACGGCAACAAACATCGGGTAGGTCTGCAGATGCGTATAGCCGTTGATGCGCAGCACGCCGTCTTGCGAAGATTTGATCAGGGCGATGCCGCTGGCGTGCTGTGAGGCATGGTCCCGGTATATCGATGCAGACGCTATGCTTTTGGCGATCGAATCCTCTCGCAGCGGGCGGCGAAACACCATGGTGCCGTTGTTGAGCGCGAGCAGGATGGCGCCCGACTTGCCGATGTTGAAACTGGCGTAGAAGCGCTGGAAGTAGTCCATCTCGATCGTCGCCAGCACCACCCCGCCGAAACTGCCGTCCGCGTTGTTGATGCGGCGCGCGATGGTGGCGATCCATTTGCCGCTGGAGCGGCTTTTGACCGGCACGCCGACATAAGGACCCGCATCGGCATGATCGCGGTGATAGATGAAATAGTCGCGGTCGGCGTTGTTGAGACTGCGGTCGGTCGCGGGCTGCGAATTGACGATCCAGCGGCCGGTCTGATCGTAGACGAAAATGCCGCCCAGTTGCGGCAGTTCTTTGACGCGCATGACCAGCAGGCGATGCAAGCGCTCCAGCGCCGCCGGGCCGGTGCCGTCGGCGCTGATGCGCTCGAGCAGGCCGATCAGCACGGTATCGGCTTCCTTGAAGGTGTCGTCGGCATGCTGCGCCAATGCTTTCGCCATATTGGTCACCGATACGCCGGCGTCGCGTTCCTCGATGGCGCGCGCCTGCCAGGTGCGCCAGGCATCGAGTCCGATCAGTGAAACACAAGCGAGCAAGACAAAACCAGCCGCCAGAATTGCCGTCGAAGAGCGCTTGTATCGAGCCATATGTCTCCGTCTTATTATCGTCTTGCAATGAATGAACATAAATACATGTCATCGGATTGCAGCAGGGCTCTTGATAGGAGTTTTGATGAGGCCCTGCGTGGGGCTGGCAAGCCGTGATCCAGTATGTTTTTCATTTATAACATTCTTGCCGGTAGTCGCCTAGTGCAGGCTATGCTCATCAGGACGGCGACTGTATTTCCGCATCGGCCGGCAGCGCATCAGGCACGCTAAAATAGCGGTTTTGCATCGGAGTATTCCTTGTTCAAGCTTTTTCTCATAGCGGACCGCCTGAGCGATATCGGCGTTCGCTTCCCTGGTCATGACTGACCGCATCGACTGTGTCGTCATCGGCGCCGGCGTCGTCGGCCTGGCGATCGCGCGCGCATTTGCACTGGCCGGCCGCGAAGTCGTCATCGTCGAAGCCGACAACAGCATCGGCAACGGCATCAGCTCCCGCAACAGCGAAGTGATCCACGCCGGCATCTATTACCGTCCGGGTTCGCTCAAGGCCAGGCTGTGCGTCGCAGGACGCATCCTGTTGTATCGCTATTGCGAAGAACGCCATGTCGCCCATCAGCGCTGCGGCAAGCTGCTGGTCGCCACCAGTGCCGAACAGGCCGAGCGCATGCAGGCGATTGCAGCGCATGCGGCACAGAACGGCGTGCATGACCTGACCGCCATTGATGCCGCGCATGCCAGGGAACTGGAGCCGGCGTTGCATTGCGTCGGCGCCCTGCTCTCGCCCTCCACCGGCATCGTCGACAGCCATGGCCTGATGCAACAGTTGCTCGCCGATGCCGAAGTGCACGGCGCCATGCTGGCGCTGCAAAGCCAGGTCGTCGCGGCGCGCCGCACTGTCGGCGGCATCGTGCTGGATGTGGTCACGACCGACGGCGATCAGATGCAGTTGTCGGCCGGCCTGGTCATCAATGCCGCCGGCCTGGCGGCGCCGAGACTGGCGCGCTGCTTTGAGGGGCTGGCGCCGGAGCATATCCCGACCGCCTGGTTCGCCAAGGGCAATTATTTTTCGCTGAGCGGCAAGACGCCGTTTTCGCGTCTGATTTATCCGTTGCCGGAAGACGGCGGACTCGGCGTCCACCTGACGCTCGATCTGGCCGGCCAGGCACGCTTCGGCCCCGATGTGGAATGGCTGGACGTCAAAGACGACCGCGCGCTGGACTATGCCGTCGACCTGCGCCGTTCGGAGCGCTTTTATGCGTCGATACGCCGCTATTGGCCGGCGTTGCCGGACGCCGCCCTGCAAGCCAGTTATTCCGGCGTGCGCCCCAAGCTCACCGGCACCAGCAAGGAAGAGGACTTCCTCATCAGCGGACCGGAGCGGCATGGTTATGCCGGGTTGATCAATCTGTTCGGCATCGAATCGCCTGGACTGACGTCTTCGCTGGCGATTGCACAGTACGTGCTTGCACAAAGCGAACAAACCTGACGCAGAGACCGCCCCCACGTTTCCACAAAGACAAGAAACGCGCTGATTCGGCCGGTCAGAGCGTATGAATGAGCGGCAACATCGCGTTTTTCCAACACCATGGTTGGTATCGATTGATTTTTAAGACGACTGGTCATATTATTCGATCATGGCTAAGTTAAATACCCGTGACCAGATCTTCGACGCCGCACTGAAATTATTGTCAGAGCGTGGTTACAACGCGTGCAGCGTGCAAGACATCACGACCGAAGCAGGCGTGCCGAAGGGCTCGTTTTACAACCACTTCGAGAGCAAGGAAGCGCTCGGTGCGGAAATCGTCGCGTATTACGCCGGCCGCAGCAAAGTGCGCGAAATCCTGGTGGACGACACCATGCCTGCACTGGAACGCCTGCACCGTTATTTCACGGCGCTCAACGACAGGCTGGTGGATCGCGGCTTTCAGCATGGCTGTATGATCGGCAACATGAGCGCGGAAATGTCGGAGCAAAGCGCGCTGATCCGCGAAGAGCTGGTGAAGATTTATGCAAACTGGTCCGGCAAGCTGGCATATGCCATCGCTGCGGGCCAGAGGGAAGGCACGATTCCGACGCAGATGAGCCCCGAGGCGCTGGCCGGCTTTCTGCTCAACGCATGGGAAGGCGCGGCCTTGCGTACGCGTGTGGAACGCGACAAGAACGCCTTCGATCAGTTCATGGATCTGGTATTCAACAAGATGCTGAAGTAGGACAAAGAATTTGCGGTAAAGCCGCCTTGATGAGAGGCGGCCTTTTTTCATCAAATTTAAGACGACTGGTCATTTTAAAACTTGTTTGCAACTTATTTGAAACCTACTTTGCGAGAACGCCATGAGTACATCTTCCACTTCGTCATCCCCTCCTGCGGGTAGCAACGCCCCGCTGTACTGGCTGGCGCTCGGCACCTTTGCCGTTGGCGCCGAAGGCTTCATGATCGCCGGCATCCTGCCGACCGTCGCCCGCGATCTGGGCGTCAGCGTCGCCGTTGCCGGACAACTGGTGGTGGCCTTCACCGCCGCGTACGCCCTCAGCTCGCCGATCCTGACTGCGCTGACCGGCGCCATCAACCGTCGCGGTTTGCTGATCGGCGCGATGACGGCGTTCACGCTGGCCAATCTGCTGGCCTGGCAGGCCACCGGCTACTGGTCGCTGATGACGGCGCGCATCCTGCTGGCGTTTGCCGCCGGTCTCTACGTGCCCAACGCCATGGCGCTGGCCGGCGCACTGGTCGCTCCGGAACGCCGCGGCAGCGCGCTGGCGCTGGTCAGCGGCGGCATTACCGTGGCAGTCGCACTGGCCGCGCCGCTGGGCACCGTGATTGCCGACAAGCTGAGCTGGCGCATGACGTTTGCCGGCGTGGCGCTCCTGGCAGCGCTGGCAACCATCGGCCTGTTGCGCGGACTGCCGCGCGGCATCGGCGCCAACCTGCCGGTCGCCAGCCTGCGCGAACGTGTCCTGGCTGCACGTGATCCGGCGGTATTGCGCGCGCTATTGACCACGCTGCTGTGGGCAACCGGCGCTTACGCGATGTACACCTATTTCGCCCTGTACCTCAATCAGGTAACCGGCATCCACGGCACGCACGTCGGCTATGTGCTGTTCGCCTGGGGTATCTCGGCCGCCATCGGCGTCATGGCCGGCGGCAAGGTCGCCGACCGCATCGGTTTCCAGCGCGTGACCGGTCCGGCGCTGATGTTCCTGATCGCGGCTTTCCTGACGCTGGTTGCAATCGCTTATCTGCTGCCTGCCAACGTGGCGGTGCTGCCGGTATTCGTGTCGGTCATCGTCTGGGGCATTTCGGGCTGGGCGTTTTATCCGGCGCAGCAAACCAACCTGATCCACATCGCCGGCATCAAGCTCGCACCGATCGCCCTGTCGCTGAATGCCTCGTTCATGTATCTCGGCTTTTCGCTGGGCGCCAGCGCAGGCGCGATCACTGTCGCTGACGGCTCGGCGCGCAATCTGGGCCTGGTGGCGGCAGCCTTCGTGGTCGGCGCGCTGCTGATGAAGCGCAGCGCCGCACGCCGCACGGCAGCCCGGGCCTCGGCAGCATAAACCTGACGCCAGACGATTCAGGCGGTGTGCGCCATTATCGTGTCGTACAGCTGTTGCGCCGCCGATGACAGCACCAGGCCGCGGCGGCGAATCAATCCCATGGTGCGGGTCACCGCCGGCTTCACCAGCGGCACGCTGACCAGCACCGGATGATCATCGGGCGGCATCGCCAGCCGCGGGACGGCGGCGATGCCGACGCCCGCTTCCACCAGGCTCACGACGCTCATGACATGCCGCACCTCGCAAAAGGAACGCGGCAGGTCGGGCGTATCCGCCAGCGCCAGATCCAGCAGGAAACGATTGCCGCTGGCCTTGGCCACCGACATGTAGTCGTACTCCTGCAACTGCGCCCAGGTCACCGATTTGCGCTGCGCCAGTGGATGATCGCGGCGGCAGGCGACGACGAAGGATTCTTTCAGGAGCGGCTGGAATTCGATGTTGCCTTCTTGCGCGCCGATGTAGTTCAGGCCGAAATCAGCTTCGCTGCGCACCACGCAGGACAAGGCTTCGCTGGCGCCCTCATCCAGCACGCGGATCAGAATACGCGGATATTTTTCGTGATACTTGCGCAAGACTTCCGGCAAAAAATACCGCACCGCCGATGGCACACAGGCGATGGTCACTTCGCCGCTCATGCGCGCCGCCACCTCGCTCACGCCGAGCAGGGACTCATCGAATCCGTTCAACAACTCGCGCGCCTTGCGGGCAAAATCGCGTCCGAACGCGGTCAGATCGACGCGTCGCGTAGTGCGCTCCAGCAAGCGTACGCCAAGCGTACTTTCCAGCTTGGCGATGCGGCGCGACAGAGCCGGCTGAGACAGGTGGATTTCTTCGGCGGCCGCACTGAAATTGCCGCGTTCGGCCACGGCGATGAAGGCACGCAGGTCGCTGAGTTCGATATTCATGTGTTGAACGCATTAATGTATAAGATTTTTGCAATTCTAATACCGGTCGTGTTCAGGGATGATCGCCACGTTCGCATCAGTATGCGAACTACAACAATGACATTCAGGAGAGCAATTCATGAGCATGATCAACCGTCGCGGCCTGTTGAAGGCCGGCGCCATCGCATCCATCGCTGCTACCACCGGTGGCTTTACACAACTGGCAAGATCCGCTGACGACAAGGCCGCGGCCGCTGCAGGGGCGGCGGCAAACGCAGCAGCGGGCAAGGATGTCACCCGCACGCTGGCGCGCTACATCGTCAACGCGCGCCATGAAGACCTGCCGGAGAAAGTCCGCAAGGAAGGCACGCGCACCCTGCTGAACTGGATCGGCGTGGCCGTCGGCGGCTCCCGCC
>NZ_AKJW01000044.1 GCF_000282135.1 Herbaspirillum sp. CF444
CCCCCGCCACAGCGGTATCGGCTTGAGACTGGCCTGAAGAAGGCCGCCGGCCGGCAAGGAAGAAGTGGAAATGGTCGTCATGGCGATTCCTCAGCGGGTGCGGATGCGCGGATCGAGCAGCGCGTTGATGACGTCGGCCAGGAAAGTCAGGCCGATATAAAACATGGCGATGATCAGCACCACCGCCTGCACCACCGGATAGTCGTTGCGCGAGATGGCGTCCCAGGCCAGTTGGCCGAGACCTTGCATGGAGTACACCGATTCGATCACCACCGAGCCGCCGAGCATGAAACCGAGTTCGACCGCAGCAAGCGCGACGACCGGAATCACCGCGTTGCGCAGCGCATGCTTGAAGATGACCTTGCCTTTGCCGAGGCCCTTGGCGCGTGCCGTGCGGATGTAGTCGGAGCCGAGCACTTCCAGCATGCCGGCGCGCGTCAGGCGCATCATCGCCGGCATGGCGTAGTAACCGAGGGCGATGGCGGGCAGGACGAAGTTTTCCCAGCCTTCGTTGCCGGCGACCGGCAGCCAGTGCAAGGTCACCGAAAAAATCAGGATGAGGCTGAGGCCGAACCAGAAGCTGGGCATGGCCTGCCCCACCACGGCAATCACCAGCGCCACGCGATCGAGCCAGGTGTCGCGATAAATCGCCGCCAGCACGCCGAGCGGAATGGCGACGGATACCGCCAGCAACAAGGCGATGCCGCCCAGCTTCATGGTGATCGGCAGACGCTCGCTCACCATCTCCATGACCGGTCCCTGGAAGTAGAACGACTTGCCGAAGTCGAGGTGTACGGCCTTGCCCAGCCAGTCCATGTATTGCGTCACCATGGGCCGGTCGAGGCCGAATTGCACGCGTATCGCTTCGACCTGGGCGGCGCTCGACTCGGGTCCGGCAATCGCCGTCGCCAGGTCGCCCGACATGTGCAGCAGCGAAAAACTGACGATGGATACCGTGATCGCGACGCACAAGGCGATCGCCAGGCGGCGCAAGAGATAGATCAACATGGCAAGTCCTCTTTACGTTGGCTGGGCGGACGGCGGCTGCCGTCCGCCCTGGCGAGACTACTTCCAGCTGGCCTCATAAAAACGCGGCAACTCGTCCGGATAACCCTGGAACTTCAACTGCGAGTTGTAGGCGTAGAAAGTCGAGTAGGAAAACAGGGGCGCCATGAAAGCCTGTTTGGAAATCGACTCCAGCGCCTTCGAGTAATTGGCCTTGCGCACCGCCGGATCGGTCGAACTGTCGGCGGTTTCCAGCCATTGGCGCAATTGCGGATCCTTGGTGATGTCGTCGCTGCCGCCCTTGAAGAACACGCCGGCGAATGCCGAGGTGTCGTTCATCGAGAACGAGCCCCAGGCCTGGAAGGTCAGCGGCGTTTTGCCGTTGCGGTACTCGACCTGCAAGGCAGCGTATTTCATGTAGTGCAGGCGCGCGCGAATGCCGACCTTGTGCAAGTCGCCGATGATGGCTTCGGCGAATTCGCGCTCGCGGTAAGCATAGATGTCGGTGTCAAAACCATTGGGATAGCCGGCGGCGGCGAGCAACTCTTTCGCCTTGGCCGGGTTGTAATCGTAGTTGATCGCGACCTTGGCGTCGCAACCGAACTGGGTGCGGAAACAGGCGGTGTAGATGGGCTTGCTGCCGCCGCGCACCAGGTTGTCGGCAATGCCTTTTCGATTGATCGCATAGTTGACGGCCTGGCGTACGCGCAAATCCTTGAACGGTGAATTGGGCGACGACGAGCCGGGGGCATCGATGGTCAGGAAACCGACACGCATGGTCTCGCCGCTTTGCACGGTGACCTTGGGCGTACTCTTGAGCGATTCGGCCTGGTCCGCGGGCACGCGCCAGATCCAGTCGACCGCGCCGGTCATCAGTTGCGCCGAGCGGGTTTCCGGATCGGGAATGATGACGAACTTGATGTTGCCGATCTTGGGCTGGCCTTGCGGGCTATCCTTGAAATAATTGGTGTTCTTGACCATCGTCACGCCCTGCCCCGGCGTCACGCTGGTAGCCTTGTACGGGCCGGTGCCGATCGGCGCCTTGGCGAAACCGTCGAGGCCGACCTTCTTGAAATAGGCGCCTGGATAAATCGGCAAAGGGCCGGCCAGGTATTCGAGCGCGGCTGGAAAAGGCTGCTTGAGGTTGATGCGCACCTTGTAGTCGCCGAGTTTTTCGGCGCTCTTGATCCAGTCGGTATTCTGACGCGTGACGGCTTTGGATTCGCTCGACACGACATAGTTGAAGGTGAAGACAACGTCGTCGGCGCTGAACTTGTCGCCGTTCTGGAATTGCACGCCCTGGCGCAGGTCCATCACGAGCGCGGTCGGCGATTCCCATTTCCAGGCAGTGGCCAGCTGCGGTTTGTAGTCGCCGGTCTTGGGATCGCGAAACACCAGCGTGTCCCAGATCAGGTGGGCCAGGATGACGCCTTCGCGCAGATTGTTGTGATACTGGCTGATGTTTTCCACCTCGCTGTCGGAGGCGTAGACCAGCGTGTCGTTGGCCTTGTTGGCCAGCGCCGCGGGAGAGGTCGACAGCGTCGCTGCAGCCCCGGCCAGCAGCAATGCCCCTCGCACCCACGCAGCTCCGGATCCCTTCACCATGTTCTTCTTCGCGTTCATTCCCGACCTTCCATTCAAAATTGTTTGAAAAAACAACGGCATGAATTAAGCAACGGCATGCAATGGATACTAGGTTGAATGAGGCCGTGCAACAATTAGAGAATTTCTAAGCCTGCGTTGCCAAAATGAGAAGGCAAGCTTTTTGCTTGGTTATAGTGTGTGGCGATGGCGCCCCATCGCGTTTGCAAAGGCCTATATGAAATCTCAATACTTGCAGGACACCGCGCTACGCTATTTCCTCGAAGTGGTGCGTTGCGGCTCGATCGCCGAAGCATCCCAGCGCCTGAATGTCGCCAGTTCGGCGATCAGCCGCCAGATCAGCAGCCTGGAAGAATTGCTCGACACCGTTTTGTTCGAGCGCCGGCCGCGCGGCATGGTGCTGAGCGCGGGCGGGGAAATGCTGGCCGCGCATGCGCAAAAGGTGACGCTGGAAGCGGACCGCGTGGTGGCCGACCTGTTGGCGCTGAAAGGCTTGCGCAGCGGGCGCATCCGGGTGGCGGCATCGGAGGGATTCGGCATCGACTTCATGCCGCGGCTGATCCGCAACTTCCAGCAAAAGTATCCGGCGATCCAGTTTCAGGTGTATGTGGGACCGCCGGCAATGGTCTCGCGCCATGTACGGGACGGCAATGCGGATGTCGGCGTGACCTTCAATCGCCTGCCGGAACCGGATATCAAGATCGTGCACCAGCAACCGGCGCCGGTACTGCTGCTGATGCGCAACGGCCATCCGCTGAGCAAGTTCAAGAGCGTGACGCTGTCGCAGCTAAGGCCTTATCCGCTGGCGCTACCCGATCCGGACACCACGCTGCGGCAACTGTTCGACCTGGCGTGCAGCCGCCAGCAACTGGTGTTCGAACCGGTCCTTACCAGCAATTACATCCAGACGCTGCACAACTATCTGCTGGAGGGCGACGCCCTGTCGATCACCGGCGAAGTGACGGTGCGCTACCGCATCGCCAAGGGCGAGTTCACGATGGTGCCGATTCGCGACCGCGCACTCGATGGACGCTACGTCGAGGTGCAGACGCTGTCCGGGCGGACCTTGCCGCGCATCGTGGAAATCTTTCTCGACTATCTGCTGGGCGAACTGAACAAGGACATCTGACCCGGCCGCCAATACAACCGCAACCGCAGCCGCACGTCAGAGATGCAGCTGCGTAGTCGACAGCACTTCCTTGATCACCATGAAGGTACGCACCTGGCGCACGCCGGGCAGATACAGCAGCTGCTCGGCATGCAGGCGGTTGAAGCTGTCGTTGTCCTTGGTGCGCACCAGCATGAAGTAGTCGAACTCGCCCGTGACGACGTGACACTCAAGACAACCGGATACTTTTTGCACGGCTTTCTCAAAGGCCGTGAACGACTCCGGCGTGGAGCGATCCAGCACCACGCCGATCATCACCAGCGTGCCGGCATCCAGCGCGCGCGGGTTGAGCAGCGCCACGATGCCCCTGATCAATCCCAGTTCCTTGAGACGCTCCACCCGGCGCAGGCAGGCGGGCGCGCTGAGATTGACCTTGGCGGCCAGCGCGACGTTGGAAATCGAAGCGTCGCGTTGCAGCAGCTTGAGGATGGCGCGATCGGTGCGATCGAGGGTGTCGTTGAAGGATTCCGTTTCAACGCTCTTGTTACGCAATTTTGTTGCTCTCATATTTTATTTTTCAAAATAAAAATAAACAATAACTGACTATTGAAGTATTACTCATCAAATAATAGCGCAAGTTTGCAACCCTGATGCGCGCATTCATTTCTACAATGAAATCCAGCGCATATCGCTACACCGTCACACGCCATCGCACATCACACCGATATCGGAGGAGCAATCCATGCCATCCTTGTTCGCCAGTGCCGACGCGTGGATATCCCTTCACACTCCAGGAGCATCACGCATGAATCTGAAAAAATTCGCCCGCTATCCGCTGACTTTCGGCCCGACGCCGATCCAACCCCTCAAGCGCCTGAGCGCGCATCTCGGCGGCAAGGTCGAGCTCTACATGAAGCGTGAAGACTGCAACAGCGGCCTGGCCTTCGGCGGCAACAAGACGCGCAAGCTGGAGTACCTGATTCCCGAAGCGCTGGAAGGCGGTTACGACACGCTGGTATCGATCGGCGGCATCCAGTCGAACCAGACGCGCCAGGTCGCCGCGGTGGCGGCCCACCTCGGCCTGAAGTGCGTACTGGTGCAGGAAAACTGGGTGAACTATTCCGACGCCGTGTACGACCGCGTCGGCAATATCGAGATGTCGCGCATCATGGGTGCCGACGTGCGCCTCGACGCGGCCGGTTTCGATATCGGGATTCGCAAGAGCTGGGAAGATGCGATGGAAAGCGTGCGTCAAAGCGGCGGCAAACCGTATCCGATTCCGGCCGGCTGCTCGGAGCATCCGAAGGGCGGGCTGGGTTTTGTCGCCTTTGCCGAAGAAGTGCGCCAGCAGGAAGAAGAGCTCGGCTTCAAGTTCGATTACATCGTCACCTGTGCCGTGACCGGCAGCACGCAGGCGGGGATGGTGGTGGGATTCGCCGCGGACGGCCGCGCGGATCGCGTGATCGGCATCGATGCGTCGGCCAAGCCGCAACAAACTTTCGATCAGATCCTGCGCATCGCCAAAAACACGGCCGGGCTGGTGGAACTGAATTACGACATCACTGAAAAGGATGTCGTGCTCGACACGCGCTTCGGCGGCCCGGAATACGGTTTGCCGAACGAAGGCACGCTGGAGGCGATTCGCCTGTGCGCGCGTACGGAAGGCGTCCTGACCGACCCGGTGTACGAGGGCAAGTCGATGCACGGCATGATCGAGAAGGTGCGACTGGGGGAATTCCCTGAAGGTTCCAAGGTGCTGTACGCGCATCTCGGCGGCGTACCGGCGCTCAATGCTTACAGTTTCATCTTCCGCAACGGCTGATTGACAGGTTCAGCACCCTCGCCGCTGCATGTTGTGGTGCGCGGCGTTCTTCAGGTTTGTCTTCGATGAACGCCGTTTGTTCAGGCCCGGTGCATCCGCAATATAAGAGCTTGCGACAGGCGCGCGGCATTCGCATCTCCGGGAACACGTGTACGGAGAACTTCCGCTCGCAGCTTCCCGGAGCCGTCGGCTATTGCGGGGATGCGCCGGCTTTTGCGGCGGCGGTCTTTTCAGGCGCGCCGTTCTTCTTTGTATTCGATTCCGCCATCGGCGAACACACCGCGTTGGTCGAATCATAGGCAATGCCCTTGGCGTCCTTGTCGCGCGGCGGCAACTGATACGTCAATGCGCATTGCTCGTCTGCCTTGCTACCCCATTTTACGGTCAGCTTGCCCTGATCGCCGGCGACCGTGCGCACGAAAATGCGACCGCCCTGCCCCGTCATGCCCACCGAGTTGCCTTGTTCGTCGAACGCTTCTGCGCCAAACGGAAGCTGCTCGCCATTGGCCAGCTTGCTCTGAATCAGAACCGAGCGGCCATTGACCGTCGCGTATTTCAACAATACGACGGCGCCGGCATGCGGTGCCACACGCTGGCTGGTGACGCTCATTTCAACGTCGGTCGAGGTTCCCTTGGGATCGATCGCCACTTCGTTGATGCGATACGGCGTCAGATACGGGACGACCGCATAGCCGCGCCCATTGACGCGAACACCGGAAGTATTGACCATGGCGTTTTCAGCGCCCTGCGCCTCGACAATGCCGATCGTCTCGCCCAACGATTGCGACGCCGTGATGCCGCCGGCATGCACGACCAACCCGCCCGACATCTGGAACGATTGCGAGGAACCGAAACTTCCCTGGGTATAAGTGGCGCCCAGGTTGGCAAAGGTCGCATTGTACTGGCCGTTCAGCGAACCGGTTTTGGAGCCGGTGCCATCCTTCGACACGGTTGCACCGTAGGAGAAGGCGTTGTCGTCCCCTGCGGTGCCGTTGATGGATGTCTGCAGGCTGGTGCCGTTGCGCTCGTCCCTGCTGACGCTGCTGCTGACATGCGGCGAGTGCACTTCGCGCCCCAACGGCAAGGAAATGCTGGCGAAATAGAGCGTGTTGGTCGCACCGCTTGTCAGATCCTTTTGACGCTGCACGGAAAAATTGTAGGTAACAGAGCGCCAGCTATTGCTGTAACCGAAATTGAATTGCGTGTTCGAGCCGGGGCGATTCCAGTAATTCTGCGTCGCGCCGGACAAGTACAACGCGCCATAGTTGCCGCCCAACGTCTGATTGATGATCAGTTGCAACTGACTGCGCTGACGGTCTTGTTGCGCGGCGTCGCCCGTTTGCGCAATCAAGGTTTTGGCGGCCTCCAGATCGGTCAGGCGCAGGTATCCGCTACTGGAGTAGCGATAGGCTGCCAACGAGAAATTGGTGCCGGTGTCCTTGATGAACTTGCTGAAATCGATCTTGGCGCTCTGGCCGTCGCGCGTGTCGCTGTTGGAAACTTTGGCGTGCGACTGCGTCACGCTCAGCGAAAGCGCGCCCAGCGGCGTGTTGAAAGCCGATCCGCCGAGCACGGCCATGTAGTCCGCAGCAACAATGCCGCCGGCGAACAGCGTCAGGTCATTGGTAATGCCGCGCTCATACGTTCCCTGTACAAAGTTGATCGGATTGCTGAGCCCGACGCTGCGCGTGCGGCCTGCGGTCAGGTTGTAACGCCCGATGCCGGGACGCAGCAATTGCGCGATCGATGCATAGGGAACGCTGAAGCTGCTGCGGCTGCCGTCGGCTTCGGTAATTTCCACACGCAAGTCGCCGCCGTAACCTGTCGGATACAGATCGTTGATTTCAAATTGTCCGGGGGCGACGGTCGTTTCGTAAATGATGTTGCCGTTCTGCGTAATACGCACCTTGGCATTGGTTTTGGCGACGCCGCGTACGGTCGGCGCATAGCCGTTTTGCGAATCGGGCAGCATGCGATCATCGGACGCCAGGCTCACGCCGCGAAAGCCGACGCTGTCGAACAACTGTCCCGGCGTGAAGGAGTCGCCGACCACGAACTGGCTCTTCAGCGACACGATATCGCGCTGAAGATAGGTTGAAACGTTTTGATACGCCAGGGTGCCGCCGCTTTGCTTGGTCACCGACGACGCATTGCGCAAATGCCAGTCGCCCAGATTGACGCCGCCATTGAGGCCGAGATAGTACGACGTGTTGGTGACGCCGCTGCCGCTGCTGCGGAAAGCGTTGAAGTTGTAACCCAACAGGCCGGCATTGATGCCCCGGTCCCAGAACTCGGGACTGATATAGCCACGGGCACTGCGTCGCAAGGCGATCTGGGGAATGCTGATATCGAGGCGCAGATCCGCGCTGTCATAGGTCGCCGTCGCGGCTGGAATGAGTTTGTCCAATTGCTGGCAGGCGCCTGCCGTTTTTTCCTGCAGCGCGGCGAGCGCGGTTTCCGACAGTTTCTCGAAATCGACGCCGGCCATGTCCAGCAAGGCACGGTCGAAACAAGGTGTCGCGCCCGCATCATCGCCCATGTTGCGGAAGACGACCTCTGCGCGTCCCAGCCATGCGCCGTTGGCGTAGATATCCGAACGGTAGATTCCGGGGGCGACGGTGTTGCCCTTGGAAAAGCGGCTGACGTCAACAGTAGGGGCGCCCTGGAATTGCAGAAACTCGTTTCCGAACTCCACCTGAGCCAGCGTGGCGACCGGTTTCTGCGCATACGCAGCGTGACTCTCCAGCAGGGCCAGGGCCGCCAGGATCACGCCGCATATAGGTTTTAATTGAAACTTGTCCCGAACTGATTTCATCTGTCGCTGCCAATTAATTGAGTTTTTAAGTTGGTTGGCGTGCCGTTTTTGTTACTTTTGTTACTTCAGCACCGCGACGTCATTGTCATGACTATTTTTCCCCGCAGATATAAGAAAACTCCCAAAAGTCATTTTTCCTTTCTGCCCCTGCAAATAGCATAGCGTTACTCCCGAAGAAAAACGATGAAGCGCACGGCTTTATAAAAAAGTGGGATATTTTTGTGGCTATTTTGCTATGGCACAACAACGATGACCGGTCGCCAGGCAGCGCATGATTGCCATTCAACAACGTCGGAATACGTGCTCGTTCCATGGAACGAGCACCCAAAAATAGCGATTCGACAAAAAAGTCCAATAGCGGATTCTTCCAACCGCACACATCAGAAAGCCTTGGCAAGGCACGCCAGCCTGCCTCGTTCCAGCCTTCAAGGGAAAATCTCCCGCCCGGCAATCACACCGGCATTACCGATGGCCGGATTTCGACATCCCCATGTTTTTGAGAGTTTTCTTATATTTTTCGAGAGTTCAAGTCCGTAACATTCGATTCATGGTTGATCGCAAAGCAGATCAACGCACCGAATTGACGACAGACATCCCTCTTAATTTATTGGAGAACATCATGCAAAAATCACTCATCGCTTCCCTCCTGGCTGTCGCTGCTCTGGCGCCTGCCGCTTGCTTCGCCTCCGACGGCACCATCACCATCAACGGCGCCGTGACCGCGCAAACCTGCACCATCAACGGCGGCACACCCAACTTCACCGTAACGCTGCCCAAGGTTTCCGCCAATTCCCTGGCAACGGCAGGCACCAAGGCCGGCGCAACGCAATTCACCATTGCCCTGACCAATTGCACGCCCGCCAGCGGCAATGCCCGCGCCTTCTTCGAAGCCGGTCCGAACGTCGATTACACCACCGGCCGCCTGAACATCGCCGCCGGCGGCGCCGCCAACGTGCAGGTCGGCCTGGCAACGACCGCCGGCGCCGACATCGTCATCGGCGCGGCTTCCGGCGCGCAGAACACGGCTTATGTGCCGATCGCCAGCGGCAGCGCCAACCTGACTTATCTGGCGCAGTATGTCGCGACCGGCGCGGCCACCGCCGGCGCCGTGACCACCAGCGTGACTTATACGATCGAGTTTCAATAAGCGATTGGGACGGGGGCTGCAGGGATGCCTGCGGCATGGCGCGGGACGGAATCAGACAGTGCTCGCGCCTTCCTTCATCGGGAACTATCCGGACTGTCTTTCTTGTTTTAGTATGTCTGCGTGAAGCCGCTCTGCGGCTTCGGAACGTATAACAACAAATCCGCTGCACATGCCAGGAGGCTGGAATATGCGTATTCGCTTCAATGTTTGCGCCCTCTTCCGGGCTTTCTTTGTTCTTGCCGGTGCGGCTTTGTGCGTGTTGCCGGCCGGCGCCAGCGTGGTCATCAATGGCACCCGGGTCGTCTTTCCTTCCAATGAGCGCGAGGTCTCGGTGCGCCTGACCAACGAGGGCACCAGTCCGGGTCTGGTGCAGATGTGGATCGACAAGGGCGATCCCAAGTCCACGCCGAGTACCGGCGATGTGCCTTTCCTGCTGACCCCGCCGCTGTTTCGCATCGATCCGACCAAGGGCCAGACGGTGCGCATGATTTATAACAAGGAGCCATTGCCGCAGGATCGCGAGTCCATCTTCTGGCTCAATCTGCTGGAGGTGCCGCCGCGCCCCCAGAACGTCGATCCCAACGACAGCAATTATGTGCAGATGGCCTTCCGCACGCGCATCAAGATCTTCTTCCGGCCGCAGGCGTTGAATACGCAGGAACTGGTTTATGCCGCGCCGGCCAAGGTGACGTGGAAGATCATTCGCGAGGGCGATGCTTATCTGCTTGAAGCGAAGAATCCGACGCCTTATTACATCAGCGTGACCAAGACCGGACTGGTCAGCGCCGGCGATGCGCCTGAGGCCGCGCCCAAGTTCCTCAACGAAGAGGGTGGCATGCTCGCGCCAGGCGGACAGGAACGCTATGTGCTCAAGAATCTCAGGCAGCTTCCTCCTCCTCAATCGAAGGTCCGGTTCACCTATCTCAACGACTATGGCGGCTCCGTGGATGTCGATAGCGCTCTGACTCAGTGA
>NZ_AKJW01000045.1 GCF_000282135.1 Herbaspirillum sp. CF444
GGCGGCCGCCACATGGTGGTCGGACGCATTGCCGAAAGCGCCGGCCAGTCCGAAGCGATCGCTTTGCTCAGGCCGCTGGGAGCGCCGGAATACGCCGAGCGGGAATACCAGTTCCTGCGCGCGCTGTCGCCGCATCTGATCCGCTCGGCGACATTGCGCTCGCGCATGCGCACACTGGAGCGCCAGCAATCGGCTAGTGAATCGGTGGTGGCGCATTTGCCCTACGGCACGGTGTGGGTCAATGCCGCCGGTCGCATCATTGCCACGAACGAGCAGGCTGCTGAAATATTGCAAGCAGCCGACGGTTTGTCGGTTTGCAAGAATCGCCTTGTCGCCCACGAGGCAATGGATGCCGAGAAACTGGTGCACGCCATCCAAATGGCCACCGTCAACGAGGCGCGGCAAGGCCAGTGGTTCGCCGTGGCGCGTCGCAAGCAAGTCGTGCCGCTGGTGATCTCGGTCATTCCCGCGACGATTCCGGCGGCACTCGATCCTTTGAGCGGCGGCCCCTTCGCGCTGCTGATTTTGCAAGACATGACGCGACAGCGCGTGTCGCGCTCGGTGCAGTTGCAGAGCATCTATCGCCTGACGCCGGCGGAGACGCGACTGGCCGAGGCCTTGCTCGAAAACGAGACCGTCGATTCCTATTCGCTCAAAAGCAACGTCAGCCGCAACACCGTGCGTACCCATCTTGCCAGTTTGTTCGCGAAGACCGGCACCAAACGCCAGGCCGAATTGGTCCGCGCTTTGCTGGCGTCGCAGCCGCACGTGATGTTGTAAGTCTCGCCGACGTCGTCGTCCATGCGCGCCCGATGTGGTCCGCCAAGGTCCGAAAATCATGGATAGGCGCGGCGAGCCAGCTATAATGACGATCTTCGTGCAACCTGCTGCAAGACTTATCTCACATACGCTATGCAATACGTTTCCACTCGCGGTCACTCTGCAACACCTTCCTTTTCCGAAATCCTGCTGGGCGGCCTGGCGCCGGACGGTGGTCTGTACCTGCCGGCCGACTATCCGCAAGTGAGCGGCGCCGAGCTGGATCAGTGGCGCCGGCTGTCGTATGCCGATCTGGCGTATGAAGTCCTGAAGAAGTTCGCCACCGACATTCCCGATGCCGACCTCAAGGCGCTGACGCACAAGACCTATAGCGCGGACGTCTATCGCAACGCGCGCACCGGCGAAGACGCATCGCAGATCACGCCGCTGCGCACGCTGGAAAACAAGGACGGCAAGAAGCTGGTGCTGCAAGCTCTGTCGAACGGTCCGACGCTGGCGTTCAAGGACATGGCCATGCAGTTGCTCGGCAACCTGTTCGAGTATGCGCTGGCGAAGAAAAATGCAGAACTGAACATCGTCGGCGCCACCTCGGGCGACACCGGCAGCGCGGCCGAATACGCCATGCGCGGCAAGAAGGGCATCCGCGTCTTCATGCTCTCGCCGCACAAGAAGATGAGCGCCTTCCAGACGGCGCAGATGTTCAGCCTGCAGGACCCGAACATTTTCAACCTGGCGGTGGAAGGCGTGTTCGACGATTGCCAGGATATCGTCAAGGCGATCTCCAACGACCTCGATTACAAGGCCACGCAAAAGATCGGCACCGTCAATTCGATCAACTGGGCGCGCGTGGTGGCGCAGGTGGTGTACTACTTCCGCGGTTATCTGGCCGCCACGACGAGCAACGAGCAGAAGGTCTCCTTCACCGTCCCGTCTGGCAATTTCGGCAACATCTGCGCCGGCCATATCGCCCGCATGATGGGCCTGCCCATCGACAAGCTGGTGGTCGCCACCAACGAGAACGACGTGCTCGACGAATTCTTCCGCACCGGCATCTACCGCGTGCGCAAGTCGGCCGAGACTTACCACACCAGCAGCCCGAGCATGGACATCAGCAAGGCGTCCAACTTCGAGCGCTTCATCTACGATCTGCTCGGTCGCGACAGCACGCGCGTCAAGGCCTTGTTCCACAAGGTCGAGACGGCCGGCGGCTTCGACCTGACCGGTGTCGCGGGCAGCGACGGCAACGAATTCGCCAGCGTGATCCGCTACGGTTTTTCCTCGGGCAAGTCGACCCACGCCGATCGCCTGGACACCATCCGTTTTGCGGAAAAAACCTATGGCATCACCGTCGACACGCACACAGCCGACGGCATCAAGGTCGCGCGCGAAAATCTGACCGAAGGTGTCACCATGATCGTGCTGGAAACGGCGCTGCCGGCCAAGTTCAATGAAACCATCCGGGAAGCGCTGGGCCGCGATGCCGAGCGTCCGTCCGGTTTTGAAAACATCGAAACGCTGCCGCAGCGTTTTGAAGTGATGCCGGCCGATGCGGCGAAGGTAAAGACTTTCGTTGCCGGACATACCGGGCTGTAGTTCGCCATCAAGCTTCTGCGACGCCGGGTCCCGCCGAAAGCCGGGGCCCGGCGTCTTTTGAGCGTCACGCAAATTCCCCCTCGACCGACGTCAGTCCGCTGTCAGATTGCGATGCCTTGTTGCGCGGGATCGTGGCCGCCTACGGCAAGTGGTAGGCGGCCATTTCCTTCTGCATGGCGGGGTTCAGAGAGGATGGCGCCAGTAGTTCGGCTGCGCGTACGCGTGCCGGAGGAAATCCACGAACGCGCGTATGCGCAGCGGCAGATGCCGGCGTTGGGCAAACACGGCGTATATCGGCGGCGCCGGTGCGACGAACTTGTCCAGCACCGTCACCAGTTCGCCCGCTTCGATCGCCGCGCCGACTTCCCACATCGAGCGCCACGCCAGTCCTTTGCCGTTGAGCGCCCAGTTATGCAGCACCTCGCCGTCATTGCAGACCATGTTGCCGCCGACTTTGTGGACGCTGACCTTGCCGTGCTGCTTCAGCGTCCAGCCGCGCTGGCTGCCTTCGCTGCTGATGGCCAGGCAGTTGTGGCGGCCGAGGTCGTCGGGGGTTTGCGGCGTGCCGTGGCGACGCAGATAGGAGGGCGCCGCAACGATCACGCGGTCGTTGTCGGCCAGTTTGACGCTGATCAGGTTGGAGTCGGTCAGGACCGCTATCCGGATGGCGACGTCGATGCCTTCGCCGATCACGTCGGCGATGCGGTCGTTGAGGTTGAGCGTGAGGGTGACGTCGCGGTGTTCCGTCAGGAAAGACGGCACCAGCGGCGCGACGTGCTGGCGGCCGAAGCCGGCCGGCGCAGAAATCAGCAAGCTGCCGCTGGCCCTGGCGCTGCGTTCCGATACCGAAGATTCGGCATCTTCCAGATCGGTCAGGATGCGCTGGCAGTCTTCCAGGAAGGCGGCGCCTTCGTTGGTCAGCACGATCTTGCGGGTGGTGCGCTGGAGCAACTTGACGCCGAGCCGTTCTTCCAGCGCGTCGAGACGGCGGCCGATCATGGCGGGCGCGATCCCTTCGGCGCGGGCGGCGGCCGACAGGCTGCCTTTGGCGGCGACATCGACGAAGGTGGAGATTTGCTTGAACTGATCCATGAGGGTACTCTCGAACGCGATAGGCGATCAGGCCATTATCTCTTCACTTGTGACTAAAACGCAAAGATAAAGTGATAAAACGTTTTACTCATGGTCATTTAGTTTAAATATACTAAGTGCACAAAAATACCATTGGATAACGAATTCTTTTTCTACTTAGGAGCACAGCATGACGCAATTGACACTGCCGGCCGGGATGCAGATTTCTGGTGAAATCAAGCCTGGTTATGAACAGATCCTGACGCCGGACGCGCTGGCGCTGGTAGCAAAATTAAGCCGCGCTTTCGAGTCGCGCCGCCAGGAATTGCTGGCCGCCCGCGCAGAACGCGTCAAACGCCTGGACGCCGGCGAGCGTCCCGACTTCCTGCCTGAAACCGCGAACATCCGCAGCGGTGACTGGAAGATCGCTCCCATCCCTGAAGCGCTGAAATGCCGCCGTGTGGAAATCACCGGTCCGGTCGAGCGCAAGATGGTCATCAACGCCTTCAACTCGGGCGCCGACAGCTACATGACCGACTTCGAAGATTCGAACTCGCCGGTCTGGGACAATCAGGTCACCGGTCAGATCAATCTGTTCGACGCGATCCGCCGCACCATTTCGCTGGAATCGAACGGCAAGAGCTACAAGCTCAACGACAAGATCGCCACGCTGGTGGTGCGTCCGCGCGGCTGGCATCTGGATGAAAAACACGTCACCATCGACGGCAAGCGCATCTCCGGCGGCATCTTCGACTTCGCGCTGTTCCTGTTCCATAACGCCAAAGAACAGCTGGCGCGCGGCGCCGGTCCTTACTTCTACCTGCCGAAGATGGAATCGCATCTGGAAGCGCGCCTGTGGAACGACATCTTCGTGATGGCGCAGAATGAAATCGGCCTGCCGCAAGGCACCATCAAGGCCACCGTGCTGATCGAAACGATCACCGCCGCGTTTGAAATGGAAGAAATCCTGTACGAACTGCGCGAGCACAGCGCGGGCCTGAACGCCGGCCGTTGGGATTACATCTTCTCCTGCATCAAGAAGTTCAAGAACGACAAGGACTTCTGCCTGGCCGACCGCGCCAAGGTCACCATGACCTCGCCGTTCATGCGCGCCTACGCTTTGCTGCTGCTGAAGACCTGTCACAAGCGCGGTGCGCCGGCCATCGGCGGCATGAGCGCGCTGATCCCGATCAAGAACGATCCGGAAAAGAACGCCATCGCGATGCAAGGCATCATCAACGACAAGCGCCGCGACGCGACCGACGGCTACGACGGCGGCTGGGTTGCTCATCCGGGCCTGGTGGAAGCATCGATGAAGGAATTCGTCGACGTGCTGGGCGACAAGCCGAACCAGTTCGAGAAACAACGTCCGGACGTCGACGTCAAGGCATCGGACCTGCTCGACTTCAAGCCGGAAACACCGATCACCGAAGCCGGTCTGCGTTACAACATCAACGTCGGCATCCACTACCTGGGCGCCTGGCTGGCCGGCAACGGTTGCGTGCCTATCCACAACCTGATGGAAGATGCGGCAACGGCGGAAATCAGCCGCGCGCAAGTCTGGCAATGGATCCGCAGCAGCAAGGGCAACCTGGAAGACGGCCGCAAGGTCACCGCCGACATGGTGCGCGCGATGATTCCGGAAGAGCTGGCCAAGGTCAAGGAAGTCGCCGGTAACGGTCCGACTTACGATCGCGCTGCGAAGATCTTCGAAGAAATGTCGACTTCGGCAACCTTCGCCGAATTCCTGACATTGCCGCTGTACGAAGAGATCTGATGTAAGCAGGGGATTGCAGCGGCATGGCGAGTCGTCGCTGCGAGTCTCCTTTTCAGAAATAAAACGCCCGCTGCTTGCGGGCGTTTTTTTATTGATTCTGAACTTAACTTGTATGGATGTTAAATGCGTAACTTTAGTTACGTTGAGTCATGACGCATTCAGTCAGGTCGATACGCATTGACTGTTGTCGACGAAAGTCTGTCGCCGGAAGGAACACGAAACGTACAGACGAAAAAAATCCCCGACATGTCGGGGATTTTTTCTTCATCTCAGCTTGCTAAGCGATGCTTAGATTGCTTGGATGTTCGAAGCTTGCTTGCCCTTAGGACCTGTAGTCACTTCGAAAGAAACGCGTTGGTTTTCTTTCAGGGACTTGAAGCCATTCGATTGAATAGCCGAGAAGTGAGCGAACAAATCTTCGCCGCCTTCGTCAGGAGTAATGAAGCCGAAGCCCTTCGAGTCGTTGAACCACTTTACGATACCAGTTGCCATGTTAATTCCTAAATAAGTTAATGTGGGCTTTGCCCGTTATTATCGTTTAAACCTAGAGAGGAATGACAGACTAATACCGCACTACCAGCTCGAATCTTAACGACCTTTTAATTATACCGATTAAATCGCCAATGCAAGTGGTTTTCACTCGCGGGGAACAATTTAATTTGCAGTCGGTTTGTATACCAAAACCACCGCCTCGGCGGCGATTCCTTCCTCGCGGCCCAGATAGCCGAGCTTTTCATTGGTTTTGGCCTTGATGTTGACTTGCTCGGCGGCAATGCCGAGGTCCGTCGCAATATGCGCCGTCATCTGCGGTATGTGGGGCGCCATCTTGGGTGCTTGCGCGATGATCGTGGCGTCGACGTTGCCAATCGCGTAACCCGCGGCCGCCACGCGCTTGACGGCTTCGCGCAGCAATATGCGCGAATCGGCTCCCTTGAACTCGGCCGCGGTATCGGGAAAATGCCGGCCGATATCGCCCAATCCGGCCGAACCGAATAGTGCGTCGGTGATGGCATGCAACAGCACATCGGCGTCCGAATGGCCCAGCAGGCCGGTTTTATGGGGAATGTCGACGCCGCCGATGATCAGCTTGCGGCCGGCGACGAGGGCATGGCAGTCGTAGCCTTGACCAATGCGAAAGGGGAAAGTCATTCTTGTCCTCGTAAAAATAATTCGGCCAGCGCGACGTCGTGCGCCAGGGTGACCTTGACATTGCGCGGGCTGCCTTCCACCAGTTTCGGTTGCAGTCCCAGCATCTCGACGGCGCTGGCGTCGTCGGTGATGTCGCCTACGCGGCCTTGCTCCTGTGCTTCATCCAGCGCGCGTTGCAGCAGGGCGTAGCGGAACATCTGCGGCGTCTGCGCCGCCCACAAGTCATTGCGCGGCACGGTTTCCTGAACGCGCGAAGCCTTGCCGCGCTTGAGCGTATCGACGATGGGCAAGGCCAGCAAGCCGCCGACATCGTCGTCGTGCAAAGCGGCGATCAGCTTGTCGAGCAGGGCGTCATTCAGGCCGGGACGGGCGGCGTCGTGCACCAGAATCCAGTCGTCATCGCCGACTTGCGCGCGGATTGCCAGCAAGCCGTTGCGCACGCTTTCCTGGCGCGTTTCGCCGCCGTGGCGCACGACGGTCAGCTTGCCGGCCAGTTGCGGTTGCGCCGCGAGGAAGTCGTCGATATAACCATCGGCAGCACTCACGACGACAAACGTATGCGCAACGGATGCATTGCCGGCGAAGGTGTCGAGCGCGTATTGCAGCATCGGTTTGCCGGCCAGCGGCATGTATTGCTTGGGAATCGCGCCTCCCAGACGCGCGCCGACGCCCGCAGCGGGGATCAGCGCGAAGTGTCGGGCGGGTCGGGCGGTGTTCTGCGAAAGTGGAACGCTCATGCAAGATGCGCCATGACAGCCAGAAAGCAGGAAATGCCTGCCGGGCACGCCCGAGGGTGGGAAGGGCGCGGCCTTGTCTGCAGAGGGCTTCGTTTATAATGTGAGGCTGAATTCTAAAGCTAAATTCGAGGCCTGATAACAAATCAATTGTTATGGGCCTTTGCGCGTCCGGCAGCATTTTGTCGTATTTTGCGCGCTTCGGCGCCTCCCAATCCAGCCAATGTCTTTTGACCTGAAAAAAATCCTTCCCAAGCCGGGCGTGCGTTTCGTTCCTCCTGCCGTGCATGGTTCCGCCGACGCTTATTTGCTGGCGCAGGCCGCCATTGCGCTGAAGGCCGACAAGCGCATGCTGACCGTGGTGGTCGCCAACGCCACCGACGCGCAGCGTTTGCTGGCGGAAATTCCGTGGTTTCAGCGCCAGGCTGAAGGCAGCGACGATGACGGCAAATTGCGCTGCCATCTGCTGCCGGACTGGGAAACCCTGCCTTACGATGCGTTCTCGCCGCATCAGGATCTGGTCTCCGAACGCTTGGCGACCTTGTATGAAGTACAAAACGGCCAGTGCGACGTGCTCATCGTGCCGGCCACGACGGCCTTGCTGCGCATGGCGCCGCCGGGCTTTCTGGCGGCTTATACCTTTTTCTTCAAGCAGGGCGAGAAGCTCGATGAAGCACGCCTGAAAACCCAGCTCACGCTGGCCGGCTACACCCACGTCACGCAAGTGATGTCGCCCGGCGAATATTCCGTGCGCGGCGGTCTGATCGATATCTTCCCGATGGGCTCCGCGTTGCCGTATCGCCTCGACCTGTTCGGCGACACGATTGAAACCATCCGCACCTTCGACGCCGACACCCAGCGCTCGCTGTATCCGGTGCGCGAAGTGCGCTTGCTGCCGGGTCGCGAGTTTCCGATGGATGAGACTTCGCGTACCGCCTTCCGCAGCCGCTGGCGCGAAGTGTTCGAAGGCGATCCGTCTCGCTCGGCAATCTACAAGGACATCGGCAACGGCATCGCCTCGGCGGGTATCGAGTACTACCTGCCGCTGTTCTTTGAAGAGACCGCGACGCTGTTTCGCTATTTGCCCGAAAACAGCATGTTCGCCACCGTCGGCGACATCGACCAGGCCATCAAGCGCTTCTGGAGCGACACGCGCTCGCGCCACAATTTCCTCAAGGCCGATCGCGAACGTCCGGTGCTGCCGCCGGAGCAGGTTTTCCTGACCGACGAAGATTTTTTCACGCTGGTCAAGCCGTACGGCCGTCTCGCGTTGCAGACCGACGATGCGCCGTCGGACTTGTCGGCGCCGATACCGAATATCGCGGTCAATCGCCGCAGTGAAGATCCGTTGATCAATCTGCGCGCCTATCTGCTTAAAACCGGAAAACGCGTCATGTTGTGCGCCGAATCGAACGGCCGCCGCGAAACCCTGCAGCAGTATTTCAAAGAGTACGACCTGCATCCGGCGCTGTGCGACGGCTATGAAAGTTTTATCGCCAACAATGAACCGTTGATGCTGGGCGTGGCGCCACTGCACGCCGGTTTCGAACTGGTTGACGCCGAAGTCAGTTTCATCACCGAGACCGAGCTGTATGCCGGCTCAGGCCGACGCGTCGGGCGCAAGAAGCAGGAAGCAGTCACCCAGGTCGAGCACATGGTGCGCGACCTCTCCGAGCTGAAGATCGGCGACCCGGTGGTGCACGCCAATCACGGCATCGGACGCTACATGGGTTTGCTCAGCATGGACCTGGGCGAGGGCGAGACCGAGTTCTTGCATCTCGAATACGCCAAGGAAACCAAGCTCTACGTGCCGGTATCGCAATTGCACGTGATTTCGCGCTACTCCGGCGCCTCGCCGGAAGATGCACCGCTGCATTCGCTCGGTTCCGGCCAGTGGGAAAAAGCCAAGCGCAAGGCCGCGCAGCAGGTGCGCGACACCGCCGCCGAATTGCTGAATCTGTACGCGCGCCGCGCCTTGCGCCAGGGCCACGCCTTCCAGTATTCGGCACGCGATTACGAAACCTTCGCCGAGAGTTTCGGCTTTGAAGAAACGCCCGATCAGGCCGCCGCCATCAACGCCGTCATCGGCGACATGACCAGCGGCAAGCCGATGGACCGGCTGATTTGCGGCGACGTCGGTTTCGGCAAGACCGAAGTCGCGCTGCGTGCCGCCTTCGTCGCCGTCATGGGCGGCAAGCAGGTCGCCATCCTGGCGCCGACCACCTTGCTGGCCGAGCAGCACGCGCAGACCTTCGCCGACCGTTTCGCCAACTGGCCGGTGCGCATCGCCGAGCTGTCGCGTTTCCGCAGCGGCAAGGAGATCGCGCAAGCGATAAAAGGCATGGGCGACGGCACGCTCGACATCGTCATCGGTACGCACAAGCTGCTGTCCGACGACATCAAGTTCTCGCGCCTCGGCCTGGTCATCATCGACGAAGAACACCGTTTCGGCGTGCGTCAGAAAGAAACGCTCAAGGCCCTGCGCGCCGAAGTCGACGTGCTCACGCTGACGGCGACGCCGATCCCGCGCACGCTGGGCATGGCGCTGGAAGGCTTGCGCGATTTTTCCATCATCGCCACCGCGCCGCAAAAGCGTCTGGCCATCAAGACCTTCGTGCGCGCCGAAGGCGAATCGACCATCCGCGAAGCCTGCCTGCGCGAGCTCAAACGCGGTGGCCAGGTCTACTTCCTGCACAACGAAGTGGAGACCATCGAAAACCGCAAGGCCATGCTGGAAGCCTTGCTGCCGGAAGCGCGCGTGGTCATTGCCCACGGTCAGATGCACGAGCGCGATCTGGAAAAGGTCATGCGCGATTTCGTCGCGCAGCGCTCCAACATCCTGCTGTGCACGACGATCATCGAAACCGGCATCGACGTGCCGACCGCCAACACCATCATCATGCACCGCGCCGACAAATTCGGCCTGGCGCAGTTGCATCAGCTGCGCGGTCGCGTCGGCCGTTCGCATCACCAGGCTTACGCTTATCTGCTCGTCAACGACGTCAAGGGCCTGACCAAGCAGGCGCAGCGCCGTCTGGAAGCGATCCAGCAGATGGAAGAACTGGGCAGCGGCTTCTACCTCGCCATGCACGACCTGGAAATCCGCGGCGCCGGCGAAGTGCTGGGAGACAATCAGTCGGGCGAGATGCACGAAATCGGTTTCCAGATGTATTCCGACATGCTCAACGAAGCCGTGCGCTCTCTCAAGAACGGCAAGGAACCCGACCTTGCCGCGCCGCTGGCCAGCACGACGGAAATCAACCTGCATGTGCCGGCCTTGCTGCCGAGCGACTATTGCGGCGACGTGCACGAACGTCTGTCGCTGTACAAACGCTTCGCCAATTGCACCTCGCAGGAAACCATCGACGGCTTGCAGGAAGAGCTGATCGACCGCTTCGGCAAACTGCCGGAAGTGGCCAAGGCGCTGGTCGAAACGCATCGCTTGCGCATCGCCGCCAAACCGCTGGGCATCATCAAGATCGACGCGCATGCCGAATCGGCGCTACTGCAATTCGTGCCGAATCCGCCGGTGGATGCCATGCGCATCATCGAGCTGATCCAGAAGAACCGTCACATCAAGCTCAATGGCCAGGACAAGTTGCGCATCACCGCCAACATGCCCGACCTCAATGCGCGCGTGACCCAGATCAAGGCGACCATGCGCTCGCTGGTCGGCTGACCCATTTTCAAAATACGAAGAAGACGCACCATGAATCTGATCTTGCAAGGACTGAACACCAACCGCGCCGACGTCGAGGCCATCATTGCACTCGCGCAACCGCGGCGCGTGGTCGACATCAATGCCCGCGCCTGGCGTTGCGAAGGCGTGGCGTACAGCGACGCGCTCAAGACGCAGATCGATACCGCCTGCCTGGCGCGGCAGGTCGATTACGCCTTCATCGACGCCGGTCGCACGCTGGCCGATTTCAAGCTGGTGGCGATGGACATGGATTCCACGCTGATCACCATCGAATGCATCGACGAGATCGCCGACATGCAAGGCCTCAAGCCGCAGGTGTCCGAAATCACCGAAGCCGCCATGCGCGGCGAGATCGAATTCAACGAAAGCCTCACGCGTCGTGTCGCCTTGCTCAAGGGGCTGGATGCCGGCGCCTTGCAACGCGTCTATGACGAGCGTCTGCAACTGTCGCCGGGCGCGGAGAAGATGCTGAATGCGATTCAGGCCGCAGGCTTGAAGACTCTGCTGGTGTCCGGCGGCTTTACCTTCTTCACCGACCGCATGAAGACGCGCCTCAATCTCGACTACACCCATTCGAACCAGTTGGAAATCATCGACGGCAAGCTCACCGGCAAAGTGGTCGGCGGCATCGTCAACGCGGAAGAAAAGCGCCTGACCGTCGAGCGCGTCTGCGCCGAACTCGGCGTGCCTGCATCGCAAGCCATCGTCATGGGCGACGGCGCCAACGACCTCAGGATGATGGGAGTGAGCGGCTTGTCGGTGGCGTTTCGCGCCAAGCCGGTGGTGCGCGCGCAAGCCAGCGTGGCATTGAACTTTGTGGGGCTCGACGGCATCTTGAACATATTGGCATAACCCAAAGGAGAGGTGCATGAACATGAGTCAGGATGTCGTTCTGGATGCAGACTTGCAGTCGACCAAGGATCTGGCCTGGTGGCTGTACATCTTCCATGGCCTGAGTCTGGTGTTGTCGCTGGGCATGTTGTCGTGGCTGCCGCTGATCGTCAACTACATCAAGCGCGGCGATGCTGCCGACACCTTTGTCTATAGCCATCACCGCTGGCAGATCCGCTCGTTCTGGTGGTATCTGTTCTGGATGTTCGCCGGCGGCGTGATCTGGATGACGCTGATCGGCATCCCGCTGGCGGTGCTGATCTGGTCGCTGGCATGGATCTGGAAGGCCTATCGCATCATCAAGGGCTGGCTGGATCTGAACGACAACAAAGCGATGCCCGTGTAACAGCGTTGGCACGTTCTTGTCACATAGTTGGATTAGAATGTCCCGGCAGGTTTGCAGCATAATTCAGAAAAGAGAGGCGATCGAATGAATAAAGTCTATCCCGACGCGTCCA
>NZ_AKJW01000046.1 GCF_000282135.1 Herbaspirillum sp. CF444
CTGGCAGCGGCAGGCTCAGGCCGTGCCGCCCTGCAGAGTCATTCGCATTTATTTCGCGATCAGTCATCGCCTCGCGGCGACATCAAGGACAGAACGGAGATCAGCATGCCGTTGAACGTAAGCAAAAACATCAGTGTCTCGGAGCCCGCCGACGAGGTCAGCGACTGGCGCCGGCGCATCATCGTCGGTAATGATATCGGCGATGTTGATTTTCCGGATTGGTTGGTCGGTTCTTACGACACCTTGCGCACCCAAGTGATCGATCCCGCCTATCCCTGCTTTTTCGGCACACAGGCAGAGAAGCGAGGGGAGATGTTTTACTCCTACGTCGCCGGCGACGACATCTCGCTGCTGCCGCAAACCATGGCCAAGTTCGCCGAGCTGTCGGTGCAGCCGGTCTATCAGAAAAACAATATTGCGATCTTCTTTGAGCCGGATCCCGAGCCGCTCGCGCATGCGCAATATCACCAACGCTTCTGGAGCATCCTGCAGTACCTGCATGACCAGGATAGCGATCCGTCGGCCGACTACCATCCCGACCCGTCCGACCCGGCCTGGGAATTTACCTTTGCCGCGCTGGAAATGTTTGTTGTGTGCGCCTGCCCGTCGTTCCGGGCGCGCCACAGCCGCAATCTGGGGCCGGGCATGGTGCTGCTGTTTCAGCCGCGCAGCGTGTTCGTCGACAAGGTCACCAATCGCGTGATCGGCGTGCAGGCGCGCAATGAAGTGCGGCGCCGTCTGCTCAAATGGGATGACATCCCGGCGCATCCTGATCTGGGATTTTATGGCGATCCCGGCAATCTGGAGTGGAAGCAGTATTTCCTGCCCGATGAAAATTCCCCCGCGCTCGACAAGTGCCCGTTCCTGAGCCGCATGGCGCCGGCGCCGCAGCTGTCGGACATCAATCATGGTCCCGTCATCATCCCCAATTTTGCCCAGGACGCGTTCAACCAGGCCGATGCTTAGTCGTCAATAGTCGACAGGCAATAGCTAATAAGCAGATTGCGCCGCCGACAAATCTGCGCGGCCACGCCCGGCAATCCGCATCGTAGTCCGAATCAGCTGCACATCTTGAGAATCAGGAGAGTCACATAATGAGTGAGGTATTGACGCCATCGCCCGATGAACTGCTGGCGGTATCGCGTGCCTACGTCGCGCTGTCGGCAGACAAACGCAAGGCATTCCGCGCCAGAATCAAGGCCAAGGGCATCGATGCCTCACGACTTCCGATTGTGCCGTTTCCCTCACGCGGCGCGCGCCTGCCGCTGTCGCACGCGCAAGAGCGACTGTGGTTTCTGTGGCGGCTGGATCCGCACAGCGCGGCCTACAACATCGCCGGCGCCGTGCGCATCGAAGGCCGGCTGGAGGTCGCCGATGTGCGCCTGGCGCTGGAACAGATGGTGGCGCGCCACGAAAGCCTCAGCAACACCTTCATAGAAGAAGACGACGCGGTCTGGCAAATCGCCGGCCAGAAAAACGCAGCTCAGAAGGCTTACGGCTGGAGCGAGCTGGCTCCGCCGGCCGCCGGCGAGGGCATCGCGGACGTGCTGCAGGGGCTGGCGCGCCAACCCTTCGATCTGATCGCCGGTCCCTTGTTGCGGGTGACGCTGATCCGCTGCGCCGAGCAAGAACATGTGCTGCATTTTTCCATGCACCACATCATCTCGGACGGCTGGTCCATGGACGTGCTCAACAAGGAGTTCAGCGAGGCTTGCCGCGCCGCACGCAGCGGCGCGGCGGCATCCTTGTCGCCGCTGCCGATTCAGTACGGCGACTACACCTTGTGGCAACGCGACTGGGTCGATGCCGAAGCGATGGACAAGCAACTGAATTTTTGGCGAGAACGGCTAGGCAGCACGCAGGCGGTGCTTGAACTGCCGCTTTCGCGGATGCGCAGCGGCATGCGCAGCGGGGAGGGCGGACGCGAAGAAAGTTTGCTGGCGCCCGCACTGCTGGCGCAACTGCGCGCCCTCGCGCAGCAGCACGACGCCAGCCTGTTCATGCTGCTGCTGGCTGCCTACGACATTTTGCTGGCGCGCTATAGCGGTCAGCAAGATATTCGCATCGGCGTACCGGCAGCCGGGCGGGAGCGGCTTGAGACTGCGCCGCTGATTGGTTTTTTTGTCAATACGCTGGTCATCCGCAGCGAGCTCGACGGCCTGCTCACTTTCGGCCAGTTGCTCGAACACGTGCGTGAACGGGTGCTCGAGGCGCACGCGCATCAGGATCTGCCGTTCGCTCGCCTGGTGGATGCATTGCAGCCTGAGCGCAGCCTTAGTCATAGCCCCTTGTTCCAGGCCATGTTCAATTTTTCCGTGGTCAGGGACGAAGACATGGCGCTGCCCGGATTGCGGGTATCGCGGCTGCAGGGCGCGATCGAGACTTCGCGTTTCGACCTGGTGCTCAATGTGGTCGATGCTTCTACGCCGGTAGTGGCGTTCAACTATTCCAACGATGTCCTCGACGCGCCGGTGATCCGTCGCCTGCTGGGACACTATGTCGAAATACTTACCCAACTGGCAGCGCACGGCAGCATGTTGCCACTGGGCTCGCTGCACCTGAGCCAGGCGCGGGGGACAGAGCAAGAGCAGGCAAGGTCACGCGCCGATTACCCCTTCAACCCGGTCGCACAACGCATCAGCGCCCGTGCCCTGGCGCAGCCGCAAGCGCCGGCCTTGCACTGCGAAGGCCAACGGCTCAGCTACGGCCAACTCGAACAATGGGCCAGCCAGGTTGGCCGGCGTTTGCATGAAGCCGGCGTCCGGGCCGAAGAACGGGTCGGCCTGTGCGTCACCCGTTCGGTCGGCATGGTCGCCGGTTTGCTGGGCATCTTCAAATCCGGCGGCGCCTTCCTGCCGCTGGACCCGGACTATCCCGCCGATCGCCTGGCCCTGATGCTGGAAGACGCCGGCGTACGCACCGTGCTGGCCGACGCCGACACCGCCACGCAACTGGCCGACGTCCTGGCCGGGTATCAAGTGATCCGGATCGACCAGCTCGACGGCGTGTCCGACCAGCCTTTCCACATGCCGGTGCTGGCCGACCAACTGGCCTACGTCATCTATACCTCCGGCTCCACCGGCCGCCCCAAGGGCGTAGCCATCAGCCAGCGCGCCCTGA
>NZ_AKJW01000047.1 GCF_000282135.1 Herbaspirillum sp. CF444
TCGGCAGCGGGAGCCGCAGCTTACGCTCAGCACGGTCAACGTCAATCTGATGATGCAGCACGTGATCGACCTGACCCGGGCGCGCTGGTCGGACATGCCGCAGCAGCGCGGCATCGTGATCGAGATGCGGCAAGATCTGGGCACGGACATTCCTGCCATCCTCGGGGTCGAAGGTGAAATCCGCGAGGCCCTGACCAATCTGGTGTTCAACGCGGTCGACGCCATGCCCGATGGCGGCACGGTAACCCTGCGCACGCGTTCTGTCGAGCATATGGACGACGGTGCCGGGCCGCATGTGCTGGTCGAAGTCAGCGACAACGGCAGCGGTATGGACGAGGCGACGCAACAGCGCTGCCTGGAACCGTTTTTTACCACCAAGGGCGAACGCGGCACGGGCCTCGGACTGGCCACCGTATACGGCATGATCGAACGGCATGCGGCGCGCATCGCCATCGAATCGCAGTTGCGCGTGGGCACCGCAGTCAAGATGTACTTCCCGGTAGCGGCGATGGCGGTCGATGCCGCCGCCGTGACCTCGCTCAGGCCCGCTGCGAGCCTGAAGATATTGATCGTGGATGACGATCCGACCTTGCTGGCGTCGCTGGGCAATATCCTGAGCGCCGATGGGCACGATGTCACGCAGGCCGACGGCGGCCAGGCCGGCATCGACCTCTTCTGCGCAGCCGACGCGGCTGGACAGCGCTATGCGGTGGTGATCACCGACCTGGGCATGCCGTATATAGATGGCCGCAAGGTCGCCGAGACGGTGAAGCGGATCGCGCCGGCGGTGCCGGTGATTTTGCTCACAGGCTGGGGCCAGCGGATGATTCCGGAAACCGACGACGGACCGGTGAACGTGGACCAGGTGTTGAGCAAGCCGCCGAAGATCCGCGAACTGCGCGCCGCGCTGGCCAAGTGCGTGGAGCGGCGGGCTTGAGCGTGTGAGCGCCGGAGGAAAAACAGAAAATGCTCAATGGAAATAAAGCGAGTTAATTATCTGTTTGTTGATTTACTCCCTTTCGAACTCTGCATAAGACCGTTAAATTTCCTGTTTTTTCAGCTTAATAAAGGCGAGCCATTTCCAAATCTGGAATTTGTTGTGCTACATTTCTTCTCGCAGTTTCGCCGCAGGTTGTTTTCATCACAAGAAAAATAGGGGGGAATTTCATGCGTACCGTATCTCGTTCCAAATGGGTTTTACCGGGCCTTTTCCTCATTCTGCTGTCGGGCTGCGAGACGCCTGCCGCACTCAAGTCAGCCGATGACGCCGCTGCCAAGCAGATGGCGGTCGATGCGGGAAGCAAGTCAGGCGGCGGCAACCAAAACCAGAGTGGCGGGCAGGATAAGGACGCAGGCGGGGCAAAAAAGAACATGCTCGACGTGACACCCATGAGCACGTTCTTCGATCTTGATTCTGAAGCGCCCATCGCATTCACCGATGCCTACACGCGCTTGCGAATCGACGGAGGTTTGCAGGAAAGCCAGGGCGCCGCCGCCGGCGCGAACGGGAGTCTGAGCTACGCGCAACGCGGCCTTATCGAACGGTATTTGCTTAGTATCAAATACGACGTCAACGTGCTGGCGAAAGTCAAGATCGGCACTTACGAGGAGTCCGTGTCGCTGGCCACTTTGAGTAGCACCAGCGGAAGCGATGGACAGAGCTGGACGCGCGATGTGGTGCACAACGCATCGTCTTTCCCATGGTTCCTGGTGAAAGAGGGCGGCGTCGAGGGCACGCCGCGCGTATCGGTCGAATTCAACGCCAGCCGCACGGTCGATAGCGGCGTGGCCGGCAATGCGCTGCAAATCACCTTGACCGCCATCCGCGCCCTGGCCCCGACATCGAACGTGGTGACCAGGCTGAGCGAAGGCGCGACCAAGGACAAGGCACAGGCCATCGACACCGCGGTCAGCAAACTGTTTTTCCGCAAGCTAAGTGAAAAACACACCAGCGATCGTGATTTCTTGCGTTGGCAAGACGGCGGCGGGATGGCGATCACCATCAATATTCCCGAGAAAGAAGGGGACTGGAACGGCAACATCAGGCCGATGGGCGTGTGGCGCATCGGTTTCGATGCGCCGCGGCCGTCGGTTTTCAGCGATTGGCGTTATTGTAAAAAAGAATCGCCGACGCAGCGCTGCAAGACTGACCTGAAGGTGGCGCGAAAGGCGGTCGTGCAAGAGAAGGACGCGTCGAAAATCCTTGCATTCGTGATGCTCAAGGCATCTTCCAACGTGACCACGATACGGGACCATTTGCAGCAACAGCCATGGTACGGCACCGCACTGAGCAGCCTCGGGAACGATGACAAGGCCAACAGCCAGATCCTCAACGGGATGTGCCAGAACATCGTGCAAGAAATGATCGGCCAGAGTTTCAGCGCGCTGGATGCGAGGCTGGTTGCATGGGCGGTTGTGACCGGCACCCATCCCGCCGCCAAGTTAACCGAAAAAGCCTGGAGCGCCGCATGCAAGGATGTGAAGGACTGGCTCGCTTCGCAATAGCATGCTGGATTTTCATCGAGATTTGGCGATGACTGGCTGGTGAGACTCGCATGGAAAGAAGTTGCCTATCCAGCGGCCAATTTCTTCGCCATTCTGGTTTAGTTTATTGCGGTGCTAATTCATTAGATAAAAAATCGTTTCCATCAGGGATCAATGGGGGAGCTTCAGCATGAAAATCCATTTTGCCAGGCCATTCACCTTTTTCGACAAAGTGTTCAAGGTTTTGAACAAGTGGACTGTGGGTCTCATTGTCCTTGCCATGGGCCCGGCGACGGCGATCGCCGCCGATCCTTGCGCAGGAAGTTTATTGCCGGCGTCATACAGGCAAGAAGCCGCAAGGGTCAAAGACGCCAAGATCAGCGCCGCCGTCAGTGATGCGGCCGGCACATCCTCGTCATTCGCCGTTGACGTCATGAACGTTCCTGCTGCGCCGAGCGGCAACCGCTACGCAGCGTTTTACATGCCGCCCTCGCTGGCCGCCAGCGCCATCCTTGGTATCGAAAAAGCAGCGGTGGCGAGCGGCGTAGAGCCTGATTTGAAAAACACGCATGGCGCCTTGTTGCTGGTGCCATTGACCCCCTCCGATTGTCGTTTTTTCGTCTTGGCCACGCCAGGCTGGGACGGTTCAATGCGGGTGGGAACTGCCTTGCGCCGCATCGACGCAGATGCTCTCACTCGTTTCCTGGACGATCTGTTTCGTGTGAATTGGCCTGCTGCGCCTGCAGTCAAGGACATCGAGGCTAACGGCATGGACTCAACGAAATACGCGGCACAATTCGCAACGTTGATGCAAATGCCGGTCGTGGTTTCCGATGCTGCAAATGTCCTGGACAGGAGTGCGCCTGTGATTGTGACGGAGTCGAACGCCTTGCCGTTGCTGCCTGAATCGGCAATCTGGCGGCTTGAAACCTCCAAGTTCGCCTGGCCCGCCTCCTTGAAGGCTCTGGTGTCGCGCGCGGATGCTTTCATGCCGGACTTCACCCGGATCATTTCGGAACCGTTGTCCCAGAAATCGAAAACTCAGCTGGAAGCGGACCTGTCGACGCTCCACGAGATTCTGATTTCGATGCAAACAATGGGCGATCTGGCGATGGCTGATTTGACCGTGCTTAAAGCCGAATTGCCTCCCAAAGCCGATGACCAGACCAAGGCCATCTATGGGCAGCTCCTGGCAGTTCTCGACAGGATGGCGGTGGCCCAATACAGTTCGCTGGTCAGTGCGGCGACGAGTCAGTACGAGCAAACGTACGCAAAATTGTACGAAGTCCCAAAGCCAAATGCCCTTGCACCCTTTGACGCGTCCAAACTGGTTGGTTACTACCCCAAGGGTGTCGCGACCAAGGATAAATTGACGACGCTGACACTCTCGGACATGTCGAAGCTGATCCCGAAGGCGCCCAAGGAAGTCGATGGAGGGCAAGCATACATGGCTTTCACCGACTACAAGGATCCCGTCACGCAAACTGCGCAGATCCGCCCCGAATTCACAATGGTATTCAAGAGTGACGCCTTGATAGCCTCGGCTCAGGCCGAGTTGCTCGGTAAGATTCCAGCGAACAATTGTGAACGCAGAATTCAGCACGACCCCATCCAGTGGTCTTCCGACAAAGGCTCCTTGTTGGGAACAATGGATGTCAGACTCGAGTTGTGGACTTGCATCAAGCACGTATGGGTTTGCTTCAAGGCTTGGACGCCAAGGATTTGCAAGAACGAGATCAAGATACCTTATCTCAAGACGCATGGAACCATCAGACTCACCGCCACGGCGATGCCCAGGACTGACGGCATAGCGCTGAATTATCTTAGCGATGTGCCGTATGTGGGGACGGAAATGGGGAGCAGACTTGTTCCGTTGGACACGACGAAACTTCGTGACGGCAGCTTGGGTGCCCTATGGACGCTTAACCAGATTTACTTCACCACCCGTTCGGGCAGCGGAGAGTTGCTTGTTGTCGTTCTCGGCAACGCTCCTGCACTTGACGGCGATGTTGCGAATATCGCCTGGGAAAACATCAAGAACAGCCTGACGAACAAGGGAGTCAAATAATGCAAGCGCTCAAGAATCTTCTGCCAACACCGCTTTCCGTGGTCATGCTGGCCACATTGGTCTGCCTCGCAGGTTGCGGAAAGATCAGGACGGATCCTCCGTCACAGAACCTGTCTGTTATTGAATTGCCTCAGTCGACGAACGGCTGCGCTTGTCCGGGAGCTCAGCGTTACCAAATTACCAATATGGGGCCCCGCACTTGGAGCCCGAAGGCAATGATCTACAGCAAGGAGCCGCTGGATACCGTGCCCAAGGTCGTGTCCCAGCAGCTTTCGCTGCCTCAGGGAGGCACGCAAAAGCTGGAATGCTCGATCCAGCCGACCGAAGTGTCCAAGCAGTGTATGCGCAATGTGATCACAGTGATCGGCAACAAATCATATGGAGGCGACATCAATGAAGGCATGAAGGACATCGTCGCCGTCACGGCAAAAGCCGACCTCCAGAATATGGACCGGCAGGAGTCTCCCACGCGAAACTGCGCCGCGCTCTGCAAAAACGACAACAGCGCCAGTTGTACCCAATTCAATGCGACCTCCAGTGGCAGTGTCGACGTGGGCCGATCGATCGCCTTGCTGCTGGGCAAACCGTCGCCAACGATCACTAAGGAAGACGTTATTCATCTGACGGGTGATACGAGCATGCCGGATAATGCAAAGACCAATGTGTGCCTGCGTTCGGATTTCGTCTTCGAGCTTTCCCAGGCCTACAACGTGGGAATGGCCGATAACTGCCAGATTCGTGCGGAGTCAGCTCTTCTGGGAACCTTGGATATCGATATTCCGCGCACCGTATCCTTCAGACATACAACCGGCGGGGGCGGCAACTTCGATGCGCTTTTCCAGTACAAACAGGCAGCGCCGAAGTTGAAGTTTTCAAACGAGACTTACGAATATTACTTGGGCGGTTACGTGTTGGCCGCAGGCTATGACGCTGGCAAGTTCTGGCTTGAATCCGAGAGGCACAGTTGCTTTGCGGTCAAGGTGAATTGAAGAACGGATAAGGGACGAGGCGTTCCGACGCAGTTCGCAAGAATCTTTTCAGCCTTGATGCCCGAACGAACAACCACGATTTCGGGAATCAGATGCTGCGTTATGGCCGCTTCCTGAAGTCATTGGGCGACAAATGCGTCCAGCGCTTGAAGGCGCGGCGGAAGCTTGAGGCATCGCTGAAACCGAGCCGCTCCGAAATCGATTCATGGGTCATCTCGGTGCGCGTCAGGTAGGTCGACGCCAGCTTGAACTTCACTTCATCGACGATTTTCTGATACGTCGATCCTTCGCTGATGATCTTGCGCCGCAGCGTGCGCGAATGCAGGCCGAGCCGGACCGCCATTTCTTCCAGCGAAGCGAATTGCCCCGACTGGCTCAGCAGGTGCCGGTAAATATCGCCGACGATGCCGCGCCCGCCGTTGATGCGCTCCAGCATGTCGTGGCAGGTATCTTGCACCAGTTGAAAGGTGATGGCATGGGAACCCAGCGGACGCCGTTCCAGCCAGGTTTTGTCGAAGCGCAGCGCGGTGCTTGCAGCATCGAACTCGATGGGACAGTTCAGCACGCTGTGATAGTGGGCGGCCCCGGCCGGCGCGCTGAACGCGAAACTGGCCGAACTCAGCCGGAAGGCGTTGCCCGATACGCTTTTATGCAGCGACAGCAGGATGCCGCTCTGGTATTCCTGCACGAAGCGTTCCATCGCCTCGTGCAGCGTAAAGTCCGGCAAGGCGCGGATGATCCAGGCGGCGGCGTCGCCCGATTCGTCGAGTTCGAGCTCAACGATGGGCGTGGCCAGTTCCCGGTAGGTAAGTCCGAAATTGACGGCGTCGCGCACGGTGGCGCTGCTGAGCAGGGCGTAGCCGTAAAAGCCGTAGTCGGTGAGGCGGAAGGACGCGCCCAGTTCCAGCGGGCTGGCCCGGCCCGGCGTCAGGCGCAGGAAATTATCGAACACGGCGGTGACCTGTTGCCGCGAAATGAAGGAATAGGGGTCGCTCAAGTGGGTCGTCGTAATGCCGGAGCCGGCCAGCGCCTGTTCCTCCGTGATGTCATTGGCGGCCAGATGCGCCGTCAGGGGGATGAGCTTATAGAGCGGATAGATGCGCTCCGTCGAGCCGATGTATTTGACTTCCGCCACGCTTGTTCTCCTGTCTCCGGCGCCGGCCGTGGAATGCGAAACTGCCGTCCGCACAGCGCGGACAGCGCAATAATCATGACTGCCGACGATTATCACATACAGAAATCTTTGATGAGTTCCAACGGCGTTCAGGTCCTCGGCTGGCCGCGAAAGGCGGCCGGCGTCATGCCCGCCAGCAGCGCGAAACGGGTCGTGAAATAGCTCTGGCTCTTGTAGCCGACCTCGAGGGCGATGTCGGCAATGCTCTTGTCGCTCTCTATCAGCATCTTTTTGGCCGACTCGATGCGCAAGCGCATGATGCACTGGTGCGGTGATTCCTGCGTCGAGTGCTTGAACATGCGGGCGAAGTGATACGGACTCATGTCGAGTTGGTCGGCGATGTCCTTGAAGCCGATGTCTTCCTGGTAGTGGGCGCGGATATAGTCGACGGCGCGGCGGATTTTGTAGCGCGGCAGTCCGCCCGGGATCACGGACGGCGCCGGCGTGTCGGTGTAGGTGGACAGCAGGTGCTGGCCGATGACGACGGCAACCGACTCGATGTAGGATTTCTCCAGCTGGCGCCGGCTTTGCATCTGCTGCTCGATCGAGCGCGCCATATGCCACATGAAGGGATCCACCGAGGCGTACTGCGGCGCCATCTCGTAGCCGTGGTGGCCGTTGGCCTGGGCCAGCGCGACCAGGAAGGCCGGCTTGACGGCGATGCTGGTTATCCGGGCGTCGGAAGTCCATGCGGCAGCGATGGCATGACCGGCCGGGACGATGCAGACGTGGCGATCCGACACTTTGATCTGCCGCGACTCGCCGTGTGCATGGCGGTAGGTAAGGATGGCCGATGCGTGCATGCCCGGAACGGTGATCTCGTGGTCGTCCTGGATCCGCTCGCGTGCGTTGGCGCGCAAGCCCTTGCCGGTGCGGATATGCATGTCGTTGCAGCGTGCTTCTAGGATCTCTTGTTGTCCGCAAGCGCGTTCGGCCATGCACGCCGTCATGGCAGATTTCCGGCGCCGTTGGCGATCATGGCCGCTACGGCTACCGACGCGGGGCGGCTGATGGCGCTGACCATCCGGCGCGGCGAGGCGCTTGACCGTATGGTTTGTGGACACTGACGCATGGTGTATCCCTATGAAGTGAGATGGCCTGGGGGCTGCAGTTCAACTGTTGCTGCCCGGATTCTCGCACTGGCCGCATCGGACCGGGAGTACCATTTCGGACAGTTGGCGCGACAAAAGAGGACAGCGGCGAGGATGACCCAGACGCATCGCGCAAACTGGGATGTGAAGCGGCCGCATGATTGCGTCATGGCCGCACGAGATCGAAAGACAGGCATGCCTATCCTGGCGACCATAGCCCATGGTATGCTTTTCGACGGGGAGTGCGTCTTGTGCCGGTGCGCCTTCCCGGCCTTTCAGATCAATTATCAGACGAGCAATCCATATGCCAGCGAATGCCTCTGCCCGTACTTCCGACACAGGACGGCCCATTTATAATTTGATCATGCGGCGATAGGCGACCATGACCGAGCGTTCAACGGAAGCCTATGTTTACGCTTCGCACGAGCGTCCTTCTTTTCCGGGATCGCCCTATGCGCCGCGACATGACGCCACCCGCCGCATCGCGTATGCGCTGATCGCCTTGCTGGCCGGCGCCGGCGCGACGTTCGGCAACGGCCTGGTCAACGTCAATACCGCCAACCTCGCCGGCGGCATGGGACTGTATGCCGCCGAAGCCAGCTGGCTGCCTGCGATCTATGTGGCATTCAATGCCTGCGCCAATCTGATGCTGGTCAAAGCGCGGGCGCAGTTCGGCATTCCAGCCGTCACCAAGGGATTGCTCGCCTGTTATGCGCTGGCGGCGATACTGCAACTGGTGCTGCCCGGATTCGCCGCCGCCGTGGTGATCCGCGCAGTATGCGGACTGACTGCGGCGGCGCTGACCACCTTCACTACCTACAACCTGCTGCAAGTCTTTCCGCTCAAACTGAGGCCGCTGGCCTTGATCTTCGGCACCAGCCTGCCGCAGCTGGGGCCGCCGCTGGCTCGCCTGGTGCCGCTGGACATGCTGGTGCTGACGGACTGGCAAGGCCTGTATCTGATCGAACTCGGTCTGGCGCTGGCGTTGCTGGCCATCATGTCGCTGGCGCCGTTGCCGCCCAGCGACCGCAGCAAGGCATTCGAACCGCTGGATTTCGTGACGATCGCGTTGTTGCTGCCGGCCGCGATCCTGATATGCAGCGTACTGGGCCTGGGACGCATACTGTGGTGGACCGACACGCCTTGGCTCGGCTGGGCGCTGGCTGCGGCAATTCCTTTGTTGATCGCCGCCTGGCAGGTAGAGCGGCGACGCCAGCATCCTTTGCTGCATTTCGCCTGGTTCAGCACTGGCGACATGCTGCGCTTTGCACTGGTGGCACTGCTGGTGCGCGTCGCGCTGGCCGAGCAGACCTATGGCGCGGTTGGTCTGTTGACCTCCGGCGGCTTGACCAACGACCAGTTGCACACGCTGTTTACGCTGGTGGTCATCGCCATGCTGCTGGGCATGATCGTTGCCGCGCTGACGTTGTCGGAACAACGCCTGCCGTATCAGATCATGGCGGCATCCTTGCTGATCGCCTGGGGAGCCTGGATGGATAGTGGCGCCAACAGCCTGACCCGGCCCGAGCAGCTTTACCTGAGCCAGTCGCTGATCGCTTTCGGCACCACGCTGTTTATTGGTCCGGCGCTGGTCTACGGCTTCTTGCGCATGCTCAGCCGGGGGCCTGACCATATGGTGAGCTTCATCGTGTTGTTCAGCGTGACGCAGAACATCGGGGGGCTGGGCGGCTCGGCGCTGTTGGGGAGCTATCAGACGGTGATGGCCAGGGCGCACGCGCAGGCATTGTCCGAACATTTGCTTGCCGCCGATCCCCAAGTGGCGGCACGCCTGGCCCAGGGCTCGGGACAACTGCTGCAGGCGCTGACGGCGCAAGCCAACGTATTGGGCTATAACGACGTGTCCCGGTTGGTGGAGATATTCGCCCTGGCCGTCGCACTTTATCTCGCTTACCGGATTCTTTTTTACGGCATCCTCCGCCGACCTGTGACGAAGGGAAATTCAGCATGACAGACACCGTCGCCGACGACCGCTCCACGCCGCCGACATGGCGTCCACCCCGGCGCCCGTGGCTCCATCTTGCCGGCGCAGTGATTCTTGGGCTGCTGGCAATTGCCGTCATCCTCTGGGTCTGGGAATTGCCGCCATTCAGCACGGCGCTGCAGCGGACCGACAACGCTTACGTGCGGGGCCGCACCACCGTGGTGGCGCCACAGGTCAGCGGCTATGTCGTTGAGGTGGCGGTCAAGGACTACGACCAGGTCAAACGCGGCCAGGTCCTGGTGCGCATAGATTCTCGCATCTATGAAGCACGTGTCGAGCAGGCGCGCGCCGCCGTGGCGGCGCAGACCGCGGCGCTGGCCAACAGCAGTCAGGCGCGGGCATCGCGCAGTGCCGGCGTGCTGGCGCAACAGGCAGGTTTGGCCAACGCGCAGGCACAGCTGCAACGTGCCCGGGCCGACATGGCGCGGGTTGATGAACTGGTCCACGACGGTTCGGTATCGATGCGTGAACGGGACCAGAACCTGGCGGCGCTGGCGCTTGCCCAGGCGCAGGTGCGCCAGGCCGAAGCGTCCGGAGAGATCGCCAGGCAGGACCTGCGCACGGTCGACGTCGGACGTGACGGCCTGGAAGCACAAGTGCAGGCGGCGCGCGCGCAATTGCGGCTGGCCGAAATCGATTTGGACAACACCGTGATTCGTGCCGCCGAAGACGGCCAGTTGGGCGAGATCGGCGTGCGTCTGGGGCAGTATGTGACCAACGGCACGCAATTGCTGTCGCTGGTGCCGGCGGAACGATGGATCATCGCCAATTTCAAGGAAGCGCAAACCACGCATATGCGATCCGGGCAGGGCGCCGAGGTCAGGGTCGATGCGCTGGACGGCAAGGCCATGCGTGGACGGGTGCAGATGCTGTCGCCCGCGGCCGGCTCCGAGTTTGCCGTGCTCAGGCCCGACAACGCCACCGGCAACTTCGTCAAGATTCCGCAGCGCATCGGCGTGAAAATTCTGATCGACGATCCGGCCGCCAGTGCGCTGTTGCGTCCGGGCATGTCGGTCGAGGCGCGGGTGGATACTTCACAGCGCGCGGCGGGTGCGCCATGAGATGGCCGGCCTTGCCTTTGGCGATGGTCTTGGCGGCTTGCGCCGGTCCGCGCACGGATGCCCCCGTTGCGGCGACGGCGGCGGTGCCGTCCGCATGGATCGGTACTGCCGGCGTGCCCGGCACCGCCCAGGCGCAAATCGATGCGCGTTGGTGGCAGGCGTTTGGCGATCCCGTATTGACGCAACTGGTCGATGATGTGCTGGCCGGGAATACGGATCTGGCGATCGCCGCCACGCGCGTCGAACAAGCACGCGCGCAGATGGCGCTGGTCCAGGGAGAACGCATGCCCAGCTTGAGCGCCGCCGTCAGCGCCGCGCGCCAGGGCGATGTCGACGCCTTCGGCCGCGCGCGCCGCCAGAACGCCGGCCAGGCCGAGCTGACGCTGGCTTATGAAGTCGACCTGTTCGGCCGACTGGCCAGCGCCGATGCCGCCGCACGGGCGTCGCTGCTGGCCAGCCAGGCAGCGCATGACACCGTCCGGCTGGCGTTGGCGGCGACGACGGCAAGCAGCTACATCTCGCTGCGCGCCCAGGATGCCAGGCTGGAAGTGTTGCGCGCCACGCTGGATATCCGCGCTGCATCGCTGAAGCTGGCGCAACAGCGTGTGCAGAGCGGCTATTCGCCGCAACTTGATCTGCGCCAGGCCGAAGCGGAGTACAGCGCTGCGGAGCAACTGATCGCCGCCACCGTCACCGGCATCCGGCGCCAGGAAAACGCGCTCGGCGTGTTGCTGGGCAAGCCGCCGCAATTGATGCGACGAGGCGCCGATCTGGAGGTCTTGCAACTCCCGCCGATCGCGCCCGGTCTGCCGACCGAATTGTTGCGCCGCCGTCCCGACATCTATCAAGCCGAGCAGCAGTTGGTGGCGGCCGACCATACACTGGACTCGGCACGCGCCGCCTTCATGCCTTCGTTCCGTATCGGGCTCTCGGGCGGTTATGTCGACTCCAACCTGCTGGCCGACCCGATCTCGATTTTTTCTGTCGGCGGCAGCATCCTGGCGCCGCTGCTTGACGGTGGACGCCTTCAGGCGCAGGCCGATGCCGCCACCGCGCGCCGCGACGAAGCGGCCTTTGCCTACAAGAGAGCCACGCTCGTTGCATGGCGGGAAGTGGAAGACGCACTGGCTGCAGAAGACGGCGCTGCGCGCCAGGAGAGCGCCATCCTGGCGCAGAAGCAGGCACTGGCGCAAGCATACGCGCTGGCCGGCAATCGTTACCGCAACGGCTATTCGCCTTATCTGGAACAGCTTGATGCGCAACGCAGTCTTTTGTCGGCCGAGCTGTCGCTCGTGCAGGTGAAAGCGGACCGGCTCAGCGCCGGTGTCAGTCTGTACCAGGCACTGGGCGGCGGCTGGCAGGTTTCATCCGGGGCGCAGCGTCAATGAACCGGTTGGTGATTTTATATTTATTCCGGCAATCATTACCACATCAAGAACAAAGGAAAAGGGCTGAGTCCTGTGCAATACAGAACTCAGCCCTCAAGGCCTTACTTTACGGTGCGATACCGGGCGGTTTCGGCGCATCAGCGAGGTAGTTGTCGCATGATGCCCGTGCTTACTTCCACCCCTGGCATCACGGATTCGTGACCAGATTCGTGTTCAGATGATCCGCCGGCAAGCTGATGCCCAGTCGGCTATAGTCAGGCTGAGTCCGATCGCTGTCCGACGAGCCTAAGCTGGAGGTGGACGGATTTTCAGGGAACGGCTGCGGACGCGCATATTCGGTCTTGAGCATCCAGGCTTCATGGGCTGCGAAGTACAGCGACATGCTCTTGAGGTTGTCCTTGCTCAGATGCGACTGCTTCATGCCTTCTTCCGAGCACAGGGAGACGATAAAGTCCGTACCCTTTTTGCCGGTCGCGGCTACCGAGGCGGTGACGTTGGTCGGCGAGAATTCCAGCTCGGTGGAGCTGCCCGGTTGTGTCTTTGGAGGTTCCTTCTTCAGGATCAGCGGCACCGAGCGGATCTTGGCGTTATCCCTGTCATCCACGTTCTGGTAAGTGGCGAAGCGCAAGTCATAGGCTTCGTTCTTGGCAGTCTCGTCGAGCTTGAGCAGCGGCATGACCATGAAGGGGTAGCCTGCGCCTTTGCCGAACTGGCCTTCGATATAAGCGATGTTCTCCTTGAAGCGCACCATGAATGCCTCTTTGCTTTCGCCGGTCTTGGGGGCGATGATGCCTTTGCTTTGACCGGTGCCATTCGGCTTGAAGAGTGGCTTGAGACCGACCTTTTCAAAGTCGTCCCAGGCTGCCTGGACGCCTTCCAGCGATTCATCGGCGCTGACGCCGCGGAAGTAGGTCGAACGCAGTTCGAATTTTTCGAGTTCGGTCTTGCCGGTCAGGTCGGCCGGTTCCGCTGCGCCGCGTTCGAAGTGACGCACTTGTTCCACGCCCATCGGATCGAAGGTGAAGCCGCGTGACTCGGCGATGCCGGCCAACTTCTTGAAGTCATCGCTTTCCAGGAACGCAGCACGCGATTTGGCGGCTTCGAACTTGTCCACGCCTTCCTTGACGCTGGCATTCATCGGGCTGAATTTGAGGAAGCTCAGGTCTTTCTGTTCGGTCAGCGCCAAGTTCTGCAAACCGCGGTCGTTGACTGCGCCGTGTACCGGACGGCCGAACAGCATCGGACGGCCGTCTTCGATCTTGCAGCACGAAGCCATGTCGCGGCTGTAGCCGAGCAACACCAGCGGTTCGTTCTTGTGCTGCGCCATGCGCGCAGTGGCGTTTTGATAAGCTTGGTCCATGGCGGCCTTGCGAGCGGTCGGCGTCAATGTGCTGTTGCCGGCGATGGCATCGATCTCTGCATAGTAGGCAGTGACGTGCGCATCCAGCGACGAGGCGAAGACATCGCGAGCGGGTGTCGCTACCGATTGCGCCAGGACGTCGGCGACGTACATCTTTTCCCAGATCATCTTGCTATTCGAGCCTGGCTGATAGGCGCCATCGGTGCGGCTGGCGCCTTCGCGACCGGAGTTGGCCACGATGATCAGCGGAACTTCTCCTTTGGCCTTGGCGTCGGCGGCAATTTCTTCGCCGGCGCGGGCGTAGGTGCGCATGACTTCTTGCAGTTGTTCGGGGTGAATGTCGCGAATGCCGCCAAAGCCGGTGCCGTTGATTTCCGGGCAGTTGTAGCGCAGCTTATAGTCGCCGTTGGCGTTCGTCGGTACGCGATAGGCCATCAGGTCCGGCGGCAGACAGATACAGTCGGAAGCGCGGGCGCCTTTCGGGGAGTCCATTTCACCGGCGAGGGCAATTTCGCGCGACAGTGCGATGTCCTGCTCCAGGCCGACCGAAGTCTGGTTGTCGACACCTTTGAAGAGTGCCTTGACGTTTTCATAAGACTGGGTACGCACGCTGTCGTGATGCATGGTTTGGATGCCCGCGTCCAACTTATTGGTGTTGTTCGGGTTTTGTGTGCGGGAATCCGGATGCACGGACTGCAGCGCTTGCGGAGTGTCGGTGCTCGTCACGGCATCGGTGCTGGTGCGGTAAGCAGCGGCCAGCGGATGGCTGCCGGATGTATGGCGGCGAGCTTCTGCGCTGGCGCTCTCGGTAGGCAGTGAAGGACGGCTTTCGGCGTCGGTCTGGGTGCCGCGATCGACCGATTCGTGGATGATAGGGAGGTTGGTGTTGGTGCCTTGAACATATGCCATGGTAAGAATTTCCTGTTTTCTTTTAGATATTTCGTTAATGATGCAAGCGGTCGGTTTCACGGATTTTCGGCTCGGCGACTCATCGCCAGGGACTGGCGCACACCGCGACATCGCAACATGGCGAAGGGGCCAAAGGCCGTGAAAGAGCTTGCAGTTAGTTGGGGTTTGTCCGGCGCTTGGGCGTCCTCGACGAGACCTTATGCATGAATATCATTCCGGGCATGGGTAGTTCCACCCTGGATGGTTTTTCTTATAAGAAAAGTGAAAAAACGCGCATTGCGCGGCCAAGGACGTCGGCGCGGGGGCGTCGGATGCAAGGAAGCTGTAGCGGGAAGGGCGGCGAGAATGCGGTGATTCTTCTTCTCGACGAATAAAGTAAAGCGCCACGCCATCGCCGCCGGAGATTTTGTTAAATGGGCGAAGATTTTCAAATACACACGGTCCGTAGATCAGGAACGTCCCCTGTCTTGGGAGACTATGTCCATAGATACTTGCCGCCGTTGTGACCATGTTTTTTGTGCACGCCGCGATCGACCAGCACCATCTTGTATTGCTCGGGTAAATGATGCCATGTCCAGCCATCCGGACTTCCGTTTCCCGGGTATCCCTTGATGCGATTGGCAATGCTGAAATGCGTCGCGCGCGATGCCGTCGGCAAATGGGCGAGATGACCACCTTGGGTCAGACCATGTTTGGGATTCTTCTTTTTGTTGACGTCCTGTTGCAAATCGACTGCCTGGCCGCTGACCGGATTGGCCCACACCCTGGACTTGGTATTTTCGGGTTTCTTGAAATCAAACGATCCCTTTGCATTGCGCATGTAACCGACATTCTGGAAATTCATGCCCAATTTGGTTTTGGTCTTCGTGGTCGGATAGCCGGACTGGAAACTCATTCCGGCGCCACGCGCCAGTTGTACCGTGGCGAATTGCGAAACAGCTTTGTCTTGCCTCACCTGGCGCCTGTACGGGCCGTCTTGATGGCTGCTGCTGGACCCATGTCGATCGTCATCCGAGATGCTCAATGCGGCTAACAACACGGTGATGTCATCGACATCGTCGGCCTCCGCCTGGCGTCCGCCGTCTCCCAGTCCACCGGTTTCCTCATCCTCGTCATGCCCTTCTTCAACGGTATTTTCTACATCGTCCTGGTAATTCTCTTCTGGCCTGATGTGCTCCGCCAGGCCAATGCCAGCCGCGGCACCAGCCACGCCGGCAACGCCCAACGCAGCCGCTGCCGCAGCGGGGAACGCCAGCGCGGTGGCCCCCGCGACGACGGCGGCGCCGCCAATTCCGTACGCAAGGTTGCGCCATGTCAGATAATCGGTGATGCCTAATTGCACCACGTCGCCATGGTATGGCGGCGGCTGGCCGACCGGCATCATCTGTGTGAGCGGCTGCGCGGCATGCAGTTGCAAGGCCTTGCTACCCATGACGTCGGCTTCGTGTTCCAACGCCGGACTGTCGTTGACGCCGACGCCATGCAGTTGCAGGTTCGGCTGCACACGACCTTGTTTTTGCTGCACCACATGCCAGGCTTCGTGCGGCAAATGGCGCTCCTGGCCGGTGCCGAGATGGATATTCGTCCCCTGTGCGTAAGCGTGCGCATGGAATTGCGCCGGGCTGGAAGAGTCGTAATGGACTTTCACGTCATCCAGCGACACGCCGGAAAGCTGCTCGATGCCGCTCTTGAGGTGGTTCGGCAAGCCGGTATGATTCTGTCCGTGCGGATCCGCGTTCTCGCGTGCGCCTCCGGCTGTAGCGGAACCTTGTTGCGCCGCCCGTTGTGCGACTATGCGCGGACTGTGCTCCAATGCCGCGATATGACGTTGCATCGCATCTGCCGCCGGACGCCGGTCGACAAAGCCGTCTGCCGATGCCGTGTTCCTTGGATGTCGCTGGCGCAAATCGTCGTTGGATTGCGGCGCTTCAAGAGCAGCTTTCATTTCGATCTCCTGCAGGAACGACCGTTGGACTGCGCCGTCACCATTCGGCCTCTGCTGATGGTGATGGGATGGCGACGAATGAATATACTCCAGAAACGATCGGCGCCCAACATCTCCTGCTCAGGATGAAGCCGGTGTGGAGTTAAGCAGCGCTGTGATGAATGAGTGATTGGTTTCTATGCCGGTCATCCTTGTGAAGAATGGCGATGGTTCGCCGGCGAGAACCGTCTTTCAGGTGTCGGAAGACTTCTTCATCGCGGAAATTAAATCTTGGAAAGTGAGACGCGCGGTCAAGTCGCAAGCATTTTTATTGCGACAATGCATGAAATTGACAAGCTCGGCCTGAAGTCGAAAGGCACGCGAGAGCAAGTGATTTCAGACAGGCCTGCCTGCGCAGGATTCGTTTGTTGCGTTTGTTGCGTTTGTTGCGGGCCAGGGAAGGGGTGTCTTTTTTTTGCAAAATACGTGGCAATAGATTCTGCGGTTTGAACAATGCCTTAGTGAGATAATCCGACAGTTGCCGAACACTCAGAAGTTTAAAAATACCAATGCCGCATCTGTATGGCCGGCTATTTTTAACGCTGTAATGAACGCGGAATAACCACGGAGGTTTCCATGACTTTTACCAAATCAGTACGCAACGCCGGCGTCGATCAGACGGTACAGACCAAGCGGCATGCTCCCGCCGGCTTTGTGGACAACCGAGAGACGACGGCGCAATTGCGTCTCGTGCAGGCCATGATGAATGATACCGGCGAGTCGCAAAGCCCGATGCAGCGCATGCCTGAGGAAGAACCGTTGCAAGGCAAGTTCGCGCCGGTGCAAAGAGTTGAAGAAGAACCTTTGCAGGGCAAGTTCGCGGCGACGAATGCCTTGCAAAAGAAAGCCGGGATACCGGTTAATGACGATGCCGGGCATTGACAGTGTCGCGTTTTGACCTTGCAGCGTTGTTTTGCACCAGGATGGCGCGAAGCCATCCGTAAAAAATGCCAGCGCCGGCATGGACATGTTTTGCACCTCTGCGGGCCGTATGTATTTTTAATAACATTCGACTCGGAAGGATGTTTTGGCGCCGTCAAAACGGGCAGAGCTTGAATCTTGGTGCTGTGTTTTTCGTGAATGTAAAAATACTCAAAAGGACGATTTCCTTGTGATAAAGTCCGGCATTAAATCGAAAAAGATAATTGAAAAGAAATAAAAAGACAGCGTGTTTAAATAATTGAAAAACACGCAGAAATAGAATAAGAAACATCCGTTGTTGCTGCTGAATCGTTACACAAAAAGAATAGTTTCATAGCGCGAAAGGTGTCAGGGAACCATGATCAACGCGGCGGTAAGCCATCTGGCGAATCAGCTTAATCAATTTCTGAAACAGACTCATGCATTGACAGAGGACATCGTCCTTATGTCCGGCCTGGTGGGGGCGGACGGTCAGGCAGCGCCTAACACGAACAACAAGTTGGTCATTTTCCTGACCAATCTTGAAAAAGACACAATTCCCTATCGCCAGCAGATGCCGGGTGACGCCGGCGCCACGCGCACCGTGATCAGCAGCGCGCCGCTTTATCTCAATATGTACGTGATGATCGCCGCCAATTTCAGCGGCGGCAATTATTCCGAAGCACTCGAACTGATCTCCGGCGCAGTCTCTTTTTTCCAGCGTTTCCCGGTATTCGATCATCAGGTTACGCCGGAACTGGATCGACGCATAGAGAAGCTGGTGCTCGATATCGAGAACCTGAAAATTCATGAGCTGAGCAATATGTGGACGCTATTGGGCGGGAAATATTTGCCGTCGGTGCTGTACAAGGTGCGCATGGTGGCGTTCGATACCGACGATGTGATTGCGCGCGTACCGAATATCCGATTGCCGGCGACGTCTGCAAATCATTAGCAACCATTCACTGATACACCCTGGCAGAGGTCTTTCGAAGCACGCATGTCTAGAACTCATTTCATCAATCTGCGCGAGTGCGAACTATCCTGTTTGGGAGGTAGTGCAAGACGCGTTGCGCTCTTGCGCGTGGCACCGCGACGCGTCGCCCCCTTGCAGGGCAAACGCATCTCACGGGGATTGATGCAATGAGTTCCAGTTATTCGCAACTGTTCAGCATCGACGTGGAACATGCCTTTGTCGGCGCTACTGCGCCGTTGCCGCTGCGCTGCGTATTGACGCCGCAGACCGAGCAGTGGCTGCGCCGCAGCGATCTGCTGACGCGTCCGCATCGTAACGGCGTCGCGGTGTTTTGCGAAGAGAGCCGGCGCCGTTTGTTGCTGGAAGGGCTGGGGAAAGACGATGCGCCGCCGCTGGCGTTCAAATTTTTCCCGATGGATCCCTTGTTTTCGCGATACACCTTGCCGGCGTTGCAGCGGCAAGACAAATTGCTGTATTTCTGCAGCGGCGCCGCAGTGGACGAGGGCAACGGACGCTGGCGCATGCATGCGGGCGAATATGCCGACGACGGCCGGCAGTTCGACATCGGCGAGCCCGCACTGGCGCGACATCTGGAACGCAAGGATGCCTTGTCGCGACCGGCGTTCGTGGTCGAAATCGATCCGGTCGACCAACTGGCGGGGCAAGCGGATACGGGCGCCGGTGTGGCGTATTACTTGCGCTTTTCGACGCGCAGGAGCATCTGGAAATATTACTTTGTCAGCCAGGCCGATGAAGCGGAGATCGCGATTGTCGACCTCGATGACGAGGTTCGGTTTGTCGCCGGCGATCCTGAGCAACTTCCGGGCAATCGGCGCGCATTGGTATTTGTGAGCGAGATGGAAATTGAAATGCGGCAGCGGCATGCGCAACGGTTTCAGTTGCGCGAGCAAAGCGGGATGGGAGAGCGCGTGCTGATCAAGCGTTTGCCCAATGCCGATGCCGGTCGGGTGACGCAGGAATTGGTGGGAAGCAAAGCAACGTTAGTGTCAGAGATCTATATCAATTGAACAATAACTGAGGGTGAAATTATGGCGCAATACAAGACACCAGGTGTTTATGTCGTTGAAAAAAATGCCTTTCCGAATTCCGTCGTTGAAGTAGAGACGGCAGTACCGGCCTTTATCGGCTATACCGAATTTGCCGACAACAAAGGCACCTCGCTGGCGAAGAAACCTTGGCGCATCAGTTCCATGGCCGAGTTCATCGCTTACTTCGGCGGTGCGCCCAAGACGCTCTTTGCGATCGAGGCAGTCAAGGCATCGACCCCGGCCGCGAATGCGCCGGCCGCCGCCGGCGATGCCACCTCGACCGCCACCGACGGCGCCGCCGCTGAAACCGCGGTGACGCCGGCGCAGGCTGCGCCCGAAATCATCGCTGATTTCTCGTTGACCGACATCGCCAGCAAACAGCGTTTGGAATACGTCCTCAAGGCGCAAGGCACGTCGTATATCTTGTACTACAGCATGCTGCTGTTCTTCCAGAACGGCGGTGGACCTTGCTACATCGTTTCGGTCGGCAACTACAAGGACGATCTCGACGCCGACAAGATCACTGCCGGCATCGACTCGCTGTTGAAGGAACAGGAACCGACCATGGTCGTTGTGCCTGACGCCGTCCACCTTTCGAAGCAGGACTGCACGACGGTACAGACCGCTGCGTTGATGCACTGCGGCTTCAAGATGCGCAACCGCTTTGCGCTGCTTGATATCTATGATGGCGCGCGCGATCGCCAGGACCCGGCCGGCGACTGCATCGCCGCGTTCCGCGAATCCGTCGGCACCAACTTTCTGGATTTCGGCGCCGCTTATTATCCGTGGGTGAATACCTCGATCGTCAAGGAAAAGGACATCGACTTCACATCGATCAGCAACCTCGACGCGCTGAAGGAGCTGCTCAAGAAGGATCTGTCGCCGGTGCTCGACGCCAAGGAACCGACTCCTGCCGCCAAGGCCAAGATCGATCAGCTCAATGTCGCCTTGAACAGCATCACGTCGGATTGGAGCAAATCCAAAGATCCGGTGACCGATATCCTCACGCTCAACAAGACCTTGCTGGCAGTAAGCAATCTGTATGCGCAGATCGTCCTGGCGATCCAGAAGAAACTCAACCTGCTGCCGCCAAGCGCCGGCATGGCCGGCTTGTATACCATGGTCGACAACACCCGCGGCGTGTGGAAGGCACCGGCCAATATCAGCATGAATGGGGTAGTGTCGCCGACCGTCGCGATTTCCAACGATGAGCAGGAAGATCTCAACGTCACCACCCAGGGCAAGTCGATCAACGCGATCAGATCCTTCATCGGCGAAGGCGTGCTGGTCTGGGGCGCGCGTACGCTGGACGGCAACAGCCTTGACTGGCGCTACATCAGCGTGCGTCGCACCATGATCATGATCGAGGAATCGATCAAGCAGGCCTGCAAGGCGTATGTCTTTGAACCGAACACCGCCAACACCTGGGTCACCATCAAGAGCATGGTAAGCAACTTCCTGACCAGCGTCTGGAAGCGCGGCGGCCTGGCCGGCGCCAGCCCTGAAGATGCTTACAGCGTATTCGTCGGCCTCGGCGAGACGATGACCGCGGATGACATCCTGGAAGGTTTGATGAAGGTATCGGTGCTGGTCGCGGTCAGCCGTCCGGCCGAATTCATCGAAATCACGTTTGAACAACAGATGCAGAAGTCCTGATTCCGGCAGCATCGTTTCATGGACGATTTCACCAAATTCAATTGATAGAGGAGCTTTGTTATGGCTGATGACGGATCGCAACAATCGAAAACCCTGTGGCCGCTTCCCAAATTCTACTTCCAGGTGAAGTGGGATTCTCAAGTCATGTCTTTCCAGGAAGTCAGCGGCCTGGATATCCAGTCGGAAGAAATCAAGTATCGCCGCGGCGACAGCCCCGAGTTTTCCGTGATCAAGATGCCCGGCATGAAGAAGGTCGGCAACGTGACCATGAAGAAGGGCATCTACAAGTCCGATAACAAGTTCTGGGACTGGTTCAAACAGATCAAGATGAACACCGTCAAACGGGTGCCTGTCACGATCAGCCTGCTGGACGAAGCCGGCAAGCCGACCATGGTGTGGACGCTGGCCAATGCCTGGCCGACCAAGATCACCGGCACCGATCTCAAGGCCGAGGGCAATGAGGTGGCGATCGAGACGATTGAAATCGTGCATGAAGGATTGACGATTGCCAATAGCTAACGATGCGCTAGAGAGGTAGACGGATGGCGTCCTTGTTTCTGGAACAATATCCTCCCGCGGCTTTTTACTTCAAGGTATTGCTGGGCGCCAATGCAGACTGGCCCGACACCTCCTTTCAGGAGGTGTCGGGTATTGCCGCTGAAGTCGACACGGAAAGCGTCATCGAAGGCGGCGAGAATCGTTACGTCCATATGCTGCCCAAAGGCGTGAAACATCCCATGCTCGAACTGAAGCGCGGCATCTCGCCCAGCACCTCAAAACTGGTGCTCTGGTGCCGTACGGTGCTCGAGATGGATTTCATCAAACCAGTGTCGCCGCAGCCGGTCGAGGTGCAACTGCTCAACGCCGTCGGCAGGCCGGTGCGCTCATGGTCGTTCGCCAACGCTTATCCGGTGAAATGGGAAGTGGAAAATTTCGGCTCGACCAAGAATGAAGTCGCCATAGAGAAGATCGTGTTGAGCTATACGTATTCAACCAGGTTGATATAAGAATCATGTCCATCGAAATCAGACAATTGAACATCAAGTCCAGCGTGTTGCAGCAAGCCGCCGGCGCTGCGCCGGAGCAGGGAGGCGGCCAGCCGCATATCGGCAGCGCCTGCGCCGGCCAGGCGCTGGATGAAGAAAGCCGCAACGATATCCTGGCCGAATGCAAGGCCATGGTGCTGGACCTGATGAACCAGTCACGGGAGCGATGAATGCCGATCGCCACCGGGCTCAAGAAAAAGCTGAGCATTGCCGCGTGCAAGGTCAGCGGCGGCACCATCAGCGTCGACGGCAGCAAGACCGCGTTCGATGTCATGATCAATCCTGCCGGCTACAAACGGCAACTCAGCATCGATTACAACAAGAAGAAAACCCTGGGACAGGCGAACGCGGAACCGAAGTTCAGTGCGGTCTGCCCTGAAAACCTGACGCTAGAAAACCTGGTTCTCGACGGCACCGGCGTGGTCGAGCAAGCCACCTATCGCAGCGTCAAGGAAATGATCGACGGCTTGCTCAAGGTGATCTACAACTACGACGGCAAGCAGCACGAGCCCAATTACGTGCGCCTGCTCTGGGGGACCTTCATCTTCTTCGGTCGCGCCGAATCGATCTCGATCGACTACACCATGTTCAAGCCCAGCGGCGAGCCCCTGCGCGCCAAAGTAAGCCTCGGTTTCACCGGCTGGATGAGCTCCGAGGAAAGCAGTTTGCGCGCCAATCAGAGCTCGCCCGATCTGAGCCATCTGGTTGAAGTTGCGATGGGCGACACCTTGCCGTTGCTGTGCAACCGCATCTACAACGATTCCTCTTATTATCGTGAAGTGGCGCGAATCAACAACCTTACCAACTTCCGCAACCTGGAGCCGGGTCAGGTACTCCGCTTTCCTCCGCTAGTCTGATCCCATGGCAGATTCTCCCCAACTCAACACCAGCCAGGTGCTGAAGCTGACCATCCGCAGCGGCGGCACGGCAGTTCCGGATACATTGCGCGTCATTTCGGTCGAAATCAGCAAAGCCGTCAATCGCATTTCCAGCGCCCGGATCGCCATCCTCGACGGCGACATGCCGCATGACGATTTCCCGGCCAGCAATCTCGAGGCGTTCGCGCCCGGCAAGGAGCTTGTCATCAGCGCCGGGTATGGCAGCCAGGAGGAACAGATCTTCGATGGCATCATCGTCCGGCACGGCATCAAGATCGGCGGCAAAAACGAGGCGCGTCTGGTGCTCGAGTGCAAGCACGCGGCGGTGTCGCTGACCATCGGCAGAAACAATGCCAATTACGTTGATCTGAAGGACAGCGAAATCATCAGTCAACTGATATCGCCGTGCGGCGCCAGCGCCAAGGTCACCGCCACGACGACCAAGCACAAAGAGATCGTCCAGTATTACAGCAGCGATTGGGATTTCCTGGTGGCGCGCGCCGAAGCCAACGGCATGCTGGTGATTCCCGATGACGGCAGCGTGCTCGTCGATGCCCCGCAAACCGATAAGGCGGCCGTGTTGAAAGTGACCTATGGCGTCGATCTGATGTCGTTCCAGGCCGACATCGACGCACGCACGCAATTGCAGAGCGTCAAAGGCGCGGCCTGGGACCCGGCGACGCAGACCGTGGTCGAGCAGACTGCCAGTCCGCTGGACCTGTACAAACAAGGCAACCTGGATGCGGCGACGCTGGCCAAGGTGGCAGGGCCGTCGTCCTATCGGTTGCAGACCACGGTGTCGCTGGAAAGCGACGAGATCAAGGCCTGGGCCTCTGCGCGCCAGATGAAGGCTGCGCTGGCGCGCATTCGCGGCAAGATGAAATTTCAGGGCAGCGCCAAGGCCAAGCCGGGCAAAATGATCGAGCTGGTCGGCGTCGGCAAGCGCTTCAGCGGCAGCGTCTTCGTGAGCGCCGTCAATCATGAGATCGTCAACGGCAACTGGATTACCGAAGTCGAATTCGGCATGGCGCCGGAATGGTTCAGCGAACAGAACAATGGCATCGACGCGCCGGCCTCGGGCTTGCTGCCCGGCGTGGCCGGCTTGCAGATCGGCGTGGTCAAGAAACTCGATGCCGACCCCGAAGGACAATACAAGATCCAGGTCGCGATTTCGGTGCTGCAAGCCGAAACAGAAGGCGTCTGGGCCAGGCTCGCCAGTTTTTACGGTTCTTCCGGCGTTGGAGCGTTTTTCATTCCCGAGATCGACGATGAAGTGGTGATCGGCTATTTCAACAATGATCCTTCGCATCCGGTCGTGCTGGGCAGTCTGTATAGCAGCAAGCGCAAGATGCCGTATGAATTGACGGCGGAGAATTACACCAAGGCACTGTGGACCAAAGGCTTGCTGAAAGTGATCTTCGATGATGAAAAGAAGGTCATCACCATCATCACGCCGGAAAAGAATTCGATCGTGCTGAGCGACGACGCCAAATCGATTTGCCTGACCGACCAGAACAGCAACAAGATCGAAATGAATCCCGACGGCATTTTGCTCGACAGTCCCAAGGATATCGTCATCAACGCCAAGGGCAAGATCAGCATTTCCGCGGTCGCCAACATCGAGAGCAGCGCCAAGGCCGACATCAAGAGCGAAGCGCTGAACATCAACAACACGGCCAAGGTAGGCTTCGTGGCAAAAGGCTCGGCGACGGCGGAACTGTCCGCCAGCGGCCAGACCACGGTCAAGGGAGCGATGGTGATGATCAATTGAAAACCTGTCCCCGCCTGTTTTTTTACAACATCGATTTCCCGGAGCCGGCATGCCTTTAGCCGCCAGAATTACCGACATGCATGCGTGCCCGATGCAGACGCCGGCGTTTCCCGCTCCGATACCGCATGTCGGCGGACCGATCATCGGTCCTGGCGTGCCGACGGTATTGATCGGCAAATTGCCGGCCTCGGTGGTGACCGATAATTGCGTGTGCGTCGGTCCGCCCGACACCGTTGTGATGGGGTCGGCGACGGTGATGATCGGCGGCAAGCCTGCCGCCAGGGTAGGGGATAGCTGCGCGCACGGCGGCAGCATCGTGATGGGCTGCCCGACCGTCATGATAGGCGGATGAGGAACAAGCGATGAACGTCAAGAAATCGTTTCTGGGAACCGGCTGGGCATTCCCGCCGCATTTCGGCAATGCCGCCGAGCGCGGCAGCGTGGCCATGGTGGACGAAGAGCAGGACATTCATGAAAGTCTGTTCATCATCTTGTCGACCATGCCCGGCGAACGCATCATGCAGCCGACCTTCGGCTGCGGCCTGAAAGCGCACGTGTTCGACGAGCTGAACGAGAGCGTGGTGACCGAGATCCGCGACGCCATCGAGCGCGCGATTCTATTTTTCGAACCGCGCATCTCCGTCAACGCCATCAGCATGGATGAAAGCGGTGCGCTCGATGGTCGCCTCGATATCCATATCGACTACACGGTGCGTGGCACCAATACGCGCAGCAATATGGTGTATCCATTTTATTATCTGGAAGGCAGTAATGTGCCCAATAAATAAAACGATGCCCGTACTGTCCGTATGCCGTGCGTGCGGCCGTGCGCGCCGATGAGGACATGATGGTCGAGCGATGAAGAATCTTGTCATCAGGGATGGAACCAGCCAGACGATGCGTGCCTTGCCCGCATTGCAGGACGGTTATTTCAATCTCGACGAGATGCCGTTCCCGGATTTGCTGGCCATGGCCACCGAGTTCGCCGCATTGGTGCGCTTCCATAACCAGGACGATCAGCCCGAAGGTGACTGGGCGCCGTTTTTTCATGCCGACGAGACCATCGTGATGAGTCGCATCCTGGCCATCGATTTGCCTGACGAGGTGGCGCGTTTCGACGATTGGTGGCGTCGCACGCCGGAGCGTGTCGGGATCGGCGAGCAGGACTGGAACGTCCATGAATTGCCGGTGGCGGCGCTGGTCAGGACCATCAACGACTGGTATGTGGCCTTGCTGTCGGCGCAGAGCGAGAACGGGCTGTCGCTGCGCATGCTGATCGAGAGCGTGATCGCCCAGTTGCGTGTCGATAAATCCGGATTGCCTGGCATGTTGCACAACCATGCCGGAGCGATCGCGCTGCATCCGATCTGGTCGTCCGCGGTGCAGGAGCAAGCAGGGGCGGTCGCGGGAGTTGCAAAAGCGGCGCATGCCGCTCCTGCCAAGGCGCTGGTGCGCACGGCGTTCCATGCGTTGCTGAAAGCGATCGAAATGATCCAAAAGGAAGCGCTGGCGCGCTTGCCGGCATCGCTGCAAAGCCAGCAACACGATCCTGCGGTCGGTTTGCTGATTGCGTTCGTGCAGCAGTTCCAGAAACTCAAAGGAAAGTTGAATCGCTTCACACGCAATTATCTGGATTTCTATTACGACAAGATGCTGGGCGCGACACCGTTGCCGGCGGTGGCCGACAGCACCAGCCTGATCTTCAGGAAAAACCCGGGCACCCGCGATATGCGCATACCCGCGCAGACCGAGTTCATGGCCGGCCTGGATGAAGACAATCGCGACATCGTCTATGTCTCGGACAACGAACTGGTGGTCAATGACGCTCGCGTCAGCGCGTTGCAGACGGTTTATTTCGATCACAACCGTTATAGTTCGCCGGAAAATCTGTTGGATGACGACGATCTCATCCTCGATGCCACGGTCGCCGATCGCGCCGTGCCGGCGCGCACGTGGCCGACCAGCGCTTGGTTCAATCAGATGCCGCCGCAATCCGATGTTGTCGCCGCGGCGCAAGCCTTCCCGATTTTTGGGGCGCCCAAGAACACCGGGGTTCAGGTCGCGTCGGAAGATGCGCGCATCGGCTTCGCCTTGAGCAGCAAGGTCTTGTTGCTCAAGGAGGGCTTGCGCAAAATCAGCGTGACGCTCCTGTTCGAAGACGATACGCTGGCACGCCGTCTCGACAGCCTGGCGGCGGCGATGAGGGATGGTGCCGACAGCGATCACGATAGTGAACTCGAAGCGATCCGGCGCCAGGATATTTTCCTCAAGGTGTTCCGGCGCATTTTCCGTATCGGCGTCACCGGCGAACATGGCTGGCTGGACGTACCCGACTATGTGCCGGCGCAAGAAGGTCGCACGTTGGTGCTCAGTTTCGAGTTGCCGCCGCAGGCGCAAGCTGTGGTGGCCTACAATGCGCAGCTGCATGGCGAACAATACGTCGCAAGCGCGCCGATGATCCGCTTCATCGTCAACCCCGGCGCCTATCTCTATCCCTACGGCATGCTGCGCGGTTTGCCGATCAGCGGCGCCCGCATCGACGTTCAGGTCAGCGGTTGCCGCGATCTGGTATTGCACAACAATATCGGCCAGCTCAGCGCCACCGCGCCGTTTGCGCCATTCGGACCACTGCCGAAGATCGGCAGTTATCTGGTGGTGGGCAGCACCGAAATGGCCGGCAAGCAGATTCTTGAATTCAGCGTGGACGTCGAGTGGGCCGATCTGCCGAAGATCAGCGGCGGCTTCGCCACTTATTATCGGGAGTACGGCGTTGAGGTCGCCAATGACGATTTTCTGGCGACCGTGGCGGTACTGGGCAAGGGCACATGGATGCCGGTGGGCGAACAGAACCGGCAAACGGTGCGGCTGTTTCGCACCGAGGTGCGCCCGGGCCAGGGCGAAAGCATCGATAGCCGCATGGTCTGGAATTGCAACCGCGTCACCCATCTGTTCGAGCCGGACGACGGCGTTTCCGTCAGCAAGCCACTGACTTACGGTCCGGCGGCGAAGAACGGTTTCTTCAAATTCACGCTGGCGGCGCCGGGCTTCGCCTTCGGTCACGAACAATATCCGCATGTACTGTCGTCGACGCTGGTGCAGAACGCTCGGATCAAACGCCTGCGCCGTCAGCGCGAGGTGCCGCGCTCGCCGTACACGCCACAGATCAATTCGATCTCGGTCAGCTATCGCGCCGCGAGCACCGTGCGTATCGACCGCAAGGTGTTCGCCGGACCCGGCGCCGACGACCAGTTCATGCATTTGTACCCGTCCGGCTGGAAGACGCTGGGCGTGACCAGCTATCCCGGCGCTAGCCTGCTGCCGTGTTTCGGCTTTTCCGGCAACCTGTACATTGGCATCGATGCGGCGCAATTGCGCGGCACGCTGACGCTGTTTTTTCAATTGCGCGAAGATTCGCTGCCGCTGACGGAGACGCCGCCGGCGCGCGCCAAGGCCGACGTCGGTCTCGATGCCGGCCTCAACTGGTTCTACCTGGCCGGCAATGAATGGAAACTTCTGCCCCGGAGCCGGGTGCTGTCCGACGGCACCCAGCAGTTCATGACTTCCGGCATCGTCACACTATCGCTGCCGGCCGACATCAGCGCCGACAACAGCGTCATGCCAGGCGGCTCTTACTGGCTGCGCGTGAGCGCAGATCGCGATCTGGAAAAATATTGCAGCCTGTACGGCGTGTATGCGCAAGCAGTGACGGTGCGCCGCCATCCGGATGTATCGGCGCGCGTTCCCATCGTGCTGCCGGCGGCGAGCATCACCAGAAGCCGCAAGCCCTTGCCGGGCATTACCGGCGTGCTGCAGCCGATCGCCTCCGGCGGAGGCCGCGCGGCGGAGACACGGGCGCAATTGCACAGCCGTCTCAGCGAACGCTTGCGGCACAAGAACCGGGCGATTTCAGCGGCCGATTATGAGGCCTTGATCCTGCAATATTTCCCCGAGGTCTACAAGGTCAAGTGCTTCGCCAACGTGGCTATCGATCGCGGTCCGGACGACTGCGTGCGTCCCGGGCATGTGCTGGTGGTGCCGCTGCCCTACTGGCCGGCAGGGAAGCATCTGGACCAGATGCCGATGCTGAACGGCAATCTCATGCGAGAGATCCGGGCGTTTTTGCAAGGGCTGGCATCGCCCTGGAGCCGCATCGCGGTCGAGAATCCTGTGTACGAGCAGATTCAGGTCCACTGCAAGGTCAGATTCACGGGCGGCCTCAACAGCGGCTATTACATCAACGAACTTAACCGCGCGATTTCAAGATTCCTGACGCCATGGGATGACGGCCGCGGCTACCGCACGCATTTCGGCTGGCACATCCGGCAGCATGATATTGAAGCTTTCATCGGCGAGCTGCCTTATGTCGAAAGCGTATCCGGTTTTTCGATGTTGCGCATCGCCTCGGCCGACGCCGCCACCTATGCGCTGTTCGATACCGCCGGCGGCGGCAAACCGACGACCGACATCACGCCGCTGTATCCCTGGAGCATCGCTATTCCCACCTATCGACACGCCATCGAGGCGGTTGACGATACGTTCGTGCATGGCGCCATCCGGACGGCGCTCGGCCGCCTTGAAATCGGTTCCACCTTCATCATTTCGGAAGACGAAAATGACCACCAAGACAATGGCGCGGCGTAATCGCGACACCCTCAAACTAAAATTCACCGATGGCGAAATGCCATCGGCGACAGCGTTCTCGGACCTGATCGATTCCATGCTCAATATCGTCGACGAAGGTTTCGACAAGACTGCCGCCGACGGCCTCAAGGTGTCGCAACTGAACCAGGGCAAGTTGCTGAGCTTCTATCAGAATATCGACGTCAAGAGTCCGATCTGGTCGATCCAGCTGGATGGGCCCGAGGGCGGGCTGGCGTTCGGCAATGCGACCAATGCCAAAGTACTGACTTTGCGCGAAGTCAAAAGCGACGACGACGGAGAAGTGCGCGTCGACGGCTTCGAACTCGACATGGCCGGCCGTATCGTCGCCGATGGCCGGCGCGGTCGCGCCGGTCGCCTGAGCGTGCCGGCCGACGGCAAATGGCATAGCATCACCGACACGCTGACCGGTTGCAATGCGTTTGAAATCACCGCGGGGGTGGGCAAGCCGGGCAGCGGTAAATATGCGCTGATGCATGCCTATGCCATCATGGCGTTCAACGGGAAAAGCCAGATCGACGACCGCCAGGCTTACTTCGGCAGTAAATGCAATCGCCTGCAATTGCAGTGGATGCCGGATCCGGACGGCGCGCGCCACGCCTACGTGCTGCAAATGCGGGTCGGCTGTTCCTACGATGCCGGCCGCACGGCGAAAGAACGGACCTGGGTCAGCTATTATCTGACCAATCTTTGGTTCGACCCGCTCATGACCGAGTGCGCGCGTAATCCCGAGCCGAAGGTGAAAGCATGAAGCGCGCCGCTGCAGAATCTGCGCAACCGGCCGAAGGCGGATTCCGGCTCGCGCTGAGCGCGCAGGATGGCAATCTGGCGATCACGGCGCTGGCCGAACGTCCCTTCAAGGAAGTCTACGAGCTGATCGGCAAGCTCAACCGGCAAGCCAACGCCGCTGCACCGGGGCCCGACGGCAGGCAAACCTATGCGCTTGACGGATCCGAACTCAAGCTGGTCGTCGGCGCGCTGGGCCACCTGCCTTACCAGCAGGTGCACGCCTTGGTGCACGAGTTGCAGCGCCAGGTGCAGGCGCAGGCGGTCAAAAATGACCGCAAGAAATCCGGCGCAGGCGCAGGACGGAAACGCTGAGAGATGAAAACGCCCGATTACATCGACAAGATCGGACCTGATCCGGACGGTCTCGACTTCGATGCCTTGAGAAAGGCGGGCATTGCCATGCTGCAGGAATTGTGCGGCGAGAAGTGGACCGACTACAACCTGCACGATCCGGGCGTCACGATACTGGAGCAGCTATGCTACGGCTTGACCGACCTTGCATATCGGTCCGAGCTGGCTCCCGAAGATTATCTGGCGGGAGCATTCGGCAAGATCGATTTCAAGCGTCATGCCTTGCACGTGGCCAGCGACATCCTGCCGAGCCAGGTTCTCACCACCGATGACTATCGCAAGATCATCTATGACCGTATTCCCGAAATCGAAGATGTCTGGCTGACGCGCGACGACGGCGTTGCTTATGCCGGGCTATATAAAATCTCGTTGAAGATCCGCGACAGTTTCCAAAACGACCTGCAGTCGGAACAGCAGGCCCGGCTCGAACGGAGCGTGATCCGGCGCGTCACCGAGGTGTTCAATGCGCAGCGCAACCTGGGCGAGGATATCGGGGAGATTGTGATCGTCGGCACGCAACCGGTATTGCTGTGCGGCGACATACAGATTCATAGCTTGCGCGATCCGGCGGCCATCTTTGCGGACATCTTCTTCCGTTGTTCGCAGCAGATCATCTCGGGCTTTCGCATCGAACGCTATCAGGATGCGCTCGATGCCGGCCTGTCGTTAGAGGAATTGTTTTCCGGACCGATGACGGTGCATGGCCGCGTCGTCAAGACCGGCGCCGACCAGCCCGGCGCGTCGATCCCGCTGTCCCGGCTGATTGCGCTGGTGCAGGCGGTGGACGGCGTGGCGCATGTGCAGCGCCTGGCGCTGTGCGGCCCCGACGGCAATCCCTTGCAGGCGGAGCATAGCGACGACAAGGTGGTGCGCCTGCAGTTTCCGTCGAACGAACAAAGCGGTTTCCTGCGTTTGCATTTCGCCAGCGGGGCGGTCGGCCATTACAACACGGCGCTATCGGGAGAGGACTCGCAGTTCGGCATGCACCTGCAGGAAGAAAAAGCGCAGTTGGTGCTGGAAGACGCCCGGATCGCACTCAGAAAGGCCCAGTTCGAATTCAACACCGTGAGGAACACCGTGCAATCCCCGGAACAGATCGTGCCGGCGCCGGGCGGCATGCAGCGCTCGCTGCATGAGTACTACTCGATCCAGCATCAGTTTCCGGCAATCTACGGCATCAACCGCTACGGCGTGCCATTGTCGGCGCCGCTACGGCACCGGGTGAGCGCACATCAGCTCAAGGCCTACCTGTTCCTGACGGAGCAACTGATGGCTAATTTCCTGCAAAACCTGCGGGAAATTCCACAAGTGTTTTCGGTCGACGATATCGAGCAGACCTATTTTTCCCAGGTCATCGACAATAAGGCCTTGCCCGACATTGAGCGACTGTATGTGGACTCGCCGCAGCAGATCGGCGTGAAGCTGGCGCGCATCGTTGCCAGGCTGGACAAACCTGAAGATCGGCGCAGCCGCTTGATCGATGTGTTGCTGGCGATGTACGGCGAAGAATTTTCGCAAAAATCGTTGCGCCGTTTCAACTACTACGAAGAGCGGCGCTCCGAGCGCTGGCTGATCGACAACAAGCTGGCGTTTCTTCGGCAAATCGTCAGTCTGAGCCGTGATCGTGCCACGGCTTTCGACTACAGCAAGGGTGCGGTGCGCAACGACGATGCGCCGTCCGTCCTGCCTGTTCCCAACATCGCCGGCATCCACGCCAAGATCGCCATCCTGCTCGGGATTCGTTCGCCGGCAGGCGCCGCCAGCC
>NZ_AKJW01000048.1 GCF_000282135.1 Herbaspirillum sp. CF444
CGGCAGCGCGCCGCCGCTGAATACGCCATCGTCGTCGCCGACCGCATCGACACCGGCGGTGCGCACCGCCAACGGCAAGCCGCTGCCGGCGTTGCCGGCGGCAGGTTCCGGACGCGGCGGTTACTACAAGGACGATGGTCCGGGCGACCAGCCGCCTGAGGGGCTGCTCGATACGCCGGATGCCGATCCCAAGGTCGAACCTTTTTCCAAGGCGGGCAGCCGTCCTTACGTCGTGTTCGGCAAAACCTACACGCCGATTACGGACGACCGCCCGTTCAAGCAGCGCGGCATCGGCAGCTGGTACGGCAAGAAATTCCACGGCCAGAAAACCTCGTCGGGCGAGCTTTACGACATGTACAAGATGACGGCCGCCCATCCGACCTTGCCGATTCCGTCGTACGCGCGCGTCACCAATCTGAAGACCGGCGCCCAGGTCATCGTGCGCATCAACGATCGCGGGCCGTTCCATTCGACCCGCATCATCGATCTGTCGTACACCGCCGCATTGAAGCTGGGTTATTTGTCGTCGGGCAGCAGCGAGCTGGAAGTGGAGCGCCTGTTACCGGACGAGATCGCGCGCATGGCGGAGAACAAGCGTAACGGCATTACGCCTGCGCCGGCGCCGATGAACACGGCCAATGCCGCCCCTGCAACATCGGCGGTGTCGGTGGGCAACGTCGCGCCGCAAGGACAGATCGTGCCGATTGCCATGACGACGCCGGCAGCGGTGCAAGCAAGCGGCGGTACGTCAACCGGCGAAGCGGGGGCAGCGAACACGGCGAACACAACCGGCACGCCACTGGCCAGCGGCTTCTATTTGCAGTTCGGCGCTTACGCGCAGGAAGCCAACGCCCGCAGCGCGCGCGACAAGCTGATGCAAAGCCTGAGCGGCGCCGTCGACAAGCTGGAAACCGTCGTCGTCAACGGCCTGTATCGTTTGTATGCCGGTCCTTACGCCAACCGCCCCGCAGCGATGGACGCCGCGCAACTGATCCGCCAGCGCGCCAACGTCACGGGTTTCGTGGTCGAGCGCTGATCCGCGTTCGTTTTTCATTCATCAATCGCCGGAGTACGCATGCATCCTTACCTCTTGCTGGGCATCGCCATCGTGTCGGAAGTCATCGCTACCTCCGCCTTGCGCGCGTCCGATGGTTTTACCAAGCTGATTCCGTCAGTGACGGTGGTGATCGGTTACGCGCTGGCGTTCTTGTTCCTGTCGATGACGCTCAAGACGATACCGGTCGGTATCGCTTATGCGATCTGGTCCGGCCTCGGCATCGTGCTGATATCGGTGGTGGCGTATTTCGTCTATGGACAGACGCTGGATACCCCGGCCATCATCGGCATGGCGCTGATTCTGGCGGGGGTATTGGTGCTGAATCTGTTCTCGAAGTCGACGGCGCACTGAGTCTCTCGATTTCTCGACGGACCGGACGCGCCGGACTTATTCGGCCGCATCCCGCAACTGCAAAGCGCGCTCATAGAGCGCGTTTTTCTTTTGGCCGGTGATTTGCGCCGTCAAGGCGGCGGCTTGTTTGACCGGCAACTCCGCCAGCAGAATGTGCAGGATGCGCTCGGCATCGGCATCGGCGACAGCGTCTTCACCGGCGGTCGCGCCTTCCACCAGGATCACGAATTCACCGCGCTGGCGATTGGCGTCCGCCGCCAGCCAGGCCGGCGCATCGGCCAGCGCGCAGCGGTGGATGGTTTCGAACAGCTTGGTCAGTTCGCGCGCCAGCACGATCTGGCGCTGCGGGCCGAAGGCCTGCAACAGCGCGTCGACGGTTTCCACGATGCGATGCGGCGCTTCGTAGAACACCAGCGTGGAGGCGTCCTGCGCCAGTTTCAGCAAGGCGGTTTCGCGCTGCTTGCTCTTGTTCGGCAAGAAACCGACGAAATGGAACTGATCGTTGACCAGGCCGCTGGCCGACAAGGCCGTCACAGCCGCCGACGCGCCGGGCAGCGGCACCACGGTCAGTCCGGCGGCGCGCACCGCTTCCACGATGCGCGCGCCCGGATCGGACACCGCCGGGGTGCCGGCGTCGGACACCAGCGCAATGCGTTCGCCTTGCTGCAGGCGGCCGATGATCTTGGCGGCGGCTTCGCGTTCGTTGTGTTCGTGCGCGGCGATGAGCGTCTGGCTGATGCCGTAGCGGGTCAGCAGATGGCTGGTGTTGCGGGTGTCTTCGCAAGCCACGGCATTGGCGATCGACAGGACGTGCAAAGCGCGCAACGTCATGTCGCAAACATTTCCGATGGGCGTGGCCAGCACATATAATGCCGACTCAGGATAGGTTTGTTGCGCGGCTTCCGCCAGGACGGACGAAGCAAGCGACGTGATGGATGTAACGGCGGCAACAGCGGCAACGGATGCGTTCGGGTTGGGGAGACTCATTGGAGAAGATAATGTTGGGAAAATGGGCGAAAGTCATCTTGCTGACCGCGCTGCTGAGCGGATTGTGCGCTTCCGTGCAGGCAAACACAACCGTCGCCGACGATGACGCTGCATCTGCGCCTGTAGCTGCATCCGTCGTCGCGCTGCCCGACAACATGCAGTCGCCCGTGCGCGTGGCTTTGTTGCTGCCGCTGCGTTCCAGCGTGTTCGGCGCCGCCGCCGATGCCGTACGCACCGGTTTCCTGACGGCCTCCGAGCGCAAGAAAGGCAATCTCGTCATCACCATCATCGAAACCGGCGACGCCGCGCAAGACGTGCTCAACGCCTATAACGACGCCTCCGGCAAATACGACATCATCGTCGGCCCCTTGTCGCGCAGCGCGGTGACGGCGCTGGTGCAGTCGGCCGCCGTGCGCAAGCCGACCATCGCACTGGCCCAGCCGGATCTGCCAGACGCCGCCGACCAGCATTCGCCGCGCCAGATGGTGATGATGGGTTTGTCGATCGAAGAAGAAGCGCGCCAGGTTGCCGCCTGGGTCGAACATGAAAAGACCCCCGGCAAGATCTTCGCGGTGTCCACCAGCATCGCCTGGCAGCGCCGCGCCGTCAAAGCCTTCACGCAACAGGCGCGTCAGCAGGGGCTGACGGTGGAGAACCTTGAGTTGAGCGTCCCCAACAACGCCCTCAGCGCCACCGGCCTGGCGCAACTCGGACAGCGCATCCAGGCCGAGAAACCGGCCCTGCTGTTCGTCGCCCTCGATGCGGCGCAGACCATCCAGCTGCGCAGCGCCATCGGCAACGACGTGGTGCTGTACGGTACTTCGCAGCTTAATCCGCTGACCTTGGCCGGCGCCACGGCCGCCATCAATGCCGCCGCAAATAGCGCTGCTGCAGGAACCCCGCCGGCTGCCGACAATCGCTTGCCAGAGCTCGACGGCGTGCGTCTGATCGACATGCCGTGGCAATTGCAGGCGGACAATGCCGCCGTCATGGCTTACCCGCGTTCCGTCGCCAATGCCGACGTCAAGCCGAACGCCGATCTGGAGCGCCTCTACGCGCTCGGCATCGACGCCTTCCGCGTCGCCAGTGAAATTGCCTTGCAACGCTCGGGCTTCGACATCGACGGCGTGACCGGCCAGATCAACGTCAACATGGCGGCCGGCGCGACTTACTTCCAGCGCAAGGAAACCCAGGCCGTCTATCAGGACGGCGTCGCCGTGCCGGTTGCCAATCAACGCTGACGGACTAAGCGCATGAGCTTGTTCGACCGGTTCCGCGGCGGCCGCAATCAACGCACCAGCAAGCAAGTCAGCGGCGACGCGGCCGAAGACGATGCGCTGGCGTTCCTGTTGAAACAGGGCCTGGTCGAAGTGGAACGCAACTTTCGTTGCAAGGGTGGTGAAATCGACCTCATCATGCGCGAGCGCGACACGATTGTTTTCGTCGAGGTGCGCAAGCGCAGCAACAGCGACTTCGGCGGCGCGCTCGCCAGCGTCACACGGACGAAACAAAAACGCCTGATCATTGCCGCACAGGTATTCCTGCAGCGTTATCGCATGCCTCCCGATTGCCGTTTCGACGTGATCGGCTATGACGGCGACCGGATGACCTGGCTGAAAAATGCCGTGGAAGCAATATCTGAAGCATTTTGATACGCTTCTTTACCCCTCGCAGCAGGGAGGAGCAAGCCAACTACACTATAATTGGCGGGCCTGTTGCCGTTGCAGGCCGGGTCGGATCGCTTTTTCTTCCCTTCCATGCCGGCAACCTGACCGGGACGAACCAGGGACTGTCGTTCTTCATGCACTGTTAAATACTCTCGCACCATGACTAATCAACGTATCCTTTCGCACTTCCAGGAAAGTGCCGAACTCAAGATTCATTCCGCTTCCGTATTGGCGCAGCCGATCGAGCAGGCAATTGAACTTATGTTCACAGCGCTGTCGAACGGCAACAAGATTCTTGCCTGCGGCAATGGCGGATCGGCGGCAGATTGCCAGCATTTCGCTGCCGAACTGGTAGGGCGTTTCGAACGTGAGCGCCTGCCGCTGCCGGCACTGGCGCTGACCACGGATACCTCGATCCTGACTGCAGTCGGCAACGATTACAGCTACCTGGAAATTTTCTCGAAGCAGGTGCAGGCCTTCGGCCAGGCCGGCGACGTGTTGCTGGCGTTCTCGACTTCGGGCAACTCCGGCAACGTGCTGGCCGCAATTGAGGTGGCGCAGGAGCGCGACATGCGCGTGGTGGCGCTGACCGGCAAAGGCGGCGGCGCCATCGGCAAGAAACTTACCGACGCCGATGTGCATATCTGCGTGCCGCATGACCGCACCGCGCGCATTCAGGAAGTGCATCTGGTGACTCTGCATTGTATTTGCGACGGTATCGACGTTGCGCTATTTGGAGGTGATGTGAATGAATGATGTCAAGGCAGGTTGGTTGAAATGGCGTCGTCCGCTGGCGGCAGCCGCCGTCTGCGGCATGGTGGCCATCGGGCTGCAAGGCTGCTTCGGCGTACTCGCCGGCGGCATGCTTGCCGGCACCTTTGCCGCCACGGATCGCCGCACGCTGGGTGCGCAGACCGAAGACAAGTCGATCGTCGTCAAGGGCGAAGCCAATATCCCTGACGTGGTCGCATCCGGTTCCCACGTCAACGTGACCAGTTTCAACCGCAAGGTCCTGCTCTCCGGCGAAGTGCCCGATGAAGCGTCGAAAGCCGCCGCCGAACGCGAGATCAAGAGCCTGCCCAACGTCAACGGCGTGTTCAACGAGCTGGTGATCTCCGGTTCGTCGGGCTTCTCGGCGCGCTCCGGCGATGCCCTGATCACCAGCAAAGTGCTGGCCAGCCTGGTCGACGACAAAGAGTTGTACGCCAGCGCCTTCAAGATCACCACCGAGCGCGGCATCGTCTACATGATGGGACGCGTGACCGAACGCGAAGGCAAGCGCGGCGCCGAAATCGCCAGCGGCGTCAGCGGCGTGCAAAAAGTCGTGACGCTGTACGAATACATTTCGGAAGAAGAACTGAAGCAATATACCAGGCAGCCGCCGCCGGATCCTGCGAAATAATCAGGAGCCGATCCGACGCCATTGCGTCGGAAGCAATGCAGGAATCGCCGCTGTCGCCAATATCGCCGACAGCGGCTTTTTTTTACGCCGTTGTTGCTCGGGGTTGCCCGGGAAGCCGCCTCCGGCACGAAGCGGGAAGCCCGTCTATAATGGTTCGATAGTGATGGCCGTCGTATTGTCAGGTTGACAATGACGACAAGTCAGCAGTAAGCAGTACTTACAACGGAAAAGACATGGAAGCTCAGCACGCCACCACCTCTGTTACCGCCGCAGTTACCAGCGCCGCGCCGCGCAGCCGCCTCGCGCTTAAGCTCGGCGGCGTCGCCGTCGTTGCCGCCATTGCGTTGTTCGGCTATACCTCGTTGTCGGCGAAGAACACCGCGCCCGACGTGACCTTCGTCAAGCTCGACGGTCAGAAGGTCGCGCTCAAGGATTTGCGCGGCAAGGTCGTCATGGTCAATTTCTGGGCCACCAGCTGTACGACTTGCGTGGGCGAAATGCCGCAGATGATTTCGACCTACAACAAGTACAAGGATCAGGGCCTGGACTTCGTCGCCGTGGCGATGAGCTACGATCCGCCGAACTACGTGCTTAATTACACCGAAACGCGCAAGCTGCCGTTCAAGGTTGCGCTCGATCCGCAAGACACGCTGGCCAAGGCCTTCGGCGACGTCAAGCTGACCCCGACCACCTTCGTGATCGGCAAGGACGGCAGCATCCTGAAACGCTATGTGGGCGAACCGCAATTCGCCGAATTGCATCAGTTGCTGGAGAAGGCGCTGGCCGCCTGATTCATCCGACACGGAGGAAAATAAAAAGCGCCGGTCTGAACCGGCGTTTTTTTATGCGTGCAGCGATATCAGACGCTGACTGTTGTCAGAACTGTTCCCAGTCTTCTTCCGCTTTGGACGGCCCCGTCTGTTTCAGCTTGGGCGCTGCTGCCGTTGCAAGCTTCGCCGGCTTGCGCACGGGCGTAATGTCCACGGTGCGCAGTGCAGGCTTCGGCGCCAGACGGGTGCTGTCCAGTTTGAAGACGCTGACCACTTGCGTCAGCATGGTGGCTTGATCCTGCAATGACTGCGCGGCGGCAGCGGCCTGTTCCACCAGCGCCGCGTTTTGCTGCGTGGTCTCGTCCATCTGGGTGATGGCCTGATTGACCTGCTCGATGCCGTCGCTCTGCTCCTGGCTGGCCGAGCTGATCTCGCCGACGATGTCGGTCACGCGGCGCACGCTGGCAACGACTTCGGTCATGGTTGCGCCTGCCTGCACCACCAGTTTGCTGCCGACATCGACTTTCGATACCGAGTCGTCGATGAGCGTCTTGATTTCCTTGGCGGCGGCGGAAGAGCGCTGCGCCAGGCTGCGCACCTCGGATGCCACCACTGCAAAGCCGCGCCCTTGCTCGCCGGCGCGCGCCGCTTCGACGGCGGCGTTCAAGGCCAGGATGTTGGTCTGGAAGGCGATGCCGTCGATCACGCTGATGATGTCGACGATCTTCTTCGACGAGGCATTGATCGCGCCCATGGTGTCGACCACCTGGCCGACGACGCTGCCGCCCTGAACCGCGACTTCCGACGCCGACACCGCCAGTTGATTGGCCTGGCGCGCGTTGTCGGCATTCTGCCTGACGGTGGAGGTCAGTTCTTCCATGGCGGACGCCGTCTCTTCCAGCGAACCGGCCTGGCTTTCGGTGCGTGCCGACAGATCGAGATTGCCGCTGGCGATTTCGCTGGAGGCCGTGGCGATCGTGTCGGTGCCGCTGCGCACCTTGCCGACGATGGTGAGCAGATTGTCGTTCATGGTCTTGAGGGCTTGCAGCAACTTGCTGGTCTCGTCCTTGCCGCTGCCGTCGATGTGCGAGGTCAGATCTCCGGATGCCACCGTTTCCGCGATGCCGACCGCCTCGTTGAGCGGACGCGTGATGCTCAGCGTCAGCAGCCAGCCGAGGATGCCGCCGAGGATCAGTTCAATCGCGCCCAGACTCAGCAACAAGGTGCGTCCCGACTGGTAGCTATCGTTGATATGTTGCGCAGCCTGGTCAATGACCTGGGTCTGGTAGTTGGCGTACTTCATCACGCTGCCGGAGTAATCGTCCATCATCTTGACCAGCTTGGTATTGGTCAGTTGCTTTGCTTCCTCGGCGTTTCCGGCCGCCTTCATCTTGAAAATATCCTCGCGTGCGTTGCGGTACGCGGAACGCAGCTTGCCGACTTCGTCGAACAATTGTTTTTCTTCCGGCGAGGAAATGGCGGTTTCCACACGTTTCTGGATGTCGCTGACCTTCTTCGATTCCGCGTCGATCTGGGTTTGGAAGTACTTCTGGAATTCGGCGTCCTCGCTGCGCATCACCGCGAAGGTGCGCACGCCGTTTTCCTTGATGGCGGCGTGCCATTGCGAGGCATTGCGTTCTTTTTGCAAGGCATTTTTTACCATGTCGTCGGTGGCGTCGCCGATGCCTTGCAGGCGCCAGACGCCGATGCCGACCATGACCGCCATCAGCATCAACATCGCAATGAAACCGATGCCCAGACGTACACCTATCCTGAAGTTTTTCATGCCTGTCTCCTTATCCGTGTGCCGGCGCTATTGATCGCACCGGTCGCGGTTTGTATTTCTGCGCCTTGGCGGCGCAGGCATTGATATTTCTTCTTATTGGCAAATTCAGCGTATCACAGGAGCGTGTCGCCAAATTGCAGGATAGCCGCCCTTTGTCGTGCCTGTTAACGCTTTATCAAGATCATCGGCGGCGGCTGCCA
>NZ_AKJW01000049.1 GCF_000282135.1 Herbaspirillum sp. CF444
TCCGGCTTGCGTCATGTCGCCCGGCGCCAGTCGGATTTCGCATTGCCCACGTCCTATCAGCTATACGTGCGCCGATGCGTGCTCCAGTTAATGTCAGGGAAAAGCGCATTCTCTTCGCCTGCAAAATCGTCTGCTATCGAATTAAGCCGGGCTTGTATTTCGGCGTGAGACGGTATAGCTCCACGCGCGTTTAACTCATCTATCCACAAATGCATACGGTCGGCAACAGGCCCTTCGACACGCACTTGAAGTTCAGTAGCAATAACGGGGCTATCTATTAGCCTCACTCGCAACGCCCTTGTAAATGCCATGGCCAGGGTGTGATTGTGTTGTCCCTCGGCAGCACGGGATACGAGCAACCGGTACATTGCATAATCGCGATCAGGGGTCCAATCAACAATCGTCGCGGCACTATACAGCGCGTGCACATATTGCCGACCATTCCACCGGCCCAAAGCGAAGCGTGTCGGATGGGCGTCAGGTACGCTTCGCCGTATGTTCCCTGCACGCATTACTATATTCAGGCGAGTCCCCTGCCGTATCTGGTCTTCGTAGGTAAATGCGAAATCCTCAATTTGCCCCCCTTGCCCCTGATACAGCCCATGAAACCGTGGATTGCGAAATAGGCCTGGCAAAGGTATGGCGGCCCCGGCTCCCTCACCTTCCATCATCAGGCCCCCAAACGGCCTGCTGGCTGTACCCTTGAGTGCACCGAGCACCTTGCCTGCCACCGCCCCGCCGACTGATGCCAGCAGGGAGCCACCGGCAAGTAACGCCCAGCCACCCGCGCCCATGCTGTCCAGGCGTTCATGGTCAATAGCCATGGAAATACCCTGAACCACCACCGCAAACGTCGCATCAATTGCAATCACAGCGGGCAAAGCCAATCCGGCGGTCAATACGCCAAGGGCGATGCCGCCAATCAACCCTCCAACCAACCCAAAAATGGTGCCATTGCTCAGGTGCCCTGACGGATCGGCCCGGTTGACCGGATCACCATCGCAGTACGCATACGGATTGATGCCGCCCGCACCGAACGGACTCCAGTTGTCCGGACAGTTAAAGCGCATCAGCACTGGGTTATATGCCCGATAGCCATTGCCCAAGTGATACGTGCCACTCACCGCGTCCCGCCGCTGGCCGTTATAGCCCAATATGCTCGTGTTCATTGTCAGATCCTTTTGACTGCTCCGGCTTGCGTCATGTCGCCCGGCGCCAGTCGGATTTCGCATTGCCCACGTCCTATCAGCTATACGTGCGCCGATGCGTGCTCCAGTTAATGTCAGGGAAAAGCGCATTCTCTTCGCCTGCAAAATCGTCTGCTATCGAATTAAGCCGGGCTTGTATTTCGGCGTGAGACGGTATAGCTCCACGCGCGTTTAACTCATCTATCCACAAATGCATACGGTCGGCAACAGGCCCTTCGACACGCACTTGAAGTTCAGTAGCAATAACGGGGCTATC
>NZ_AKJW01000050.1 GCF_000282135.1 Herbaspirillum sp. CF444
GGCTTGCGTAGCCAGTTTGTTCAGCTCCGCATCGAGCTTGCTGAGGGAGTAGCCGGTCAAGGGCAGTTCCATCGCCTGCTCGCGCATGGCGGTCTGGTCCGCCAGGCCCATGCCGTAGGCCGACAGCACGCCCGCGAACGGATGCGCGAAGACGCGCGTCATGCCCAGCGCATCCGCCACCAGGCAGGCATGCTGGCCGCCGGCGCCGCCGAAGGTGGTCAGGGTGTAGTCGGTGACGTCATGGCCGCGCTGCACCGAAATGAACTTGATCGCGTTGGCCATGTTGCCGACGGCGATGTCGATGAAGCCTTCCGCGACTTCTTCCGGCGTGCGGCGGTTGCCGGTTTCCTGGTGGATGCGATCGGCCAGTTCGGTGAATTTCCGGACCACGGCGTCGCGGTCCAGCGCCTCATCGGCGGCGGGACCGAACACCTTGGGGAAGTAGGCCGGTTGGATCTTGCCCAGCATGACGTTGCAATCGGTGACCGCAAGCTGGCCGCCGCGGCGATAGCTGGCCGGGCCGGGATTGGCGCCGGCGCTGTCCGGCCCGACGCGATAACGCGAGCCGTCGAAATGCAGGATGGAACCGCCGCCCGCGGCGACCGTATGGATGCTCATCATCGGCGCGCGCATGCGCACGCCGGCCACCTGGGTTTCGAACTCGCGCTCGAATTCGCCGGCATAGTGCGATACGTCGGTCGAGGTGCCGCCCATGTCGAAACCGATGATCTTGTCGAAGCCGGCCGTCTCCGCCGTGCGCACCATGCCGACGATGCCGCCGGCCGGACCGGACAGGATGGAATCCTTGCCCTGGAAGCGATGCGCATCGGTCAGGCCGCCGTTGCTCTGCATGAACAGCAGGCGCACGCCGTCCATTTCGCCGGCAACCTGGTCGACATAGCGGCGCAGGATGGGCGACAGGTAGGCATCGACCACGGTGGTGTCGCCGCGCGAGACCAGTTTCATCATCGGGCTGACCTCATGCGAGACCGAGACTTGCGTATAGCCGAGTTCGGCGGCGATCTCGGCCAGCTTCTTTTCATGCGCGGTAAAACGATAGCCGTGCATCAGCACGATGGCGACGGCGCGATAGCCTTCCTGATATAAAGCAGCAAGCTGTTGGCGCACCGAGACGGTGTCGAGCGGCTGCACCACGTCGCCGTGCGCGCTCAGGCGTTCATCGACTTCCACCACTTTTTCGAACAGTAGTTCGGGCAGCACGATATTGCGGTCGAACAGGCGCGGACGATTCTGATACGCGATGCGCAAGGCGTCGCGGAATCCCTTGGTAATCACCAGGACGGTCGGATCGCCCTTGCGCTCCAGCAGTGCGTTGGTGGCGACGGTGGTACCCATCTTCACTGCTTCCACCTGTTGCGGCGAGATCGCTTCGTCAGGTTTGAGTCCCAGCAGGCGCTTGATGCCGGCGACGGCCGCATCCTTGTATTGCTCGGGATTCTCTGACAGCAGCTTGTGTGTCAATAAAGTGCCGTCCGGCTGGCGCGCAACGATGTCGGTAAACGTGCCGCCGCGGTCAATCCAAAACTGCCAGCGTTGTTCTCCTAGTTTGGTCTGCTCTTGATTCATGGTGCATTACCTTTCTCGAATGGATTTTCAGGTGCATTTTTATTGATGAATTATCGATACTTTGCACATAAATCGTGCAATTAGAGTCGAATGTTTTTCTGAGGAAACACCGGAAAACCAGTTAAATCCTCCCTAAAGCCTTGATGCGTCTGCGTTTGCGTCTGAAGTGGTGATGTCTCTAAAAAACTGGCACGCGCTTTGCTAATAACTCGTTAATGATTTGGAGATCATTTATTGTTTTTAATATTAATAATTTATTGACATATTATCGATGAAACATATAGGATTCAAGAAAAAATTAAAGGAGACAAAAAATGGAAGAGAATCAAGCAACAAAGAGCGGACCGCAAACCAGCGCAGACACCGCCGCCATTTTTAAACGTGCCCTCGACGTCGGCAGAGCGCCGGCGAATCGCAACGCAAAAGCAGCGCAAGAGCAGGGCAGGTTTGATGAATCCTGAGTCGAGAAGTCAATAGCAGTCAGCGCAGCACCGGTAGCGTCAGCAACATCGGAAAACGTCAGCAACGTCGTGCGCCGTCGTGCCGGTCAGCCTTTGCGGGCGGTCGCGTCGCATCGGTACCGCGCGTACCGGGCAGCGCAATCAAGTCCCGCCGGCTTGCCGGGTTGGGTGTATCAACACATCCTTCGCTTTTGCGAAGGATGTGAATCAGCAGCAAACCGGCAGCAACTGTGGTGATTTTTGGGTAGCTCCCGCTTCGGGCTTCATGCAGTGGGGGGATTTTTAGATGTCATTCATCAATACAACAAGGAGCGTCTCATCATGTTAGGTCTCGTCTTCAAACACGCTAAACACCTCGCGAAAGCCGGCCTCGCCGTGTCCTTCTGCATGGCCGCCTATTCGGCGCAAGCACAACAGCAGGAAATCAAGATCGGCGTCATCTATCCGCTCAGCGGCGCCGCGGCATCCACCGGCGCGGAAATGAAAGACGCGCTGGAACTGGCCGCCGACATCATCAACAACGGCGCCAAGGGCGTACCCAACCTGCCGTTTTCGGCCGGTGGCGGTCTGCCCAACCTGAAGGGCGCCAAGATCAAACTGGTGTTTGCCGATTCGCAAGGCAACCCGCAAGTCGGCGCCACCGAAGCGGAGCGCCTGATCACGCAAGAGAAGGTCGTCGCGGTCGTCGGCGCCTACTTCAGCAACGTCACCGCCACCACCAGCCAGGTCGCGGAACGTTACAAGGTGCCTTACCTGAATCCGGAATCGTCGTCGGCGTCGCTGACCCAGCGCGGCTTCAAGTGGTTCTTCCGCACCACTGCGCATGACGACCTGTTCGTCACCAATTTCTATGAATTCTTCAAGGAGCTGGAAGCCAAGAAGAACATCAAGATCAGCAAGCTCGGCGCCTTCAACGAAAACACGCTGTGGGGCAACGAGACCACCAAGCTGGAAACCAAGCTGTCCAAGGACCGCGGCTACGATCTGGTGAAGACCATCGTCTATCCGGCCAAGAGCACCCAACTGACGTCGGAAGTGCAGCTGCTCAAAGCCGCCGCGCCGCAAGTCGTGATGCAGTCGTCTTATCTCGGCGACGCTATCCTGTCGATGAAGACCTACAAGGAACTGGGCTTCGCGCCGGACATGATCCTGGCCAACGACGCCGGCTTCATCGACACGGAATTCGTGAAGACGCTGGGCAAGGACGCCGACTACATCATCACCCGCGACGTCTGGTCGCTCGACCTGGCCGGCAAGAATCCGCTGATCAAGCAAGTCAACGACCTGTTCAATGCGCGCTTCAAGATCAACTTCACCGGCAACTCGTCGCGTACCTTCACCGGCCTGATGACGCTGGCCGATGCGATCAACCGCGCCGGTTCGACCGATCCGGAAGCCATCCGCAAGGCGCTGTCCGAAACCAACATCCCCGGCAACAAACTGATCATGCCGTGGAAGGGCATCAAGTTCGACGAGCACGGCCAGAACACGCTGAGCTCCGGCATCCTGCTGCAAATCATCAACGGCAAGTACTACACCGTGTGGCCGTTCGACATGGCGACGCGCGACATCGTGTGGCCGATGCCGAAGTGGGATCAACGCAAGTAATTGCTTTGCAGTGTCGGGGGGGCGCC
>NZ_AKJW01000051.1 GCF_000282135.1 Herbaspirillum sp. CF444
GGACGTGGCGGCCCCTGCCGCAGCATCGAGTTCGCGCAACCAGGTACGGAAGTTGTAGCGAGTGAAGATTTCACGCAGCGCGACGTTGTCGTTGGGCTGCACCGTCAGCGAGTCGAGGATGGTGCTCATGTGCGCAGACAGGTCGCAATCGGTTTTGACCGTCACCAGCACGCGCGCCTGCGGCAACCACGGCAAAGCCTTGCGCAGGTTCTCGCCGACCACGCCGGTGATCTTGTCGGCATTGGCCATGACGCCGTCGAGCGAATCGTATTGCGTGAGCCATTTGACCGCGGTCTTGGGGCCGCACTTCTCGACGCCCGGGACGTTGTCGACGGTGTCGCCGATCAGGCTCAGGTAATCGACGATGCGCTCGGGCGGCACGCCGAACTTGGCGATCACGCCGGCGCGGTCCATGGTTTCGTTGCTCATGGTGTTGACCAGCGTGACGTGATCGTTGACCAATTGCGCCATGTCCTTGTCGCCGGTGGAGACGATGGTCTTGAGTCCTTCCTCGGCGGCGCGCACGCCCAGCGTGCCGATGACGTCGTCGGCCTCGATGCCTTCGACCATCAGGATGGGCCAGCCCAGGGCGCGCACGGCGGCGTGAATCGGCTCGATTTGCAAGGCCAGATCCTCCGGCATCGATTTGCGTGTAGCCTTGTACTCGGTGTACAAGTCGTCACGGAAGGTTTTTCCCTTGGCGTCGAATATACAAGCGATGTAACTTGCAGGATAATCATTGCGCAGTCGGCGCAACATATTGATGATGCCGTACAACGCACCGGTCGGCGCGCCTTCCGCGTTACGCATATCCGGCAAGGCATGAAATGCACGATAGAGGTAACTGGAACCATCAACTAACAACAAGGTTTTTTGCATATGGAACTTAGAGGAAAAAATGTACCGCGACTGCGGGAAGTGAATGACATCGAGCGCGCCACCGCCAAGAAGGCGCGCGAGTCATGGCATGTGCTCACGATTATGGCAGAATTTATCGAGTCCACCGAGCGTCTGTCGGAGCTGCGGCCTGCCGTTTCCATCTTCGGTTCCGCGCGCACGAAAGCAGACGATCCGCATTATGCCTTGTGCGTCGACATCGCGCGACGCCTTTCCGACGCCGGCTTTGCGGTCATCTCGGGCGGCGGTCCGGGCATCATGGAAGCGGCCAACAAGGGCGCCTTCGACGGCGCCTCGCCATCGGTCGGCCTGAACATCGAACTGCCGCACGAACAGCACGGCAACGGCTGGCAGGACATCTCGCTGTCGTTCCGCCATTTCTTCGCGCGCAAGGTCGCCTTCGTCAAATACGCCGACGCCTACGTGGTATTGCCGGGCGGCTTCGGCACGCTGGATGAACTGACCGAAGCGCTGACCCTGATGCAGACCGGCAAATCGCGCCTGATGCCGGTGATCCTGGTCGGCAGCAAATTCTGGGGCGGCCTGATGGACTGGATCAAGACGCAACTGATCGACGACGGCATGATCTCGCCCAAGGATCTGGACCTGATGCAAGTCATCGACGATCCTGCCGAAGTGGTGGTCGCGATCCAGAAGTTCTACGAAGCCCGCCAAAAACCGGCAGGCGCCGACGGCGACAGCGAACAGCAAACCGGCATGTATCTGTAAGCAGGCACGGAGCAAATACGGTCAATGTAGCGTCGGAGACGCCGGCCCGCAACGATGCTGTTGCGGGCCATTTTTTTGAGAAAAACTTCAATAGTTGTTCTATGGCTCCGTCGTAATCGTTGCGTAATCGGCAAGGCGTTGAACGAACGTGCGCCGCCCCCGTCGAAGCTGGTTCATCACCGGGCCTGCACGCGTGCAGCATCTCTTTGCCTATCCCTGGACCGAACCTGACATGATCACCAAATACCGCCTGTGCTGCCTGCTCGCGCTTGTCGTTGCGCAGGCGTTTCCGCTGGCGCAGGCGCAATCCAATCCCGCCAGCGCCGGCGCACTCTCGCCCTCAGCGGAGCAAGTCGCCAGCGCAGCGGCAAGCGGCAACGCCGAAGCCCAATACACACTGGCGCGGATGTACAACAGCGGCGAGGGCGTCCCGAAAGACCCGGCGGCGGCGGTGCTGTGGCTGCAGAAAGCGGCAAACCAGGGCCACGCCGATGCGCAATACAGCCTCGGCACCAGCTATCTTCTGGGCTACGGCGTGCCGAAGAACGCCGTGGCGGCGGTGGAGTGGCTGCTCAAATCCGCGCAGCAAGGCAACACGCTGGCGCAGACCAACCTCGGCGCGATGTACCTGAACGGCGACGGCGTCGCACAGGACTTCCGCCAGGCGCTGCTGTGGCTGGAAAAAGCCGGTGCGCGGGGCCAGCCGCTGGCGCAATACAGCCTCGGCAGGATGTACCAGAACGGCTATGGCGTGCGCACCGACGAAACGATGGCCGCGCAATGGTATGCGCGCGCCGCGGCGCAAAACCACGCACCGGCCGTGCAGGCGCTGGCGCAACTGAAGCAAGTCGCTCCCACTTCCGCCGCTGCCGCGGCTGCTGCCGGGCCGG
>NZ_AKJW01000052.1 GCF_000282135.1 Herbaspirillum sp. CF444
CCGGCAGGCGCCGCCAGCCTGGGACAGGAATTATTGCATTTCAAGCTCAGGCTGAGCGCCGACGACACGATGCCGGCGACTGACTATGCGCGCGCCGCCGAACATCTCGCCGCACTGGCAAGACAGGACGAACAGGGAGGAGAAGGGGGGGGCGGAGGCCAACATGCCGCCGGAATCCTGCCGACATCGTTACTGACCCAGGGCGTGCGCCTGGAAAATTACATTTTTGAGCAACATGGCGCTATGGTGCACATCCATTTTCAGACGCACGAGGCGCGGCTCGGCATCATTCGATTGGGCAGCCATACGGATCTGCGCGCGGCCGATCGACATGTGCAGCAACTACGCAATTTCATTTGTCGGCTCAATATCGGCTCGGAAGGTTTTCATCTGCTGGAGCATCTGCTGCTGCGACCGCGCAATGCCGTGCAAGAAAACCAGGAAGCGGTGGACCCCGACTTTTATTCCTCGCGGATCAGCGTCGTCTTTCCTTCATGGTCCGCGCGTTTCAGCGATCCCGATTTCCGAAGCCTGGCGCAAGAGACGATATGCCGCAATTTGCCGGCGCACCTGTTTCCGGAATTTCATTGGCTCGACCCGGTCGCCATGCGCGATTTTGAACAACGCCAGCGACTATGGCTGGAACAGTTGCGACGCTATGCCGGTCTTGCCGATGCCGACCGCGACAGCCACGCCGACAATCTCGATGCCGCCGCACAGGGCTTGACCAGATTCCTGCATCGGCGCCGTGCTGCCGCAAATCAGAGTTACTGGGTATGACGCTATGACGGCCCATCATCGCATCGACGAATTGCTGTTCGACATTGCGTTCGAGTCGCCTGCCATGGGCATCGCGCAGGTTGAAAACATGCGCGCGCTGATCGTCGAAAAATTGTTGCCGGCGATGGAGCAGGTGTTCGATCAGTATGCCGTCGACGGCGCAGTCTGGCGACTCGATACCTTGTCCGTGGACGTCGGCCCGGTGACGGAGGCGGAGTTCCCGGCAGCGCTGGCAGCAAGCCTGAGGGGAGCGTTGGAGCAGGTCTTGCAATTGCACGGACGCCCGCCGAACCTGGAGGATTCGTCTGCTGACGTTCGTGATAACGAGGCGACATCGGGTGTCCGCATGACGCCGCTCCCGATGGCGGAGAGCGAATTGCTGCTGGCCTACCTTGGCGACGGCATGCTGCCGTGGCAACTGGACGTCACCACGCCGACAGCGCATGAAGACCTGTTGCAGCGCGTACTGACGCATGGTGCCGAGGCATTCATCGCGGCGCTGCGCGCCTCCTCGCAGCGCGGGATCTTGCTGTCGCGCTTGATTCGGCAATTTCCACGGCAGCAGTTGGCGGCCTTGTTGCGCCTGCTCAGCCCGGCGCATGCGGAACCTGTCCTGGCACATCTCGAACGCTTGCAAGCGCTGTTGCGGCAGGCTGCGTTCGACCAACAGGAAACCGTCGAGGCGATGCACGCAGCGTGGGAAAACGTCTTCAGCCATGGTCTGTCCGAGCCTGCGCGGATGCCGGCGCTGCCCGACATGCTGGCGCCGGCGCTCGCGCGAATTGCCGGTCCGGGCCGCCGGCATGGAGAGCAGATCTTGTCGCAGCTGGCCGCGATAGCATCGGCGTCAGAAGGCGATGCGGATGACGGTATGGAAACCGGCGGCGATGCCGGGCGTGCGCCGGCATCGCCGCATCCGGAGTCCACGCCGGATGCATCGGCTGTATCGAACGTATTGAACGTATCGAACATGCAAGAGGCACAAGGCGTGCAAGCTCCTCAGGATCGGCCACAGACTCAGGCCCGGATGCATCGCGACGCGTGGCAGGCGTTGCAGGAAGGGCGGGGCGATATGTCTTCGCTGGCCGAACTGATTCGTCATTCACCGTCGCAGCGGCTGCATGGGCAATTGCAACAGATCAACCCGGCGCATGCCGCGCATATCATCGACACGCTGAGCCTGTTGCAGGAAGTTGTGCAGCAGGCGGCGCCGAACGATGCCGCCGCGACCGGCGCAATGCAGGCCGTGTGGTTGCATGTTTTCACCGCCAGCCTGCAGCGGCCGGGACAATTGCCTGCGTCCGGGGACATGTTGAGCGCACTGCTTTCCTGGCTGGCGGCGACACGGCAGCAGGACCAACGCGATGTCGTGTTGCTGCTGGCGCAGGCGGCGCTGCGCGTGGAGGCGCGCGGGCGCCCCGGCGATATGCTGCGCATGCTGGCTGAGTTGAAGGATGCGCCAGCGGACCGCAGCAATACCGCCGCTGCCGATGTTGCCGCGGTCGGCAGGCACGCAACCGGAGAGGGCGTGCCGTTCATCCACGATGCGCAGGCGCAGGCAAGTACCGTCACGACAAAAAATCGCATGAGTTCGGCATTCATGCATGGCGATGCCGGCGAGATGTATGGCGAGTGGAACGAACTCGTTGACGCGCAACCGGAGATGCTGCGATCGGCGATTTTGCATTACGGAAATTATGAAGAGATCCGCGAAAAAATGGCTTCCGCGTTTCCCTTGTCGCTGCTGCAAGACATGCAGGCATTGTTGTCGCCGCAAGCTGCCGAATTGACGGCGCAGGTCTGGTCCGATGTGCAGATGCAGGCATGGCTCGACGACGGCAGGCCTGATGGTGCGACGGCGTGGAGCCGCTGGCGTCGGAATTGGTGGCGCGGCGGCATGGCTTACCTGCTACAGGCAATGCGCGGCATCACGCCTGGCGCGATGCCGCCGCCGGGTTTCGATGCGGATGCCTATCTCGCCGCCGCGCTTGAAGACAGCGGCGCTGCCGGCTGGCGCTGGTCGGCGCGGGAGAAGGAGTTGCGCGGTACCGGCGTGGCCGATGGCGTCGCGGCGGCAGTACAGACGGACGACGTTGCGAGCGGCGCCGAGGATCCCGCGATCCGGTCGCTGCCGATGCGGAACCTGATGCCGCCACCTGCTTCCATATCGGCAATATCGCTCTCCCTGACACAACTGTTCGAGGCCGTGCGACGCGGCGAGCAACCGTTGGAACAGCCTGGATTCGACGCCGCGCGCCTGGAACAACTGGTCGGCATGGCGGTGCAGGAAGCATCGTTTTTGCAGGCAATCATTGCGCATGCTGCGGCAGCGCGCGATCGTCGCGCCTACTACCTGCAAGTCCTCCACGCGCTGGCGCATAACCGCATCGTCGATCTGGAGGCTTGCGCGGACGCGGAACCGATGGCGTCGCCGGCGGCTATCGATGCCGCTATCGCTATCGAACCGGCAGATGTGCAGGAAAAGCCCGAACCTGAACCGCCCGATGCGATGTCGTCGCACGGGCCGCAGGAGGCGCTCAGCGAGATGCAAAAAATGCAGCTGGTCGGCCGTCTGGCAAAGGCATTCATGAAGGGCGAGCCGGAATCGCTATATGGCGACTGGGATGTGCTGGTGCGCAAGCATGCCGGATTGCTGCGCGAGGCGCTGCGGCACTACGGCATGCGCGACGATATCCAGGAACGCATCGCTGCCGCTTTCCCCGAGAGCATGTTGCACGATATCGTCACTTTGCTGGCGCCCGGGACCGTGTCTGCCTGGCGTTTCTTGCGCGACGGCACGGCCTCTGCGCGCATTGCCGTCGATGTCTCCGAACCGATGGCCGAGACATCCGGACACAGCAAAGCACAGGAAAACATGGGCGCCCATCTGATCCCGCCGGAAAATTTCCTGGCATGGCGGCGCCAAGTGTGGCGCGCCGCGTTGCGCCATCTGTTGCAGCGCAAGAGCGCGGCGGATGACGCCGGGGACGCCCCCTCGACCGAAGCCGTCGCCGATACCGATATCGATATGGACGGCGCCGAACAAATATTGCCGGCGCATGCGCTGATTGCCATGCTCGCTCGCGATCCCTTGCTCAACCTGACGGCATGGCAGCAAGGCTTCATGGCGCGCTGGATGCAGGCGGAAACAGAGCCTGCGCATGTTCAGGCAGCGCAAGCCGAGGTCGTCTCGGCACATGCGCCCTTGCCGGTTTCCGGCGAAACAGAAGCGAACGCCGGCGCATTGCGCGACATCCTGCTTTATCGACGCAGCCTGGCCACAATGCCGGAGTCGTCAGATGAGCGCGTCATGGCGTTGCCGCATGCGGCGCGCGCCTATCTGCGGCAAGGATTCGCCCGTTGGCAGGAATTGCACGAGCCGCCCCCGGTAACGCTGACGCCCGCCGAGCTGCGCGGCCTGATTGCGGCTTTTTTGTCTGCCGATGGCGAAGCGCCGTTGGCGCAGCGCCAGACTTTCCTGCAAGCGATCATCGCGCAGGCGCCGGCGCAGCATGCCGCACCTGATAGTCCGGCACGGTATTACCGCACCGTGCTGCATGCCTTGATGCACGCGCAGGAACTGGATCTGGAGGCAATTGCAGAATCCAGCGTGGCGGAGAGCGCCGTCTCGGCTGCATCGCCTATGCCAGCGGCATTGCCCGTGTCGGTCGGCATGCAAGAACCATCCGGGACCACGGTTGCCGTCATGGCGTCCGCAGCATCCGGCGCCGATCGCGATCGCACGTTTGCAGACTTGCTTGCGGATCCCGCGTTTGCGCTTGCCCGCGTCGCGCTGCCGGATGGATTTACGGACTGGCTGCAGGCGGCGGTCAACGCAGCGCAGCCGCTATTGCTGCCGGCGCTGGCCAGCCTGTCGGGCCGACCGGCTGCGTTCGGGCATTTGCTCGACCTGTTGCCGGCGTCATCGTGGCCGTGCCTGCTGACGCTGGCGCCGCATGCCCAGGCGCAACGCATGCATCGCCTTGCCGGCGATGCCGCCGATGCGTTCGCCGAGATCCACGGTCAACTCGCGGCGACGCGGCTGGCGCGTCTCGAGTGGGAATTCTTGTTAAGCCATCTGTTCGCTGTCGGCCGCGTGTTCGATCCGCCGCGCTTTGTCGACGAGCTGCTGCATTTCCTGGCGCGCGAAACGCGCTTGCCGCTGACGGCTGCATTGACCACGCGCGTGCGCGCGCAAATGGGAATCTCCCTGGCGACGACGGCCAACGCTGCTGCCGTCAAAACGGCAGCAGCGGCC
>NZ_AKJW01000053.1 GCF_000282135.1 Herbaspirillum sp. CF444
CGATAGCGCTCTGACTCAGTGAGCACGAAATCATTACAAATTGAGAAGGCTCTACTTCATGATACGCATGAAAAAGACAACATCATCGCCCCCTCTTTTCTCGCCCGCACATTCAGGCAAAAGGAAGGCCATGTCGAAAAGGAAGTCCATGTCGTTTTGTAGCGAGGATGTCGTGCCGACCGGGAGACGCGCTTTCTTACAGGCGTTCCTCCTGTCGGGTGTGTGCCTGGGAGGCTTGTTCCTCCCAGCCATAAGCCATGCGGCATGTACCTGGGTCAACATCTCGACAAAGCAACCGGCGCGAGCGCGTACATTCGATTTCAACTACACGCTTCCGCCAACGATCGCCATACCTCGGGATGCGCCCGCAGGTACCGTGATTGCCTCCAACTCGCAAACGCTCAGCGGTCAGCCGGTCGGACTGAAATGCAGCAACCCGACCGTCAACTTTGTGGCAAGCGGATCGCAAACCATGACATCGACGGATGCCATTTTTATGGAATCGGGCATCTACGGCGTCGAATTCAGGCTGACGAGGACATATAACGTCACCCAATTCACGCCGGAAAAATTAAAGTGGAACACGGCTGAAAACACGATCAACGATCGCATCTTTGAGCAAAACAATCTGCAATACACGCTGGAGCTGGTGAAGACGGTCGCCTATCCTGCCGGAGGGGACATCACGCCGGTCACGTTGAAACAGACCAGCCTGGACGGTACCCCGTACGCAAATTTTGCATTGACCAACAAGGTCAGTGTCGTGCCGCAGACCTGTCTTGTCACGACGCCGAATGTCGCGGTGAATCTGACCCCGCCGATAGGCTTGCCGGTGAATACCTTTAAAGGAATAGGAAGCACCTCCGAGCCGGTGCCGTTTACCATCGGCGTCAATTGTTTCGGCGTCGCCGCCAAGGTGTACATAACGTTGACGGATCAGCAAACGCCGACCAATACCTCCTCCGTCCTGAACCTCACCTCCACATCCACCGTGAAGGGCCTCGGCATTCAAGTGCTGTATGCGGGGAACGTGGTCAAGTTCGGTCCCGATTCGTCGGTGGCCGGCAACACCAACCAGTTCGCGGTTTTCACCTCCGACGGTTCGGTCCCTACTGCGACGGATATCAACCTGAGTGCGCGATACATTCAGACAGGCGCGATCGTCACGCCGGGGAAAATTGCCAATGGCATTGCTACGTTCACCATGTCATATCAATGATCGCCGAAGCAAGCGCGGCGTCTGCACGTGATGCCGTCTTGCCGGCATGCTCGCTCGCCCCGTGATTACACCGTATCGGGTCGCGACCAACGATCCGGCGCCTCACCCCGAGAAGAAAAACGCCTTACTTAATCTCCGCTTAATCTCCACTTAATCTCCCCCGGAATCCGAAAAATATTCCCGGCCTGCGTTCGCACCGGGCGACGCGGCCGCCGCCATTTTCCGTCACGCAGGCATCCCCCGCATGACTTCCGTCTATGCCGTCGACAATCCGAACATCCGCGATCCCGGCATAGGCCTGCTCCGTTCATAGGCAAAAAACCACGCTCCGCAGCATCGATGCCCCGACACCTGGCAATTTTGTTCATCAAATTTGCAACAAGGATTGGGATTGCAAATGAGCATCCGCAATTTATGTTGCTTTGGCGCAAAAACTACCTAAATGCAACAGCGCTAGAATTATTACTGGGTATAATTTAAATAATAACTAAAGCAATCTGACTCAGATGCGAACTCCGAAATAAGTCGAATTTATATTGGAAAGTCATTGTGTAGCGTGTTTTTTCGGGGGATCCATCATGTCCAGTGTCAAATCCGCATTCCAGAATTCTCTTGTTTTTTCCGTTTTTGCAGTCATTTCTTCGCTGGCGTTTGCCGCTAGCGGCGGGACGATCCACTTCTCGGGAGCAATCACCGAACCCGCATGCACCGTCCAGAATCAGACCATCGATCTGCAAACATTGAACAAGAGCCAATCCGGCAATCAGATACCGCTGAATGTCCATTGCAACGCCAGTCAATCCGTCCAGATTTCGATTCAGGATGCAGGCGCTGCGCCCCGCGCAGTCAAGACTTTTAGCGGCGGCGTTGCGGGCGCGGAAATTGCCATCCGCCACAATGCCGCGCTGCTCGCTCCCGGCGACAAGATCAACTACACTTTCGCCGGCCAGAAAGATGTTGTTGTCCCGCTGACAGCCACATTGCGCAATACCGCCGATGCGGGCGCGGCCAAAAACGGCAGCATTCTGGTGTCGTTCGACTATCGTTGAATCCCCTTGTGATTCACTGAATGGCACAGCGCTGCAGAAATGCCGCTGTGCTTTTTTATTTTCCCGCCCTGTCGCAGCCCACTGCCTGATCAAGCTCAATTGACACGTCGACTACGCAGCGCTCACTCTCTTCCCATCCAAGCTTACCCCACGTCGCCCCACTCCAGCTTTACTCTGCCTCTTGCCCGTCGCATCTGGGTAAAACCGGTTTTCCTCAATTTCTTTATTGCCGTTTTATCCACTGCGATGGCAACGGCTTATTGAAACTCGATCGTA
>NZ_AKJW01000054.1 GCF_000282135.1 Herbaspirillum sp. CF444
GACGCATACGGCGGGCCGCCGGCCAGATCCGGACGCGCCAGGTGGTCCAGCAACACGCGCACTTTGGGAAACATCCCGAGCATGCGTTGCAGCGCGGGAATGCCCGCCGCCGTCATTTGCAGACAGATGGAAATATCGTTCGCCTGTGCGTATTCCCACACCGGATAGGAGCGCTCGTCGTCGAGCCAGGAGGCTTGTCCCGGCATGGTGGTGCCGGTCAGAAACAGGCGCAATCCGCTCATGCCTGCGGCGATCCAATGCTTGAACTTGTCGACGCCGTCGGCCGCCAGCACGTCGATGGAAAACACGCCGCAGAAACGGTCCGGGTGCGCCTTGACGGCGTCGACTACATAGCGGTTGTCGTTGCCGTAGGCGGTCGATGCCTGCACCACCATGGCGTGCGCGATGCCTGCCGCGTCCATGGCGGCGAGCAGGCTTTCATAGTCGGCCGGGCGGTGGGCGGACCAGTCCGATTGACGGCCTCCGACCGGCGCCAGCGGATAGCGCACATGATCCGGCGAGATAGCGTGGGTGTGCGTATCGACGATGTCGTACATTGTTAAGCTCCAATCTTCTTCTCATATGGAAAGTGAGCAAAGTGTAGTGAATCCGTTTGGATTTATCTAATTTTAAGTAAGCAACAAGACATAAATTTATATTAAGCTAGACACTAAAAATTTCACCACTTCCATAAGGCGAGCGTCCCATGTCCGATGACAGCATCCGTTTGCGGCGCCTGGTTTTCTTCGACGCGGTATGCCGTGAAGGCGGCATCGGCCACGCGGCGGAAGCCGTCGGGCTGACGCAACCGGCGGTCAGTCTGGCCATCAAGAAGCTGGAAGAAAGTTTTGGCGCGGTATTGTTCGAGCGCGGCTACGGCGGCAGCGATCTGACGCTGGAAGGCACGCTGCTGCATCGGCGCGTGCGAAGAATGCTCGATCAGATCGAAGCCGCCGTCGCCGAATTGCTGACCGGCGCCAAGACACGCACGCACGACGCCGGTGCGATTTGCCGCCATCTGACCGATGCGCAGATCCGCTGCCACATCGCCATCGCGCAGCTGGGCTCGGCGGTCGACGCCGCGCGCAAGCTCGGCATTTCGCAACCGGCGGTGCATCGCGCCGCGCGCGAACTGGAAGAAACGGTGGGCGTGACGCTCTATCGCCGCCGCGTGCACAGCGTCTCCGCCAATGCGACGGGAACCGAGTTTGCGCGCCGGCTCAGCCTGGCGCTCAATGAAATCAGCCAGGCCGCGGTCGACCTGGCGTCGGCGCGCGGCCTGGCCAGCGGACAGGTGTCGGTGGGGGTGCTGCCGCTGCTGCCGCAACGCTTGCTGGCGCGCACCATCGGCAGATTGCAGGAGGAGTTTCCAAACGTCGCGGTAACGATACGCGAAGGCGCGCATTCGCGGCTGATCAACGATCTGCGATTCGGCGACCTCGACATCATCGTCGGCGCACTGCGCGAACCGCGGCTGGAAGGCAGCGTGGTCGAATCCGAATTGTTCACCGATCCCTATGCCGTCGTGGTGCGGCGCGGACACGATCTGGCCAGTCGCAAGAACATCACGCGCAAGGACCTGACCGCCTACGGCTGGGTCGTTCCGCAAAAGGACATGCCGCGCCGCACGGTGGTCGAGATGATGCTGGAAACGTTGCCGCAGCGTCCGCGCGTGGTGGTCGAAACCAGTTCGCTGGCGATGATGATGGCGATGCTGGAAGAAAACGACTGCATCTCGCTGCTGTCGCGCTCGCACATCCTCTACGGCAATTACAGAAACGATGTGGTGGCGCTCAATATCGCGCCGCCCAAGGCCGAGCGCACGGTCGGTTTCACCACGCGCGCCGACTGGCTGGCCACGCGCGTGCAGCAGGCTTTCATCGAACATTTGCGCGAGCAGTGCCGCATCGATCACTAAGAGCAGATGCAACAAAAGCAGATGCAACAAAGCCCGCGCGGGGCGGGCCTTGTCGGACGCCGGCGTGACAACCGCCGGCGTTGCTTCTACAGCGAGTACAGCAACTTCTACAGCCAATACAACTACAGGTACATCTACAACAACATCAACTACTCAGAGACTTCAACTGCACGCTGCAATCAGGCAGCATTGCGTTCCAGGCGATGCACGTTGTCGCCGTTGATTTCGATCTTGCGCGGCTTCAGCGCTTCAGGCACTTCGCGCACCAGTTCGATGCTCAGCAAACCGTTTTCCAGTTGCGCGCCGACGACCTTGATGTGGTTGGCGAGCTGGAAGCGTTGCTCGAAATCGCGTGCGGCGATACCGCGATGCAGGAAGGTGGGCGAGCCTTCTTCCTTCTGCTTGCGACCGACGATTTTCAGTGTGTCGTTCTCGGCTTCGATGTCGATTTCAGCGTTGCTGAAACCGGCCACGGCCATGGTAATCCGGTATTTGTCGTCGGCAACCAGTTCGATGTTGTACGGTGGGTAGCTCGGTTGCGAATCCGCGCGCTGCGCGTTGTCGAACAGTTGAGCCAGGCGATCGAAGCCGATTGCGGAGCGATAGAGTGGGGAGAAATCGTAAGTGCGCATGACAGTATCCTTTCGAAAATAAGCGATAGCTAAATAAGAAACAAGCGCGAACCTCCATTGAGCATTCGCTGGGGCCGGCGGAAGATTTCCTGCTGCCTTGCTACCGATATACGTACGGACTTTTTCTTTTCAAGAGATTTTTTTAATCGTGTTGATTATTTCTTTGTTTTATCGACCGTCGTTTTTCATCGCGGCAACTACCGTACGCAAAACTGCCTGCGCCCGGCTGTGGCGCACATTGGTATGCAGCATCACTTGCGCAAGAGGTAAAGACGGCAGCTTCATGCTCTTGCCGACGTCGATGGCGCCGGCCGGTTTGACGCGATACAGCAGCGCGGTCACCGCCAGCCCTGCCGTCACTGCTGCCGCCACGGCATGCACGCCGCCGCCGACGAATACTTCCTGCCAGGCGATGCCGGCGTCTTCCAGCCGCCGCACCGCCAGTTCGCGGATGCCGCAGGTATGCGAAAACGTCGCCAGCCGCAACGGCTCGCCCCCGCGCG
>NZ_AKJW01000055.1 GCF_000282135.1 Herbaspirillum sp. CF444
TAAGGATCGGGAATAAACTTCTCGGCCGTCAGCGCTGCACGACCCAGATAGCCGCGCGCCAGCGTGTCGCCGGCGATGCACAACTCACCCAGACCGCCGTCCGGCGCTTCGTTGCCTTCGGCGTCCATCACATACACGCTGCGCGAGGGATAGGCCTGACCGATCGAGACGATGGCTTGTTCGGTGTCGGCTGCGCAAGTCTGGCGATACATGCAGGCCACCGTGGTTTCAGTCGGGCCGTACAGGTTGTCCAGACGGATATGTTGCAAGGGACCGGCGCGCCATTGGCGCAAGGCGTCACCCGGCAAGCCTTCGCCGCCCACCGTGATCTGGCGCAGCGCCGCCAGGCTCGCTGGTGATGGCGGGTTGCGCAGCCACTGTTGCCAGTAGGCCGTGGCCAATCGAGAAAAGGTCACGCCTTCCTGCGCCAGTTGGCGGCTGGTGGTTTCCAGGTCCCAGGGCTGGGCGCCGCGCATTTCGACTTGTCCGCCCTGGATCAGCGCCGGCAGCATTTCGTGCAGCGCCACGTCGAAGTTGATGGTCGAGGATTGCAGTTGCTTGTCCTGTGCGCTGATGCCGTAGGTCTGGAGGAAGTCGTCCAGGTGCAGGCTCAGGGCGCGCTGGCTGATGGC
>NZ_AKJW01000056.1 GCF_000282135.1 Herbaspirillum sp. CF444
CATCTGTTGTATTTTTTTATCTTTTTAAAACCAAGCTGCGCATGCGATATTTCTCTCGATACTGCCTCGATATCAGGAAGTGATGCCGGTATCTTGAGAAACGGCGTCGCTGTGCGATTGCTTTTTTTCCGGCGGACCGCTTAAACAGGAAATACGATTCCGTCCCTCTGCCTTGGCCACCTGCAACGCGCTGCCGGCACGTTGCAAGAGGTCCTCCATTTTCTTGTCGCCGTGTTCACTGACTGCGACGCCAACGCTGATGGTGAAGGGCGGCAGATTATCGCTTTTATTCTCGGCCATGCCGCGACGCAGTTTTTCGGCGATGATCATCGCTCCGTGCAGATTCATGACAGGCAGCGCCAACGCAAATTCTTCGCCGCCGACGCGGCTGATGATGTCCGTGTCGCGCAATATGCGCGCCGCCAATTCGCCGAAGCGGCGCAGCACGGCATCGCCGACAGCGCGTCCATGCTTGTCATTGATTTGTTGGAACTGATCGATATCGCAGACCGCCATCGATAAGGGTTTTGCGGTGCGGCGCGCCAGCCGGAATTCGCGGTTGGCATATTCGTTGAAGTGGCGCTGATTGGCGAGCCCGGTGAGAGGATCGCGGGTGGCCATCTCGTAGAGATGCGCATTGTAACGCCGGATTTTCGTGACCATGGGACGGAAAATCAGCATCGCTTCCAGCGCTAGCGCAATGAGCAGCGCTATCAGCAAAAACTGTTGCGCCTTGCGTGCCTGTTCAATGCGGATATCGGCCTGCTCGGCGAACAAAGCAGCCGCACGATCGAGCGCAGGCAACAGCAGATCGCGAGAATGGTGTTGCAGCGCCCGATAGGCCTCGTTGCCGGCGTTCATATTGGTCGCGCCGATGAAACGGCGAGCGTCGTCCAGAAAACTGCGGACTTCGGCATCGAGCGGAGAGCTGCCGACAAAATACAGCTCATGTTCTGCCGCAGTGAGCTGGCGGGCCACCGCGGGATCGCCTTTGCCGCTGAGGATATCCTGCGACCGCTCCATCTGGGTGACGGCATCTTGCAAGGCCTCGCTGGTGGACGTATCGCCGACATACAGATCAGTGCTGAGCAGCGCAATGCGTTGCGACAGCATGCGCTGCTGTTCGACGATATGAATGCGCTGTGCAGTACTGCGTTGATCAATGACGATATTGTCGAGCAGAAAATACGCTGCCAGGAACAAAAGCGCCATCACTGCCACGCCGCCGGCATAGGCAATGGCCATACGGATGGCGTTGATCTTTCTGTCGGGCAAGCTGGTCCCTGTTGTTTTGGTTTCTTTGACCGCACGTATCATCGTAGTGCTTTCTGTGATTGGAACGCGGCATGCACAATGCATACCTGAGCGACGATATTATGACATCAGTACCGCGGACGAACACAGCGGCAAAGTGGCTCGGTCAGGTTTGCATCAATCACGCACTTTCCCCCGCATCGATTTGATCTCGCCGCGCTGTGTCTTGGTCTGCAGCCGCTTGCGCTGCGAACTGCGTGTGGGACGAGTCGGCCTGCGCAGTACCGGCACCCGGGCGACAAGCGCCAACATTTCCTGCAAACGCTGCAAGGCGTCCGCCTTGTTTTTTTCCTGGCTGCGGTACGCCTGGGCCTTGATAATGACCACCCCCTCCTTGCTGATGCGATGATCCCGCAATGCCAGCAGGCGCTGCTTCACATCGTCCGGCAAGGACGAAGCGCGAATATCGAAACGCAGGTGTATCGCGCTCGATACCTTGTTGACGTTCTGCCCGCCCGCGCCTTGTGCGCGGATGGCAGTGAGTTCGACTTCTTCGTCGGCAATGTAGAGTGTAAGAATGGCAGCGGCCCGGCGTGGCAAATCGCTATTCTAATGGCCGGCGCGATAAGGGCAAAGGACATGCAAACAGGTGTTTGCCATGGCCCGCTTCTTTTCATCATACGGGTGGTTGTTTCTGAGGTTGGACATTGCCGGGCGCGTTGCCGGCATGGCCCCGGCATCGTTTGTTTTTACTTGACAGAGCCGTTCATGAGCCGATTTCCCGCGTCAGAAACGTTTGCCCTTAACCCGGTATAATCCCTACCCAACGCGGGTGTAGCTCAGGGGCGTAGCGGCCTCGGAGACTGACGAAGAGCAGTCCGGATGACAGGGGCTTACATAGAGTACTGATGTCATTTTAGTGAACGTGGATTAGATCATGTTGAAAAAGTCTTGCCTGGCACTGCTGGGTTTTGTGTTGTCGTTGTCGTTGTCGCTCGTGCCTTCGCATGCCGCCGAAGTCAAAAAAGTGGATGTCCTGCTCGTCGGCGGGGGCATCATGAGTGCGACCCTCGGGGTCTGGCTCAATGAACTGGAGCCGGGCTGGTCGATGGAAATGGTCGAGCGGCTCGATGGTGTCGCCCAGGAAAGCTCGAACGGCTGGAACAACGCAGGCACCGGGCATTCCGCCCTGGCCGAGCTGAACTACACGCCGGAAAACAAGGATGGCAAGGTCGAGATCGTCAAGGCCATCGAAATCAACGAAGCGTTTCAGATTTCGCGTCAATTCTGGTCCTGGCAGGTCAGGAACAATGTCCTGAAAAATCCGCGCTCCTTCATCAACTCCACGCCGCACATGAGCTTTGTGTGGGGCGACGACAATATCAAATACCTGAAGAAGCGCTACGAGGCGCTGCAAGCCAGCCCGCTGTTCAGGGGCATGCAATATTCGGAAGACCCGGAACAGATCAAGAAGTGGGTGCCGTTGATGATGGAAGGCCGCGCCGCCAACCAGAAGGTCGCCGCCACCTGGACGCCGATCGGCACCGACGTGAACTTTGGCGAAATCACGAACCAGTTCGTCACCTATCTGAAAGCGAAGCCGAATTTTTCCCTGAAGCTGTCCAGCGAAGTGCAAGACATCACGCGCAATGCGGATGGCACCTGGCGTATCGGCTATAAGAACCTGAAGGACGGCACCAGCACGCAGACCGATGCCAAGTTCGTGTTCATCGGCGCCGGCGGCGGCGCCTTGCGCCTGCTGCAAAAGTCGGGCATTCCCGAAGCGAATGATTATGCCGGCTTCCCGGTGGGCGGCTCCTTCCTCGTCACCGACAATCCGGCCATCGCCGAGCGCCATCTGGCCAAGGCTTACGGCAAGGCCTCGGTTGGCGCTCCGCCGATGTCGGTTCCTCATCTGGATACCCGCGTCCTGGACGGCAAGCGCGTGATTCTGTTTGGGCCCTTTGCAACCTTCTCCACCAAGTTCCTGAAGGAAGGCTCGCACCTTGATTTGTTCTCGAGCATGACCACGCACAATATCTGGCCCATGATGCAGGTCGGCGTCGAACAGTATCCGCTGGTTGAATACCTGGCCGGCCAGCTCATGCTGTCCGACGACGATCGCTTCAACGCCTTGAAGGAGTATTTCCCTGATGCGAAAAAAGAAGACTGGCGCCTGTGGCAAGCCGGCCAGCGCGTGCAGATCATCAAGCGCGACGAAAAGAAGGGCGGCGAGCTGAGACTGGGCACTGAGGTCGTGGCATCCAGGGACGGCAGCATCGCCGGCTTGCTGGGCGCTTCTCCGGGCGCATCGACGGCCGCGCCCATCATGCTCAACGTGCTTGAGAAAGTATTCAAGGACAAGCTTGCGACGCCGGCCTGGCAGAGCAAGATTCGCCAGATCGTGCCGAGCTACGGCACCCGACTCAACGACAACCCTGACCGGGTATATCAGGAATGGCTGTATACCAGTCAGATCCTGCAGTTGACGCCCCCTCCGGCGATCGACCGGACGGTGGTGCCGCAGGCGCCTCAAGGCGATCAGAGCAAGAACAAACCAAAGGCCGATCTGGCGCTGTAACTAGCAGTCCCGCTACATGAAAAACGCCAGGCTTCCGATGAAGCCTGGCGTTTTTTTATCGGTGCCCAACAACGGTGGTCATGCTCATATCTATTTCAACGTGTAAGTCAGCGTTCCGTAGCCCAACTGATCGAAGCCGCCGCTATTCGAACCGTAATTGCCGCCACCGCCCTCCGGACGCACTTTTTCGACGAACATTTGTGTATAGGGCGCTTTCAATCTCTTGAGAATCACATAGTGGTTGTAAAGCAGTTCCCAGATCGGGCGGATGTCGCCGCGACCGTTACTGGAAATGACATCCTGGGTCACGTCGCTGTTGCGGTAAATCACGTAAGGTACGTCATTGCCGAGATTGTATTTGGCGACGTATTCGATACCACGCAGCAAGCGGTTGTCCTGATAGCCGAACAGATCGTCGCCCTGATTCCAGGCCATCTGACAGAATGCGCCTGCCAGCGCCAGGTCAAGCGTGCTGTGCCCCTGATCGCGCCCGCTTTCCTGGATTTGTCCCAGTCCATCCGGATAAAGCTGCCATACCAGATGTTCGATAGCGCCATTCCCCTGGCCGTGCTTGAAATAGTCGACCGCCTCATTGTAGATATCGCGCCGGTCGGTCAGTATGCCGATGGCGATCATCGAACTCATGTTGGCAAGATCCCAATTGGCCCAATAGTGATCTATCTTTGCGCCGTTGTGCCGCACCAGAAAATCGTGATTCATCGGATAGAACACATTGAGCATCATCGTTTTGAAATGCCGGAAATCCTGCTCCGGCCATTTCTTGTAGGCGCGCAGGATTTCTGCGGCATTGGCGAACTGATAGCCGTAAATGCCGGATGCCAGGAATTTATCCGAACTTCCATTGATTTCGGTCAACGTGACGGACCATGCATCCAAGATGGCGACCGCCTTGTCGGCATAAGCATCGTCGCTGCTGATCTTCCAGCGCAAAGCAAGCGCATAGGCTGCGGCGGCATCGTTGAATAGCGTGCCGTAATTTTCAGGATGACCGGCACCGTCTTTGCCACGGTACACCACGTTGGCAGGACGAGGCTGCCACTTCAGCGAGGCATGCGGATTGTTGATCAGCATATTCCATCCGTCCAGCCAAGGCTGCGCACCTTGATCGACCTTGGCTTTCATGCGATCGAAATCGGCCTGGGCATGCAAGGCACCCGGGTGGACGAAGGACTCGGCTCTTGCAACGGCGGTGCCCAGGGCAATCATCAGTGCTGCGACAGCAAGACGGCGAATGTTTCTGGATGACAGGGTCATTGGTGTAACCTTCAGACAGGATGAGATAGAACGAAATGGGCCGTCCCCCCCCCCGGCAACCTCCCTGCATAACGGTCCAATCATGAATACGTTGACCGTGCTCTCATCGTTCTGAATCTTGCGGACTCACGCGACCACCTACCGACTCTCCGTCTATCTGATGCTTGTTAAAGCCAACAGGGACGTCGGTCTTCAACGGTGGTCAGGCGTCTGTATGTCCTTGTCGCCGCAGGACGACATGCGTGGCTTTCTCCGACGCCACGAATTCCACGCATTCGTATCCCGGAGCCCGCAAGTCAACGCCTTCGAACAACGGCTCTCCGCGGCCGAGCAGGACCGGCGCGATGGCAATGTGCAGCTCATCAATGAGGCCCTCGCGGAGATACTGCCGGATTGTGTCCGGCCCGCCGCCGATCCGCACGTCCAATCCGGCAGCGGCCGCGCGCGCACGGTCGAGCGCCTCACGAATGCCTCCTGTTATGAAGTGGAACGTCGTGCCGCCTTCCATCTCAATCGTGGGACGAGCATAATGGGTCAAGATGAAAACCGGAACGTGATACGGCGGATTGTCTCCCCACCAGCCTTTCCAGTTTGTGTCCGGCCAGTCCCCGCGATTGGGATCGAACATGTTCCTTCCAAGAATCCAGGCCCCGACATTTTGAAAGCCGCGAGCAGCGAAACCATCGTCAACCCCGGTCGTACCCTCATCCTTGCCGAACAAGGCCCGCTGGAACGTGCGTGTCGGGACCAGCCACTAGTGCAGTTCCATCCCGCCAACGCCAAGCGGATTGCTGATGCCCTGATTCGGAGCTGCTCCGTATCCGTCGAGCGAGACGGTGAAGCAATCAACGCGAACTCGTGTCATCGTTTTCCTCCGTTCAGAAGCCTTGCTTCTATTTGTGCAGATGAAAAAAATTCTGTGCAACTGGCGCGCCGTGTCCGTCCAACCTGACCGGATGCGCCCTTAAAACCGCATGTCTGCCAGCCGTCTCTCATTTGGCAGCTGAGTGTTGTTTTGCCTATTAATCAGCTCCGCTTTTGCGTATTTGGACGATCCGCAGTCCAGACCCGGCCAATCGCAATAATAGCCTTGAATCAAGGCTACCATGACGTAAAAAATCGAACTGGAATACAGCTCAATTCCAGCTTCAATGAGGGCATTAAATGAGAGTAGTGTCGGAATGGGATTTGACGGCAGACCTGATCGGGCAACTGAAGAGCAACATTAGCGTTAGCTGCTGAAAGTACGGTCATAGATCGATCGTCGTAAGCTTGGGAAGCTTCTGCTCTACCATTGAGCTACACCCGCGTTGGGTAGGGATTATACCGGGTTACGGGTGGTTATTTCTGACGTTGGAAATTGCTGGGGGCGTTACTGGTGCGACTGCCTTGATTGGTTTATTGGCGAGAAATAATTAATGCCCGCCTGCAATTAGCATTGATGAGTAATAAATTGCGATATGTATTGGTAATACTCAAGTAGCAGTATAAAAATATGAAAGAAAACGAAAATGTTACTTCCGCGTCGGGATATTCGCTGACAGCCCATCCATTCGGTCGGGTATGCGTAGAAAAATAACACTAGGCTTTATCATTGAACAATCTCCTTGACGGGATCTTACATTTTCGAAAATACTTAGCTAATAGTCGCGTGAAACAACAAATAGAAACTCACTAGGGGAAGCGATGCTAAAAATAAATCGGGTAGCAGCTGGATTGTCTTTATCTTTCTTGGCTGGCTGCACTCATATGTATCAGCCTTACTCGGCTCACCCGTTGAGTTCTCTTGAGCTAACAACCACATACGAGACGCTCAAGACCAAGACCAACACCCTCATCACAGAGCCTAAATGCTACGCACCGTTAAGCAGTGCTGACATAACCACCCTTGGTGGCATCTGCACGCAACAACGCAATTTTGCTATTTCAGCTTTAGTGATGACTTCGGCAGAGGAGTGCTTGCGCTACCGCAGGGGACTCTATGGCAATGAGGCAGCTTGGAATATTACTCTTGGTACGGCAACGAGTTTATTTGCCGGTGGTGCGGCGGTTGCTGCTAGCGCACAAGGAAAATCGATATTGGGTGCATTGGCACTATTTAGCAATTCAGAGCGTTCTCTGATTAACGAGACCATCTATAAGCAGATGCTCGTTACTGCCGTCGATAAGAAAATTGTGGAAATGCGCGATACAAAAATGCTGGCAATTCATACTTCAATGAAGAGCGACGTGAACGCGTATCCCGTCTATCAAGCATTCAGCGACGTGATCGATCTACACAATACCTGTTCATTTGTCGACGGTTTGCAAAAAGCGCTTCTGGAGGGAACACAAGGAACGTCAGCACAACGCATTACCCGTTTAAAACAGACACTGCAATCCTTGCAAGCAGAACGCGATGCGTCAACGACGAAGGATGAAGATAAGGCGGGAATTAATACCCGTATTACCGATGTGAACAAAGCGCTTGCAGAGGAAGAGAAAAAATGAATAGCCAATCAAGGCAGTCGCACCAGTAACGCCCCCAGCAATTTCCAACGTCAGAAATAACCACCCGTAACCCGGTATAATCCCTACCCAACGCGGGTGTAGCTCAATGGTAGAGCAGAAGCTTCCCAAGCTTACGACGAGGGTTCGATCCCCTTCACCCGCTCCAGGGTGCGGCTCGGGTGCAGAACAATCAAACGTTTTCCATCGCTGCCTTATTTGCATACCTTTTGCACGCCGCATAACAATTCCATCCCCCGATATTTCGCTTCACGAGTCATTCATGTCAGAAAACAAGTCCGGCAAACCGCTTTTTTACGATCCGACCGAACATCGCATCCGCAGCTTCGTCACGCGCGCAGGCCGCTTGTCGGGGGCGCAGGCGCGCGCCATCGAGGAGCTGGGGCCGCAGTTCTTGTTGCCGTATGCAAAGGAGACGCTGGATATCGATGCGGCCTTCGGACGCACGGCGCCGACGGTGTTTGAAATCGGCTTCGGCATGGGCGACACCAGCGCGAAGATTGCGGCGGACATGCCGGAGAAGAATTTCATCGGCGTGGAAGTGCATACGCCGGGCGTGGGCAGTCTGCTGAAACAGATCGGCGAGCAGGGCCTGACCAACATGCGCCTGATCCAGCACGATGCGGTGGAAGTATTGACCAACATGATTGCACCCGGCGCGCTGGCCGGCGCGCATGTGTTCTTTCCGGATCCGTGGCACAAGGCGCGTCACAACAAGCGCCGCCTGATCCAGGGGCCGCTGGTGAGCCTGCTGGCGTCGCGCATCGCGCCGGGCGGCTACCTGCATTGCGCCACCGACTGGGAAGAGTACGCGATCCAGATGCTGGAAGTGCTGGGCGCGGAGCCGACGCTGAAAAACAGCACCGACGCCGCCGAAGGTTATGCGCCGCGTCCCGATTACCGCCCTGTCACCAAGTTCGAAAACCGCGGCCTGCGCTTGGGTCACGGCGTGTGGGATCTCGTGTTCATCAAACAGCCCTGATATCTTTTTCCAACCTGTTTGCGATCTGTAGCGAAAGGCCATCAGCTGGTGGCGGACGGAGCGGAGCTCAGTTGCGCAACCCTTGGAGCGTACTCTGGTACGTGAGGATTCCGAGCAGCGCCCAAGGGTTGCCAATTCGCAGATCATGACCTCGCAGCAAGATCGCAGACAGGTTAGGCGCGCAGTTTGAACACACTCACCGCGCGCGCCAGACCGGCCGCCTGATCCTGCAGGCTTTCTGCAGCGGCGGCGGCTTCTTCCACCAGCGCGGCGTTCTGCTGCGTGACCGTGTCCATTTGCTCAACTGCGCGATTGACTTCGTCGATGCCGACGCTTTGCTCGCGGTTGGCGCGCGTGATCTCGTCCATGATGGTTGCCACCTGCGTGACCGCGCCAACGATTTCCTGCATGGTCTGGCCGGCGTTGGCGACCAGGCTGGTGCCGGCGTTGATCTTGCTGACCGAGTCGCCGATGAGTTCCTTGATTTCCTTGGCCGCGGTTGCACTGCGTTGGGCCAGCGTGCGCACTTCGGAGGCAACCACCGCAAAACCCCGGCCCTGTTCGCCGGCACGCGCCGCTTCGACGGCGGCGTTGAGGGCGAGGATGTTGGTCTGGAAGGCGATGCCGTCGATGACGCCGATGATGTCGACGATCTTGTGCGAGCTGTGCTCGATGGCGTTCATGGTATCGACCACCGCTGCGACCATCTCGCCGCCCTTGACGGCAACGCCGGAAGCATCGGCGGCGAGCTTGTTCGCTTGCTGGGTATTGTCGGCGTTCTGTCTCACGGTCGACGTGATTTCTTCCATCGATGCCGCCGTCTCTTCCAGCGAACTGGCTTGTTCTTCGGTGCGCGAGGACAAGTCCTGGTTGCCGGTGGCGATCTCGCCGGAGGCGGTGGCGATGGTGTCGGTCCCGGCGCGTACTTCACTGACGATCTTGACCAGGTTGTCGTTCATGTCCTTCAGGGCTTGCAGCAGCTGCGCGGTTTCATCCTTGCCGCTGACCACCACTTGCGAGCGCAGATCGCCGGCCGCCACCGTCTGGGCAATCGTCACGGCGATATTGAGTGGCCGCGTGATGCTGGTCACCAGCCAGAAGGTGACAATGCTGCCGAGCACCAGCGCCAGCAGGATGGACACCACCAGCGTCAGGCGCGCTTGGCGATAGTCGGATGCCGTATCCAGGGCGATTTCTTCACGGAATTTGTCGGCGGCCTTGCGCACGTCGGCGACGATGTCGTCGATCATCTGCGTCGGCACGCGGTCGGCGCCTTTGACGGCGTCATCGACACGCCCGACGCTGTCGCGGTCGTCCGGTTTGTATTCTTTCTGGAGCGCGGCGAGATAGTGGACGCCCAGGTCGGCATGCGCCTGCTGTGCATGCTTGAGCTTGTCGGTGCTCATGTTGAGCGCCGGCAGCAGGCTGCCGAGTTTGTCCAGGTTGGCCTGGGTGGCTTTGCCTTCGTCAATGAAGGCCTGGCGGTATTTGGTGAAAGACGCAATGTCCTTGCCGCGCAGCAAGGTGTTTTTCCATTCCTGCACCTGGATCTTGAACTGCACCTGAGCGCTGCGGGCAGAGTCGATCGCTTTTTCGATGATGGCGGCCTTTTGCATCGCCTGGGTGTTCTGCTCAAAGCTCTCGTTGAGCGTCATCCAGCCCCGCACGCCGACAAAAATGGTCGCCAGCAGCAACAACGCCGCCAGCAGGCCAAGACGCGTACCTATCTTCAGATCGGTCAGCTTCATATACCCCCCATGCTTGTGTTTGCGCGGAAATATAGCGTCGTACACCGACGGCCCCCTGCTGCAAGATCGGACCGAATGTATTAACAATATATCTACTTATGGCAAAGCATGATACGTACCACCGGGTATGTCACTCAGATATTTCCTGAATCAGCGCGATAATTTCCGTGCCGTAAGTTTCCAGTTTCTTTTCCCCCACACCGGTGACGCCGCGCAGGTCGTCCAGCGATGACGGCCGCGCCTTGGCGATTTCGCGCATGGTGGCGTCGTGGAAAATGACGTAGGCCGGCACGTTGTGTTTGCGCGCGGTCTCGACGCGCCACCAGCGCAGTTTGTCGAACAACGCCTGTTCTTCGGTCGACAGGTCGGTTTCGACGTAATTGGATTTGGACGAAGTGCGTTTCGGTTTGACCGGTTTCTGGTACTGGCGCAACTGGATCTTTTGTTCGCCGCGCAGGACCGGCTTCGCCTCTTCGGTCAGCTTGAGGGAGCTATAGTTTTCATGGTCGACGGTCAGCAAACCGAGCGCGATGACCTGGCGCAACACGGCGCGCCATTCGGCTTCGCCATGCTCGCTGCCGATGCCGAACACCGACAGCTGGTCGTGGTGCCATTGCTTGACCCTGTCGCCATCGATGCCTCGCAAGACGTCCAGCACATGGCCGGGCGCGAAACGCTGATCGACGCGATACACCGTGGACAGCAGCTTTTGCACCATCACCGTGCCGTCGAACGACACCGGCGGCGACAGGCAGATGTCGCAGTTTCCGCAAGCCTGCTGGCCATGCTGGCCGAAATAATCGAGCAGGCGCACGCGGCGGCAATGCAGCGTCTCGCACAGGCCGAGCATGGCGTCGAGCTTGATGCCGAGCACGCGCTTGAAGGTCTCGTCGGCTTCCGACTCGGCGATCATGCGGCGCTGCTGCACCACGTCTTGCAAGCCGTAAGCCATCCATGCATTGGCGGGCAAGCCGTCGCGGCCGGCGCGGCCGGTTTCCTGATAATAGCCTTCGATGCTCTTGGGCAGATCCAGGTGGGCGACGAAGCGCACGTCGGGCTTGTCGATGCCCATGCCGAAGGCGATGGTGGCGACCATGACGATCTTGTCTTCGCGCAGGAAGCGCGCCTGGTTGGCGGTGCGCTTGGCGTAGTCCATGCCGGCGTGGTACGGCAGCGCGTTGATGCCGCTCTGCTTGAGGAATTCGGCGGTCTCTTCGACCTTCTTGCGCGACAGGCAGTACACCACGCCGGCGTCGTCGGCATGCTCGCTCTCGATGAAATCGAGCAGCTGCTTGCGGCCGTTGGCCTTTTCGACGATCTGGTAGCGGATGTTGGGACGATCGAAGGACGACACGAACTGGCGCGCGTCTTCGAGCTGCAGGCGATGGATGATTTCTTCGCGGGTCTGCTGGTCGGCGGTCGCCGTCAGCGCGATGCGCGGCACGTTCGGAAAGCGCTCGTGCAACACCGACAGCTTGATGTATTCGGGACGGAAGTCGTGCCCCCATTGCGACACGCAGTGCGCCTCGTCGATGGCGAACAACGCGATGTGCGCCGCTTCCAGCAGCTCGAGGCAGCGCGGCGTCATCAGGCGTTCCGGCGCGACATACAAGACATCGAGATCGCCGCTGCGCACGCGCCGCTCGATCTGCATCGCTTCATCGAAGGTCTGGGTGGAATTGAGGAAGGCCGCGCGCACGCCGACTTCGGCCAACGCGTCGACCTGGTCCTGCATCAACGCGATCAGCGGCGACACCACCACGCCGACGCCGTCGCGCACCAATGCCGGTATCTGGTAGCACAGCGATTTGCCGCCGCCGGTCGGCATCAGCACCAGGGCGTCGCCGCCCTGCACCACGTGCCGGACGATGTCGCCCTGCTGACCGCGGAACGACGAATAGCCGAATACGGTTTCAAGGATGTGCAGCGCCCTGGATTGCTGCTCGTGAACTAGCTCTGACACGATCTCTGACATTTATTGCAAAAATCCCTTGCTGACCGCAACCAGCAAAAACACGCCGAGTGCGGCGCGATAAACAATGAAAGGCCAGGTCGAGAAACGCTCGAGGAATTTCATCAATCCCCAGATCGCGCAAAACGCCGACAGGCTCGCCACCACGATGCCGAACAACAGCAGCGACCATGCCTGCAGCGGGATATGCGCATGCAGCAGCACGGCCAGTTCCTTGAGGCCGGCCAGCGCAATCGCCGGCAAGCCGAGCAGGAAGGAAAAGCGCGCGGCTTCTTCCCGCTTGAAATTGAGGAACAACGCGGCGGTCAGCGTCGAGCCCGAGCGCGACACGCCCGGAATCAGCGCGCCGACCTGCGCGATGCCGACGATCAGCGCATCGCGCAAACGCATCTCATCGACGCTGCGGCGATGACGGCAAGCCAGTTCGGCAATCGCCAGCAGGATCGCCATGGCGATGCACGACCAGCCGATCACCGACAGGCTGCGCAATGGCGAGCCGCAGGCGTTCAGTACATGCGACAAGGCCAGCCCGGCGATGCCGATGGGGATGGTCGCCAGGATGATGGCGACGGCCAGGCGAAACATCGGGCTGTTGAAATCGCGCTGCTTCCATGCGGCGATGCTGCCGGTGGTGACGGCAGAGACGTCGCGCCAGAAATAACTGACCACCGCAGCCAGCGCCGCCAGTTGCATCGCCGCCGAAAACGCCGAGCCCGGGTCATGCCAGCCCAGCACCGCCGGCACGATCCGCATATGCGCCGTGGATGAGATCGGCAACAATTCAGTGATGCCCTGAACGATGCCGAGGAAACCGATCTGCAGATAATCCAGAGAAGCGAAGCCGATATCGAGACCGGCGCTGCATACATTTGCCACGATGAATTCCTTATTTACTTATTCAATCCAGACTTATTCCACCCAGGCGACCACGCCGCTGTAGGCAGTACCGAGAATCACCAGGCCGAACAGGATGCGATACCAGGCAAACACGGTGAAGTCATGCGAGCTGATGTAACGCAACAGCCAGCGCACGCACAAGAAAGCCGAGATGAAGGCCGCCACGGTGCCGATGGTGAACAGCGGCGCGTCGGCGGCGCTCAGCAAGGCGCGCTCCTTGTACAGCGAATAGATGGTGGCGGCGAACAGCGTCGGGATCGCCAGGAAGAAGGAGAACTCGGTCGCCGCCTTGCGCGACAAGCCGAACATCATGCCGCCGATGATCGTCGCGCCGGAACGGCTGGTGCCGGGGATCAGCGCAAAGGCCTGGGCGCAACCGACCTTGAAGGCGTCCAGCGGCGTCATGTCGTCGACCGAATCGATGCGCGCATAGACGGCACGGCCCTTGTTGCGACGCTCCACCCACAGGATGATCAGGCCGCCGACGATGAAGGCGATCGCCACCGGCACCGGTGCGAACAGCACGGCCTTGATCTTCTTGCTGAACAGGAAGCCCAGGATGGCCGCCGGCAGGAAGGCGATGATCAGGTTGATCACCAGGCGCTGCGCCTTGCGGTCGCTGAACAGGCCGCCGATGACCGACGCGATGCGCGCGCGGTATTCCCAGCACACGGCGAGGATGGCGCCGGCCTGGATGACGATCTCAAAGACGTCGACTTTTTCCTTCGGAAACGCCGGGCCGGCGAAATGCAGCAGGCTGCCTGCAAGAATCAGATGTCCGGTGGAAGAAATCGGTAGAAATTCGGTCAGGCCTTCCACGATGCCCATGATGAGGGCTTTGAGAGCGAGAATTGTGTCCATGCTGAGGGGATAGTGGGTCAAAAGAACCGGCGGCGGCGCCGGTCGAATTCCGCATTTTACTGGTTCGGGACGGGACGAGTGCGTTTTTGCTCGGGCACGCGAGAAACTGCGCGGGATTCTCGAAGTCAGACGATCTCATCAGGCAATCTGAGCGCAACCAGTACGTCATCCCATTGCAGTCCGTTTCCGGAGAATAATCATGACAATGCAACATCATCCCGTCTTGATCGTCGGCGCCGGCCCGACCGGCCTCACCGCCGCCATGGAGTTGTCCCGCCTGGGCGTGCCGGTGCGCCTGATCGACAAGCTGGCGGCGCCGTCGACGACCTCGCGCGCGCTGGCGGTGCAGGCGCGCACGCTGGAGTTGCTGCAGCAACGTGGTCTGACTGACAAGATGCTGGCGGCCGGCAACAAGGCCAGCGCGGGCAGCCTGTACGGTCGCGGCAAGCTGCTCGGCAAGATCGACCTGAGCCGGATTCCCGGGCGACACAATTACGTATTGCTGTTGTCGCAAGCCGAAACCGAACGCCTGCTGACGGAGCAATTGCAGCAGCAAGGCGTGCAGATAGAACGCGGCGTCGAACTGATCGGCTTCGTGCAAGCGCAACCGTCCACGCCCGACAGCGGCGTCATGGCCGAACTGCGCCATGCCGACGGCACCGTCGAACAAATGCAGGCGGCGGTGCTGATCAGCGCCGAGGGCGCCCACAGCAGCGCGCGTCACGCGCTCAAGCTGCCGTTTGAAGGCAAGTCGCTCAAACCCACCTATGCGCTGGCCGATCTGTATGCGGGCGGCGAAATTGCGTCGGATCAGTTGTCGATCTTCATTTCGGATCACGGCTTTCTGGCGATGTTTCCGCTGGCGCAAGGCCATTTCCGCATGATTGCCATCGAGCCCGATGCGGACGGACAACAGCATGAGGAGTCGGTGCGCGACATTCCCGACGATCCGCCGACGCTCTCGCAATTACAGGCGATCTACGACGCGCATTCGCCGATGCCGGCGACGCTGACCAATGTCGTCTGGAGTTCGCACTTCCGCATCAACAGCCGCATGTTGCAGACGCTGCGGCAAGGCAACGTCTTCTTCGGCGGCGATGCCGCGCATATCCACAGTCCTGCCGGCGGACAAGGCATGAACACCGGCATCCAGGACATGGTCGACCTGTGCTGGAAGCTCGCGCTGGTGCTGCAAGGCCGGGCCGATGCCGCCTTGCTCGATACCTACGAGCGCGACCGTTTGCCGGTGATCCGCAATATCGTCACCCGCACCGAGGCGGCCACCGATGTGCTCAATTCGCGCAACACGCTGGTGCATAGACTGGTGACGCATATTGCGCCGCTGGCGCTGAGCATCGACGTCATCCAGGACACCGCCACGCGTCTGATCAGCGAGATCAATATCGACTACCGCGGCAGTCCGCTGTCGGTCACGCATGACGCCGGCGGCAGCCTGCACGGCGGCGACCGCCTTCCGGATATCGATGTCATCGCGTGGGAACACAACAGCAGCGACGACGAATCGCGCGAGGGCAATCTGTATGCGCTGCTGGACCCATCACGCCTGACGCTGCTGATCGCGCAAGGCGCGGCGGCGCCGATACTGCCGCAGGATTGGCGCGAACAATTGCGCCGTTGGGAAGCCGTACTGACGATACGGCACATCGCGGCGGCACTGGCGGATGGACAGGATCGCGAGTTCAGGAACCTGTTCGGCTCCTACCATCTGCACGTCGCGCGGCCTGACTGCTATCTCGGCTTCGTGGGCGATGCGGCGCAGTGGGATGCTCTGATTGCGTGGCTGGAGCAATGGTTTTCGCCAAGCGCAGGCTAGCGCGTATGACATATACTTCCCTACCCGATTCTTTATGAAGCCTGCCGCCATGTCCGACATCACCATCTATCACAACTCCAAATGCGGCACCTCGCGCAACGCCCTGGAAATGATCCGCGCCGCCGGCATCGAGCCGCAAGTGATCGAATACCTGAAGACGCCGCCCGACCGCGCCACGCTCAAGAAGATCGTCGCCGACAGCGGCCGGCCGGTGCGCGACATCATGCGCCGTCGCGGCACGTCGTACGACGAGATGGATCTGGACAACCCCAGGTGGAGCGACGAGCAGTTGATCGATCTGATGCTGAAAGATCCGGTCCTGATCGAGCGTCCCATCGTCGTCACGCCATTGGGGACGCGGCTGTGCCGGCCGCTTGAAAAATTGCAGGAAATATTGCCGCGGGCCTGACGCTTTCTCCGCCCACGACTTGTCCGGCAATCGGATTGCGGGCAGCTTCTTATACGGTGGGAAGCTTCGAACTGTCAGCCCAGAACAAAGCCTTGCGTTGCAGAATCCCCATCAGCACATGCAAGCACACGCCGATCGCCGACAGCACGAACAGCGTCGCGAACACGCCCGCCGTGTCGAGATTGACGTTCATCTGCATGATCGCATTGCCGAGTCCCTTGCGCGAGCCGAGGAACTCGCCGACGATGGCGCCGAGGATGCTGAAGATGATCGCGATGTTGAGTCCCGCGAAAATCATCGGCAGCGCGCCCGGCAGGCGCACCATCGTAAAAATCTGCCAGCGCGTCGCGCGCAGCGAACGCATCAGTTCCAGCCGCGCCGGATCGGTCGAGCGCAGGCCGCTGATGACGTTGACCAGGATCGGGAAGAAGGCGATCGTCGCGGCGATGATCACCTTGGACGTCATGCCGAAACCGAACCACATGATGAACAGCGGCGCCACCGCCACCTTGGGCGTGGTCTGAATGGCGATCAGGTAGGGATACAAGGTTTTTTCCGCCAGCGGAAATTGCGCGATCACACCGCCCAGCACGATGCCGAACAGCGCCGCCAGCAGGAAACCCAGCATGGCTTCGCCGAGCGTGTACAGCGCGTTGTCCCAATAGCTGGTGTTCATCAGCGACAAGGCGATATTCGACGGCGCCGGCATGATGTAAATCGGGATGTCGAAGCCGCGGATGATGGCTTCCCAGATCGCCACCACGGCGACGAACACGCCGGGGATCAGCATCAGTTCCGGACGCGCCTTGAGCGTGCGACGCAGATTGAAGGAGGACGGCGCAGGCGTCGCTTGCGTGGTGGCCGCGCTGGTCGGAACGCTTTCCATCAGATGAATCCTTGCGTATTGAATTGGCTGCGAATGCGGTTGCTGAACACGCCGAAGGCGTCGGTTGACATGATGTCGAGTCCGCGTTCGGCCGGCAGGTCGACCGTGACCAGGTCGGCGATGCGGCCGGGGCGATTGGACAGGACCATGACGTGGGTGCCGAGGAAGACCGCTTCCGGAATCGAGTGCGTGACGAAGATGATGGTCTTGCCGGCCTTGCGCCAGATGCGCAGCAGCTCCAGGTTCATCACCTCGCGCGTCATGGCGTCGAGCGCGCCGAAGGGTTCGTCCATCATGAGGATGGAGGGATCGTGGATCAGCGAACGCGCAATCGCCACGCGCTGCTGCATGCCGCCCGACAGTTCGCCCGGATAACGTCCGGCGAAGTCGGCCAGGCCGACCATCTCCAGCAACTCCTGCGCACGCACGCGACTGGCCGCCATGTCGAGGCCGAGCACCCTGGCCGGCAGCAGGACGTTGTCGATGGCGGTTTTCCAGGGCAGCAGCACCGGGCTCTGGAACACCATGCCGATGTCGCGATGCGGCTCGCGCACTTCTTCACCATTGACCTTGATCGATCCGGCCGAGCGCGGGATCAGGCCCGAGAGCAACTTGAGCAGCGTCGACTTGCCGCAGCCGGAAGGACCGACGATGGTCATGAAACCGCCTTGCGGCACCGTGACCGAAATCGGTCCGAGCGCCTGCACCTTGCCGCCGTCGTGGGTGGCATAGGTTTTTTCCAGCAACTCGACAACGATGGCGGCGGCCGTGGGCCGGTTCAGATGCGTGTTTGCTTCCCGACCGAATGAAGTGTCGCGCACGATGGACATGGCTGGCATCTAATTGACTCCTGAAGGTCACGCATCATAGAGCAAAATCAGTTGACTAAAGTGGTCTTTACAAATTCGAGTCCGCCGCCTGCATTGACGATGTCCTGCAGGAACGGCGACAAAGGTTCGACCTGCATCTGCTTGCCGGTCGTGACGTTGTGAATGGCGCCGCGGCTGAAATCGATGTCGAGTTGATGACCGTCGTCGATGGCGTCGAGTACTTCAGAAGTCACCATCAGCACCGGCACGCCCATGAAGATCGCCAGGCGGAACGGGCCGCGCGACAGCGAGCGCACCAGCAAGCCGACGCCGAGCGCCTTCATCGCGAGGAAGGGATGGCTGTGGTTGCTGCCGTGGGCGAAGTTGCAACCCGCCACGATGACGTCGCCAGGCTGCGCCTGCTGCGCGAACTCGGGACGCACTTCGGCGAGCAGATGGTGACGCAACATGCGCGGATCGAATTCGAAGACATGGCGCGCCGAAATCAGTTGGTCGCTGGAGATGTCGCTGGAGAATTTCCAGGCGCGGCCGCTGCTGGTTTTTCCCGGAGCCGTCATTGCACACCTCCCTTGGCATAGGCGCGCGGATCGGTGATGTGGCCGGTGATGGCCGAGGCCGCCACGGTCATGGCGCTGGCGAGGAAAATTTCCGCCTCGTTGCTGCCCATGCGACCAGGATCGTTGCGCGTGCTGGTGCTGATGCGGCGCTCGCCGGCGGTCAGCTGCGCGATGCCGCCGAAGCACGGTCCGCAGGTCGACGGCGAGATGTTGGCGCCGGCGGCGGTGAGCTCGGTCAGCAATCCTTCCTGCAAGGCTTGCCGGAATACTTGCTGCGTGGCCGGGATCACCAGCAGGTTCACGCTTGCATGCACCTTGCGGCCGCGCAGGATGGCGGCGGCGGCGCGGATGTCTTCAATCGAGCCGGACACGCAGGAGCCGATGTAGGCGTGCTGGATCGCGATGTCCGACATGGCCTGCGCCTCGCGCACATGATTGGGCGACGGCGGAATCGACACGCGCGGCGTCAGCGTCGCCAGGTCGAGGTCGATGGTCATGGCGTAGTCGGCGTCGGTGTCGCTATTAATTAACTCCGGTGGCTTTGGATCGGCCACGCCATGTTCGCGCAGGTAATCGATGCAGCGCTGATCGACGGCGGCGATGCCCGATTTGGCGCCGGCGTCGACGCACAGGCCGCAGATGGTCATGCGCTCCGGCACCGACAAGGTCGACAGGCCTTCGCCCTGGTATTCGATGACGCGGTAACTGGTGGCTTCATCGTCGAGCTGCTGCATGGTCGCCAGCACGATGTCGCGCGCACCGACGCCGGGCGCGCAGGCGCCGTGCAGACGCACGCGTATGGTTTCCGGCACCTTCATCCAGATCTGGCCGGTGGCCAGCACCATCGCCACTTCGAATCCGAACGGCACCGACAAGGCGCCGACCGCGCCGAGACCGGGAGCATGACTGTCGGCGCCGGCGGCAAACATGCCGGGCGCGATCAGTCCCTGCTCAACCATCAGCGGATGCGTGATGCCGGCGCCGTCGAAGAAATGGCCGACCGACAATTCCTGCGCCAGCTTGCGCGTGAGCTTGTTGCGCTCGGCGCCGGCGATGCTGTGCACCGGTACTTCGTGGTCGATGATGACGGCGACGCGTTCCGGGTGCGCCAATCTGGTCACGCCGATCTCTCGAATGCGTTTGATATAGGCGGAAAACGACACCTCGGGTGCCGTCACCAGATCGGGGCTGGCCCAGATGATCTCGCCGTGCGCGACGGGATTGGTCACGGAATCGCGACCGCTGGCGCGGGCCAGGATTTTTTGCGTCATGGTGGCGCCCATGTCGGCTAGCTCCCTGTGGGTTCTTCGGGTTCGTTCAGTTGCGCATCGAAGGCGGCGGCGCGCTCGACGCCGACCAGGCGGCCGACGTCGGCAAACTTCGCCATGCCGTCCACCAGATGCGCGGTGTCGCCTGCGTCGAACATGCTGCGCAGCATGGTTTGCTGCGCCTTGAACGTGGTCTGTATCAGCGACAAAGGATACAACGCCATGGCGAAGCCTGCTTGCGCCAGTTGCTGCTGCGTATAGCTGGGACGCACGGTTTCGGCGGCGACGTAGATGACGGGAATCCTGACGCTGGCGGCGACCGCTTCAAGTTCTGCCGGCGTGCTCAGCGACGGCACCATGACGGCGTCGGCGCCGGCGCGTTCCATCGCTTTGGCGCGCACGATCACTTCGTCGAGGCCGTAGATGGTCATGGCGTCGGTGCGGCCGATGATGACGAATTCGCTGCTCTTGCGCCCTGCGCGCGCGGCGCGCAGGCGCAGCGCCATTTCTTCGCCGGGCACCAGTTTCTTGCCGGCCATGGCGCCGCACTTCTTGGGCATGATCTGGTCTTCCAGATGCAGGCCGGCGATGCCGGCTTTTTCAAAGGCGCGCACGGTCTCGGCGATGTTGGCCGCGCCGCCGTAACCGGTGTCGGCGTCGACGATGACGGGGATGGAAACCGCCTCGGCGATGCGGGCCGCCTGCTGCACCATGTCGGTCATGGTCAGCAGGCCGATGTCCGGCTTGCCGTAGCTGGAGGCGAGCGAAAATCCGGTCATGTAGGCGGCCTGGAAGCCGGCCTGTTCGATCAGCAATGCGCCGAGCGGGTCATAGCAGCCGGGCACCGGCACGGCGCCGCCGCGGGCCAGCATGTCGCGTATCAACGTCCCTGGGTGATGCATCGATATGGTCTCCTTCGTACGCACGGTGAATCTCGCGTGTACTTTACCCGCACTGCGCCATAAATCGTAGTTTTTTGATGTGTGAATTACCTGCGGCTCGTTTCTGATTCTTCTTTTTTGCCTGCCTGATTTTCGCCTGCTCTGCGGCAACTGTGACCGAATCCATGCCGCAACTTCCCTTTGCGTCCGGACCAATGCTTGCGCCGACGCCGGTCGCGCAATTGTTGCTGACGTTGCTGACGTTGAGGACGGGAATGCCGGTGAGACCGACTTCGTAAAGCATCGCCTGCCCGCAGGTGGAGTCGCGGCAGACATAAGCGATAGGTTTGTTCGACGGCTTCGTCACGTAACCCGGCGCCGGCGAGTGCGGCGCGGATGGCGGTCGCGCCCATGTCCACATACGACGCACTGGTACCCTGTTTGACAAAGGGAATCATCCCACGCCGACGACATGAACTTTTTCGCTCATGACCGTCTCCTTGCCTCCGCATCTTTGAAGATTGGGGCTGCCCCGGCAAGATTTTTAGCTGGCGTGTACAGTATTGCGAACGCGTGTACTAAATATTTTAGTTGGCCAAAACAAATGTTTCTGCTTGACCAATTTGTAAGCACGTTGGTTGACTCTTATCATACTACTTAGTATATTAGATTAAAGTCAATATAAGAAAAAGCCGCTCCACAACCCACCTGCAGCCGCCCCACACACGGCAATGGAGAGAAGATGGCGATTATTTGGGACCCTCCGCTCACTGAGGAGGCTCGTAACTGGCGCGACATTGCACGCCGGCTTGCCCATGACCAGTTGGCGCCGCTTGCGGCCGAGATCGACCGGGATCAGCGCTACCCGCACGAAAACGTTCAGGCGCTTCACGAGAGCGGCATCGCCGCGATGTTCATTCCGAAGGAGTATGGCGGCGGCGGCGCATCGCTGATGGCGTTCTGCGCCGTCATCGAAGAACTCGCGCGCGCCTGCGCCTCCACCAGCGGCATCGTCGCTACCCTGCAGCTGGGCGCATTACCCCTGCTGCATGCCGGCACCGGCGCACAGAAGAACACCTACATCCGCGCCATCATCGGCAAGCGCGAGTCGATTTCCTTCGCCCTGAGCGAACGCGAAGCAGGGTCGGATCCTTCCAACATGCAAACGCTGGCCATTCCGGAAAACGGCGGCTGGCGGCTGCGCGGCGAGAAGCGCTGGATCGGCGGCGGCGGCGAATGCGCCTACTACGTCGTGTTTGCGCAAACCGAGCCCGGCCAGGGACGGCACGGCATCGCCGCCTTCATGGTTTCGGCCTGCGCCGACGGCGTGCGCGACGACGCGCGCGAAGACAAGATGGGCATGCGCGGCACCGTCAACAGCACCGTCGTGCTCGACACCTGGGTGCCGGCCGACAGCATGATCGCGGCGCCCGGCAAAGCGCTCAAGCTGGCGCTGGAAGCCTTGAACGTCGGCCGCATCGTCGTGGCGGCGCAGTCGAACGGCATCGCGCTGGCGGCATTCACCGCAGCGGCGCGGCGCGCAGCGGTGCGCACCACCTTCGGACAGCATCTGATCGACCACCAGGGAATAGGTTTCAAGCTTTCTGATGTCGCAACTCGGCTATCCGCAGGTAGAATGCTTGCATACGAGACCGCCCGCAGTTTCGATACTGGTCAGGATGTCGCGCTTATCGGCGCCCAAGCAAAGTTATTCTGTAGCGAGGCTGCCCATGACGCAGTCGATATCGGCGTACAAGTATTCGGGGGAGAAGGTTTCGTGAAGCCTTCGCTCGTCGAGCGTCTTTATCGTGATCAGCGCGCTACCGAAATTTATGAGGGTACTTCGGAGATCCAGAGACTGGTGCTCGCACGGGCGATACATGCCGAGTTTAACAATGAGGAGCAAGCATAATGAAGGTCGACACAGCACGTCCCACATCGACAACAAATGAATTTGCCGGAGACGATTCGGATCCACGCAGCGAGATTCTCGATGCGGCGGCTCTGGCATTCATGACAAAAGGTTATGCCGCTACCAGCATCGACGATGTCGCCGACATCCTCAGCGCCACCAAGGGCAAGATCTACCACCACTACCGCAAGAAGGCCGACTTGTTCTTCGACGTGCACAAGCGCGGCATGGAAATGGACCTGGCCGCCGTGCAGGCCGCCGCATCGCTGTCGCATCAGAAGGCGATCGACAAGCTGCGCGCGATGACGCTGGCGCATATCACGGTCATCATGGATCACCTTCCCTACCAGCGCGTTGCCGTGCAAGGCCTGGAAATGCATCTGGCCGGCGAAACCACCGCCGCCCAACGCGAAGTGCTGTCCGAAATCCTGGTGCTGCGCGATCAGTACGAAAACCTGTTCCGCGACACCATCCGCCTGGTCATGGAAGAAGGCCACGCGCCGCAGCAGGACCTGCAGATCGTCGTGAAGGCATTCTTCGGCGCGCTCAACTGGACCACCATCTGGTTCCGTCCGCGCGCCGATCAGACCGAAGCCGAGAAGCTGGGCGTCGCCGACACCATCGCCACCTTTGCCATTCGCGGACTCGGGGCGGACTAATGTGCTCCGGTGCGCTCGTTGCCGCCGCGCCCTTGCATCTTGACCCAGCCGAAAGCTGGGATCGCGCCACGCTGGAATCTTTCCAGCTGGCGAAGCTGCGGGTCCAACTGGCGCGGCTCGCGAAAGACAGCGCGTACTATGCGCCGCTGTTCAAACGGCTGGGCCGGAACGCCGGCGAACTCGGTTCGCTGGCCGACCTGAGCCGACTGCCGTTCACGACCAAATCCGATTACGTCGATTCCATCGGTCCCGAGGCGCCCTTCGGCCAGTTCATGACAGCGCCCCGAAGCGAGGTACTGCGCATGCACTTCTCGTCCGGCACCACCTCGGCGCCGACGCCGCAGTTCTGGACCCGGTACGACCTCGACCGCTGGGCCGGCCTGTATGCGCGCCACGCGCATGCGCAAGGCATCGGCGCGAACGACATCGTGCAATGCATGTTCAGCTACACCTGGTTCGTCGGCGGCCTGGGCGCCACCGCCGGTTACCAGCGCACCGGCGCGATGGTGATCCCCGCCGGCAGCCAGGACACCGAGCGCCAGATCGATACCCTCTTCACCTACGGCAGCACCGTGCTGTGCGGCACGCCGTCGTTCATCACGCACCTGGCGGAAGAAGTCCGCAAACGCGGACGCGATCCGGCCGCGTCGACGGTGCGCAGCATCATGATGGGCGGCGAACCGGGCGCCAGCATCCCCGCCACGCGCAAGCGCATCGAAGCCTTGTGGGGCGCGCGCGCCTACGATGCCTACGGTTGCCTGGAATTCCAGCCGATTGCCGGCGAGTGCGACGCGCAAGCCGGCCTGCATCTGGCGGAAGATTTCCTCTACGCGGAAGTGGTCGACGCCGAATCCCGCCAGGCCGTCCCCGACGGCACGCCCGGCGTGCTGGTGGTGACCCATCTCGACAAACAGGCCGGACCGCTGGTGCGCTGGTGGACCGGCGACGTCGTGGTGCGCGACTCCACGCCCTGTGTCTGCGGCCGCACGCATGCACGCCTGCTCGGCGGCGTGCGCGGACGCGCCGACGACATGCTGGTGGTGCGCGGCGTGAATGTCTTTCCTTCCGCCGTGGAAGACCTGGTGCGCAAGACGCCCGGCCTCGGCGACGAATATCAACTGGTGATCAACGCCTCCGTCTACGACGCCGCCGGCTTCATGAAATCCATCCATGTGCGCGTAGAACAAAACAATGCGAAAAGCGATGCGTCAGCCGACGCCGACCGCTTGGCCGCGCAACTGGTGCATGACATCAAACAACAGTTGCAGGTCGGCGCCGCCGTGGAGGTGCTGCCTTTCGGCACGCTCGCGCGCAGCACCCACAAGGCAAAGCGCGTGGTCAGGGAAAACTGACCGGCAGCATCAGGCCGCGCTCACGCGCACGCCGGCATCGCTGCAGATCGTCATGGGGCTGGAACTCGACGGCCAGTCGCAATTGTTTTCCAGCGCAGATGTCACGGAGGGGCGTTACGCCTTTCTGGAAAAAAGACGGCCGCAGTTTCAGGGGCGCTGATAGACTTTTTAAGTCGATAGCCTCGTCGAAAATTCGTACCAGCGAGTATGTAGCGACTTCAGTTAGGATTCCGCTCGTCAACACCTCGAGGAAATTTCATGAAACGAATATTCACAGCACTCGCAGGCGTCGTTGCCGGCTCGTTGATGATCGCACCGACCATGGCCCAAGAGAGAGAAAAGGTGACCATCGCAATCGGCACCGACGTGCTCGATGCTTCGCAAGCCAATAACACCTCGATGCCGATTTACACCAAGTGCTGGGAAAACGCCGGCCTCGACGTCACGCTGCAGCCGACCAACTCCACCACCGCCATGCAGGCCGTGCTGACGGGACAGGCCGACATGGTCAACATGGGGCCGGCGGGCGCGATCATCGCGCGCACCAAGGGCGCGCCGATCAAGGCGGTGTACCTGAACATGCGCCACAACTTCCAGTTCCCGGTGGTGCTCGATACTTCGCCGATCAAGACCATCGGCGACTTCAAGGGCAAGACGATCGGCGTGCTGTCTTACGGCTCGCAGATGGTGCAAATCTTCAAGGGCATGCTCACTGAAGCCGGCGTCAATCCGGACAAGGACGTCACCTTCGTCGAAACCGGCTCCGGCGCGCAAGCCGTTACCGCCCTGTCGCGCGGCCGCGTCGACATCTGGGGCACCTGGGATTCGCAGATCGCCACGGCCGAAAATATGGGCCTGAAATTGCGTCGCTTCTCGTCGCCGTTTGCCGACAAGCTCAATTTCGGCGGATCGTATTTCGTGCGCGACGACATGATCACCAAACGCCCCAAGACCATCGAAAAGGTGTTGCGCTGCGTCGCCATGGGCTCGGTCTCGGTGCTGGCCAATCCGCAAGGCGCTCTCAAGGCGCATTGGAAAATCTTCCCGCTGACCAAACCGGCCAGCATCGACGACGCCACCGCCGTCAAACAAGGCCTGCACCTGATCCAGACGCGCGGCGAATTCCTCAAGCTGGAACCGGGCGTCAAGTGGGGGGAGATCCCCATCAGCGCCGTCGCCAACATGGTCGCCTTCATGAAGGCCAATAACGTCATCCAGACCAGCCCCAAACTGGAAGACCTGTACACCAACCAGTTCATCGCCGGCATCAACAACTTCGATACCGCCAAGGTGGTGGCCGCGGCCAAGGCGCTACCGCAGTAACACGCTGTCTTCCATGCCGCCGGTCCCCCTTCCTCTTTAATGGGGCCGGCGAAAAACGGCGGAAGATTTTACGGCTTGGAAGAAACGGCCTGCGTGGCGACGAAACTGGAAAAATGAACCGCGCAACCAGCAAACATCATGGAGCAGTGAGCTGCTCCAGCCTGGACAGATAGAACATTCCCGACTCGCGGCTGTCGCCGCACATCTCGAGCGAAGCCTGCAAGCCGGAGCAACAGGCCGGCCGCTCCGGCTTGCCGAAAATCGCGCAACGCAAATCTTCCATCAGCTGCACGCACGGCACGCCCGCCGGCTTGCCGTTGGGCATGCCGGGAATCGGGCTGGAGATGGAAGGCGCGGTACAGCAGGCGCCGCAGTGGGGACGGCAGTTCATGGGAAAGTCCGTAGCGAAGGTCGGCATTGTACGCCGAATGCGCCGACGCCGACCTGCGCAGCCACTGAAACTACCAGCAACGCTAGCGCCGCAAGAACATCGCCTTGACGACATGCGCGGCAATGGCGGGATTTTCCTTCATGCGCCGCGTGCTGTAACCGTACCAATCCTTGCCGTAAGGCACATAGATGCGCACCGCGTATCCTTGCGCCTTGAGCCGATCGCGCAAAGGCTCGCACACGCCGAGCAGCATCTGGAACTCAAACCGCGCGCGGTCGACGCCGCGTTGTTCCACCAATGCCAACACTTGCCGGATCAACACGGCATCGTGCGTGGCAATGCTGACGAATGTCCCGTTATCGAAGCAACGCGCCACGTGCCGCAGGAAATGCGGATTGATGGCGCTGCGATCATGCTGCGCGCCCGTCACCAGAAACTGCGACGACTCCAGGTAAATGCCCTTGCAAATGCGCAAGCTGCTGCCTTGCGCCAGCAGGCTCTCAAGGTCGTCCCCGGTGCGACGCAGATAGGCCTGGATCGCCAGGCTGACATCGCGGCCTGCGGCATGCAGGCCGCTGAACAGGGCGATTTCCATGTCGGTGCAACTGACGTCTTCCATATCGATGCAAACGGCGCTGCGATGATCTTCCGCAGCCTGCACGATACGTCCGACAGCCTGCTCGCAGTACTGCCGGTCCAGCAATAAACCGAGTGCGCTCGGTTTGACGGAGACGGTGGCATCGAGGCCATGGGCGCCGATGGCGGCCAGTGTTTGCAGATAGGCGTCGACGGCATGCTCCGCCTGTTCCAGGCTGGCAATGGATTCGCCCAGCACATCGACGGTGACCCCAAAGCCCTGCCGATTCAAGCCCTGCATGCGTTGCACGGCATGTTCCAGCGTGGCGCCGGCGATGTAGCGTTGTGAAATTTTTTGCACCAGGGTGCGGGGAATGCAAGGAATGACGCGCGCCATCCAGCGATTGATGAATTGCATCTTGATCTCCATGACAATGACGACATGCTGCGCCCGTTACCGCTGACGGCATCGGAAAAAAGGCGTAGCAAGGAAAGCCGGAATCGATCCGGCCGAGGAAGCGACATGCCGGGCGACAAGATGCCGCTTCAGCGATGTGCAATCAGGAGGTCGTCAGTGGGGGCCAGGCGGCGCGATGCATGGTGATCTTCTCGGGTTAACCGGTTGCCGCATTGCTCCTGCGGCAGGCCGGATGATACCCCGGAAATCCACATCCGTTGAAACTGCCGGATTCCGGCGCCGGCACGCGCACTGCCCGGCTGCGGCATAATCGGGGCAGGCAACACAAGAAAAGCAGAGCAGAGAAAACGGAAGGGAAGGAAAATGACGCAGGACCTCAATGACCTGTACTACTTCGCCCAGGTGGTGGACCATCGCGGCTTCGCCGCCGCCGGCCGCGCGCTGGGCATTCCCAAATCCAAGCTGAGCCGGCGCATCGCGCAACTGGAAGAACGCCTGGGCGCGCGCCTGATCCAGCGCTCCACGCGCAGCCTGTCGGTGACCGAACTCGGCCAGAGCTATTACGAGCATTGCAAGGCCATGCTGGTGGAAGCCGAAGCGGCGCAGGAATCCATCGAACGCAATCGCGCCGAGCCGCAAGGCACGGTGCGCCTGACCTGTCCGGTGGCGCTGCTGCACGGACGCGTGGGCGTGATGCTGGCGGATTTCCTGATGGAGCATCCGCGCGTGACCCTGCAGGTGGAGTCGACCAACCGCCGCGTCGACGTCATCAACGAAGGCGTCGACGTCGCCCTGCGCGTGCGCCTGCCGCCGCTGGAGGACAGCGACCTGGTGCTGAAAACCTTCGGCGTGCGCCACTGGTGCCTGACCGCGAGTCCGGCGCTGCTGGAAAAATGCCGGGTGCCGGAAGTGCCTGCCGACCTGCACCGTTTCCCCAGCCTGAGCATGACGATTCCGGCGGAAGATCACGTCTGGTATCTCGAGAACAGCGACGGCGAAACCGCCTCCATCCGCTACACGCCGCGCATGATGACGGACGATACGACGGCCCTGAAACGCGCAGCCGTCGCCGGCGCCGGCATCGTGTTCCTGCCGACGATGGTGGTGATCGATGAATTGAGAAACGGCAGCCTGGTCAAGGTCTTGCCGGAATGGGCCCCGAAGTCGGGCATCATCCATGCCGTGTATTCCTCGCGCCGCTTCCTGTTGCCGTCGGTGCGGCAACTGATCGATTTTCTGGCGCAGCGTTTCGAAGCGCTGGAAGATTACTGATCAGGCCACCGCTGCGCCTGCCATCGGCGACCACGTTGCCGGCATGTTGATCGGCTCGCCGCTGAGCAGGAGCGCCGTCGTGTTGGCATGCGCTTCCAGGAAGACGCCTTCTCCCGAACGATCCAGCATGACCACCTCGCCGCCGCGCGCCGCCTGATCGCCGTTGATCGTCACCGCGCCGTTCAGGATCGCCAGCAGCAGGGTGCGCCCTTCCACGGTTTTCAATTCGCTCGTGCAACGCGATTTCAGTTGCAACTCCCAGACGTCGAACGACGACGATGTCGGCATCGCGCCGCGACGGCTCGCGCAATTGCCGGCAATGACGCGGATGCGGCCACTGCCGTCAGGCAAGTCCAGCGCGGGGATGGCGTCCGCGGCAATGATTTTTTCAGCAGGCGCCCGGTGCGGACACGCAGACAGCGGCATCGGCAGATCGATCCAGAGCTGCAACAGCTCGACCACGTCGCCGCGCCGCGTGCCGACCGACAGGAATCTTCCCGGCGCCGTTCCGTCGGAGACGGTGACCCACTGCACATCGCCTGCGCCGATGATTTCCGTCTTTCCTGCGGCGCCGGTATATTCCACCTGACCTTGACAGACGATGGTCAGCATCTTGCAGTTGCCATAGGCATGCGGCGGAGCGACGACGGCGTTCTCTGCACTCGGCGTCGACATCGACGTCGTTGTCGGTGCGACATGGTCCAGCGACAGGAAAGGACTGACATGCCGCCCCAGCGTGCGCTGCGAAAACAGCGTGCGCGCTAGCAGGCCATCGCCGATGCGATGTTGTCTGGTACCGCTGTAGATGCCAAGAATTTTTTTCATGATTCGCGCTCCTGCTGTTGCGTTCCTTGTCTGTTCACGAAGAAAAGCTCGTCAGGAGTAAAACGGCCGTGGAATAAAAAAGAAGGAGAGCTGATGCCGAAGACATCCGCTTGCAAGATCAGCGCGCGGGGGACGACTGATCTTGCAAGGGTGTAAAGCGTGTCAAACGTTGCCCGGTAACAGGCGGAGTGAGATGGCGAAAACGGTCAGTTGAACACATGTTCCTCATGACGCGATAAACGCAAACTAAACGCAAACCTCAGGCGCCGGTGTCGAGCGACTGGCTGCGGTCGACTTGCTTCAACTCATCCTTGACGGCCTGGCGGGTAACGGTCGACTTGTGTTGCACTTCCACCGGATACAGGTCGTTGGTGATCAGCTCGCCGTTGGCGCGTGCCTGTTTCAGTTCTTCTATCACCTGGGCGCGGGTCTTGTGCGAGACGATTTGTGTTTCCGGCGGATAGGCTTCTTCAGCGACGGCGCTGCCGATGACGGAGAGGAAAAGCAAGCCGGTGGCGATTTTCTTGATGTTCATGATGATTCCTTTATATGTCGATGGTATCGATGATTGAGGGTCGGTAGACCTTGTTTTTACTGCTCTGCACGCGCGTCGGATTAACGCAGGTACAGTGTTTCTTCGTAGCTCAGCGGTTCGCGGTTGGCGACTTTTTGCTGAATTTCCTGACGCTTGATGGCGGACTTCGATTGTTGCTTGACGACTTGCTGCACCTTGGCCTGGGCGCCCTTGTCGGCGTCGGCTGAAGTGTTTGCTGCTGCATAGCTGCTGCCTGCTGCTGCGATCAGCAGAACGGCGGCGGCGAGGTGTTTGACGTTCAGGTCAAAACTGGCTGTTGTGGTGCGCATGATGTTTCTCCTTCGTTGTTTCATTAGCAATACATTGACTGTCGGCAACCATGTTCCGGCGCCGTGGATGTAAAACAGTTGCGTTCGCTTTTGGCTTCTGCAAGTGCGACTGCTTGAGACGAAGTGTAGGTTTTGCATCGAAGCGTGACTAGGAGGCAAAATTCGGATGGATCGTTCTATAAATAGGACGATAAAGCACTTGAATCCTTCTCTGCCGTCCCCACCACTTCCGTCCTCCGCCATGCCATGCGCGACATCCGGGACCGCCGTCGCCCGTCATATGGATATCTGTTTATCTTCGTTATCAAGCGCGTTTCGCTGCCAGATAATCCGACGCTTGGCGATGCCGTTTCATCGATCCCCGTCTTGGCGTCGCCCCCCTCTCAACACTCGCGAAAAAGGCAACCATGACTCAAGCATCCGACGCACTGTTCTCGCGCTTCAGCGACATCTTCGCGCGCATCGCGCAAGGCAGCATCGACCGGGAAAACGGCCGCGAGCTGCCGTATGAAGCCGTGCAATGGCTCAAGGACAGCGGCTTCACGTCCTTGCGCGTGCCGGTCGAACAAGGCGGCAGCGGCGTCACTCTGCCGCAGTTCTTCAGCCTCCTGATCCGCCTGGCCGAGGCCGAATCGAACCTGCCGCAAATCCTGCGCGTCAACGCCGGCTATACCGAACTGCTGCTCGAACGCAAGGACGACGAAGACACGCGCCACTGGCTCGGCGTGATCGGCAAGGGAGAAACCTTCGGCGCGGCGGCCTCCGAACGCACCGGCTCGACCAGCAACTCGGTCACGCTGACGCCCGATCCGGACAAGCGTCCCGGCCATTTTTTGCTGAACGGAGAGAAGTATTATTCGACCGGCACGCTGTATGCCGACTGGATTCTGGTGCGCGCACACGACAACGAATCCGATCTCAACGTGCTGGTCAGAAGCGACACGCCGGGCGTCACGCGCGTCGACGACTGGGACGGTTTCGGCCAGCGCCTGACCGGCAGCGGCACCACGCGCTTCGACAAAGTACTCATTACGCAACAACAAATCCTCGATCGCTATCACGTGTCGCAGCCGCGCCGCAACACCATCATCACCGCCTTCTACCAGACCGTGCATCTGGCGACGCTGGCCGGCATCGCGCGCGCCGTGCAGCGCGACGCCGTCGCCTTCACGCAGGCGCGCACGCGCACCTTCGGCGTGCCGGGGCAATCGAGTCCGCGCGAGAATCCGCTGGTGCATCGCGTGGTGGGCCGACTCGCCAGTCTTGCGTGGTCGGCGGAACAATTGGTCAACGCCATCGCCACCGCCATCGAAAACGTGCATCAGGCACGCAAGGCCGGCACCGCCAGACCGGAGGACTACATCGCGCTCGACGTGCAAACCTTCCAGGCGCAGCAGGTCATCATCGGCCAGGTGCTGGAAGCCAGCACGCTGCTGTTCGAAGTCGGCGGCGCCTCCGCCACCAGCGACAAGCGCCGGCTCGACCGTCACTGGCGCAACGCGCGCACGCTGGCTTCGCACAATCCGGCGACGCAGCGCGAGGCGGCCATCGGCGACTATCACCTCAACGACAATCCGCCCAACGAGCGCTTCGGTTTCTCGTATGCCTGAGCAATCCCCCCTCCCCGCTCATCTGCTGAAAAATCCGCATAAGGACAGACGAATTCATTCGTTTGTCCTGCCTTCGGTCCTCTCTACACTTGATCTTCAAGCTTTCCTGCAGCGCCATTGCGACGCTGCAGGAAGAGAACTTCCACGTCCACATTGACTGACAAAAAATGAACCTGACCCTACAAGCCGGGCTGCGAACATCCCTGGCGATGTTGGCGTTGAGCCTGCTCGCTTTCACCTCTCTTCATGCAGTCTCTGCGCCGCAAAAGCCGGAACTGCGCGTCGGTTTCGTGCCCGGCCCGTATATCGACGAATTCAAGATCGGCGTGCAGCCCGAGCTGGAAAAGAAAGGCTACAAGATCAGGTACTACGAATTCAGCACCGGCCTGGAAGCCAACAGCGCCGTGTTCAAAGGCGACATCGACGCCAACGTGATGCAGCATTCGGTGTTCCTGAAATCGTATAACGACCGCAACAAGACCGACCTGGTCGGCATCGTGCAAGTGCCGACGCCGCCGATGGGCCTATATTCGAAGAAGCATCGCAGCCTCGACGGCCTGAAGAAAGGCTTTACCGTCGCCGTGCCGAACGACCCGGTCAATCTGCAACGCGCGCTGTGGATATTGCAACGCCTCGGCTGGATCAGGATCAAGGAAAACGCCAATCCGGTCGACGTCACCGAACTCGACGTGATCGAGAACAAGGTCGGCCTCAAACTGGTGTTGCTGGAAAACGCACAAGGCCCGCGCGCCCTCGATGACGCCGACTTCGCCGCGATCCAGGGCAATTTCGCCATCTTCGCCAAACTGAAGCTGTCGGAGGCTTTCATCCTCGAAGACATGACGCCCGCCTACATCAACGTGCTGGCCGTCAAGAAGACCAGACAGGCCGACCAATATGCGCGCGACATCGTCGAGGCCTATCGCTCCGACACCTTCCAGAACGCGATTCGCGCCGACCGCTTCTATGACGGCTTCCGCCTGCCGGACTATTTCAAGAAATAAACATTCCCCTTCAAAACAAACATCAAAGGAACCAGCATGAACCAGCGTTACCGACTCCGCCTGCATGCCGTGATGGCCGCAATCCTGATCTCCACCTTCGGTCTAGCCCACGGCGCCGACAAAGTCCTGCGCGTCGGCGTGCGCGGCGGCGTCGACGAGCAGATCTGGGAAGTAGTCACCAAGGTGGCGAAGAAGAACGGCCTGAACGTCGAACCGGTCGTCATCTCCGGCGCGGCCAGCCCGAACGAGGCGCTCAACAACGGCGACCTGGAGGCCAACTCGTTCCAGCACATTCCTTTCCTGCACGACCAGATCAAACAGCGCGGTTACAAGCTGAGCATCGTCGGCAACACCATCATTTCGCCGATTGCGTTCTACTCGAAGAAATACAAATCGCTCAAGGACTTGCCCGACGGCGCCAAGATCGCCATTCCCAACGATCCAAGCAACCAGACGCGTTCGCTGGTGATCTTGCGCGATGCCGGCTTCATCACCTTGCGTGACGGTTTCGATCCGTTCACCGGCACCGTATCCGTGGCCGACATCACCTCGTACAAGAAAAAGATCACGCTGATCGAAAGCGCATCGGTGGTGCTGGCGCGTGCGCTGGAAGACGTCGATGCCGCCGCCATCGTCAATACCTTCGCCTATCAGGTCGGACTGATCGCCACGCGCGACGGCATCGCCGTGGAGAAGCGCGAACACAATCCTTACGTCAACGTCATCGTGGTGCGCGACCAGGACAAGAATGCAGCGTGGGTCGCACCGCTGGTGAAGTCCTATCAGTCGGAAGAAGTGCGCCAGTTCATCCAGAAACAATTCGGCGGCTCGGTGCTGCCTGTATTTTGAACAGCGTTTTGAACATCGCCGCCCTGGTCGGCGTGGAGGTCAGCCTGCCTCCGCCGCCATCGCCACCCCTAGTCAAGCCGGCCGGCGCCGGGTTTGTATCGGCAGCCACCGGCCGGCCTCACCTGGTGTTTGAGCGCGTCTCCAGGCAATACGCGTCGCCGGCCGGCCCGGTGCATGCGCTGCGCGAGGTGTCCTTCACCGTCGCGCGCGGTGAGATCTTCGGCATCATCGGCCGCAGCGGCGCCGGCAAGTCAACCTTGCTGCGCACGATCAATGCGCTCGAAACGCCGGATACCGGTACGGTGGCGATCAACAACGTCAACGTCGGCAGCCTTGACGAAGATGCCCTGGTCAGCCTGCGCCGCCGCGTCGGCATGATCTTCCAGCATTTCAACCTGCTGTCGGCCAAGACCGTGCGCGACAACGTCGGCCTGCCGTTGCGCGTGGCCGGCATCGCGCCGGAGCAGATCCGCACGCGTGTCGACGCCTTGCTCGATCTGGTCGGCCTGCGCGACAAGGCCGACGTCTATCCGGCCAAACTCTCCGGCGGGCAAAAACAGCGCGTCGGCATTGCCCGCGCGCTGGTGCATGAACCCGAGGTCTTGCTGTGCGACGAAGCAACGTCGGCGCTCGATCCGGAATCGACGCAAGCCATCCTGGCGCTGTTGCGCGACATCAGCAGCAAGATGGGACTGACCGTCGTGCTGATCGCGCACGACATGGCGGTCATCCGCGAAATTTGCGATCGCGTGCTGGTGCTCGATCACGGTCGGGTGGTCGAACAAGGCGAGGTATGGCGCGTCTTCGGCGATCCGCAGGCGCAAGCCACGCGCGCCTTGCTGCGACCGCTGCAACATGGATTGCCTGCCGATCTGGCGGCGCAACTGGTCGACGATTTGCACGATAGCCCCGGCGACGTGCTGCTCAGCCTGCGCTTCAACGGCGCCGCGCATCCGCAAGGCGTCAGCCTGCAACAACTCGCCCTGCTCGGCCCGGACGCCACACTGATCCACGGCGGTCTCGACCGGATTCGCGGACATGCGCAAGGCAGCCTGCTGGTCTCGCTGCCGGTCGCGTCATGGCAGGCGGGCAAGGCGCGCAGTGTGTTCGGGTTCGGCAACAGCAAAGACGGTTACAACGGCGCTGATTTCATTGAGGTTCTCGGCTATGTCCCTGCCCGCACTTAGCAAATACGTCCAAGCTTTCTTCGAAACGCTGCTGATGGTCGGCACGTCGGCGCTGATCGCCATCAGTTTCGGCCTGCTGCTGGCCGTCGTGCTGACGATCACGGCGAAGAACAATCTGTATCCGAAGCCGCGCTTTCATCGCGGCCTGTCGGCGACGGTGAACGTGTTCCGCGCCGTGCCGTTCATCATCATGCTGGTGGCGCTGTTGCCGGTGACGCGCATCCTGGTCGGCACCACGCTGGGCACCTGGGCCGCGGTGGTGCCATTGACGGTGAACCTGATTCCTTTCTACGCGCGCATTGCGCAAGTCAGTCTCAATGAAGTCGATCCCGGCCTGGTCGAAGCGGCGCGCGCAATGGGATGCCGGCGCTGGCATATCGTGCGGCATGTACTGTTGCCCGAAGCGCTGCCGGGCATCGTCGGCGGCATGACGGTCAGCGTCATCGCCATGATCAATGCGTCGGCGATGGCCGGCGCGGTGGGCGCCGGCGGCCTGGGTGACCTGGCGATTCGCTACGGCTATGAACGCTACGAGACGCGCGTGATGTTTGAAGTGATCGTGATCCTGATTGCGCTGGTGTCGATCATTCAGCTGTTCGGAGAGAAGCTGTCGCGCCGGCTGGATCATAAACATTGACCGCAATGCGTTGCCTGACTTGATCGGGCAACGCGGGTCCTTGCATCAGGCAGCCTCTGCAATGCTGCCGCGTCCGGCTGGACGCGCCAAACCCAGATGCTCGCGCAAGGTCGCGCCTTCGTACTCGCGGCGGAAGATGCCGCGTTGCTGCAGGATCGGCACGACGCCGGCGGCGAAGTCTTGCAAGCCGCTCGGCAGCGCGTCCGGCATCAGGTTGAAGCCGTCGGCGGCGCCGGCCTTGAACCAGTGTTCGATGTCGTCGGCAATTTGCTCCGGCGTGCCGACCACGACGCGATGACCGCCGCCGCCCGCCAGTGCGTAGACCAGTTGCCGCGCGGTGTAGCCATGCAGCCGCGCCTGCGCCAGCGTGGTGTTGAAGAAGGTGTGGTTGCCATTGCCGTTATTGGGCAGGGCGATATCGTCCGGCAGGCGTTCGTCGAGCTTGATGCGTTCCGGCGCAATACCGAGGATGCCTGCCAGGCGCTTGATGTTGTAGCTCCACGGGATCATGTCGATCAGTTCGTCGCGCCGGCGGATCGCCTCCGCTTCGGTGGCGCCGATGATCGTCGTCAGTCCCGGGAATATCTTGACGGCATGCGAACCGCGGCCATATGCCGCTGCGAGGGTATTGATTTCACGGCCGTAAGCCAGCGATTCTTCCAGCGACTGCGACGCCGAAAACACGGCTTCCGCATGGCGCGCCGCCAGATCGCGGCCGTCCGCCGAGCCGCCGGCCTGCACCAGCACCGGATAGCCTTGCAGCGTGCGCGGCAGGTTCAACGGTCCTTGCACGGAGAAATGCGCACCGCGATGGGCGATCGGCTGCACCTTGTCGATATCGATGAAACGACCGCCGAGCTTGTCGCCGATGAGCGCATCGTCTTCCCAGCTATCCCACAGCGCCTTGACGACATCCGTGAATTCCGCCGCGCGCGCATAGCGCTCGCCGTGATCGGGCACCGCGTCGCGGCCGAAGTTGCGGGCCGAAGGCAGGTCTGCCGTGGTGACGACATTCCATCCTGCCCTGCCGTTGCTGACATGATCGAGCGTGGAGAAGCGCCGCGCGATGTTGTAAGGCTCGTTGTAACTGGTCGACGCCGTCCCGATCACGCCGATATGCGTGGTCGCCGCCGCCACGCAGGCGAGCAGCACGGTCGGTTCCAGCGCGGTGATCGGACGGAAATCGATCTGCTCGATGATGGCGGCGTTGTCGGCCAGGAACACCGCGTCAAACTTCGCGGCCTCCGCAATCTGCGCGACGCGGATGTAGTGGCCGACGTCGATGAAGGCGCGCGGATCGGCGTCCGGCAGGCGCCACGCGGAAGGCACGAAACCGGAATGCAGGACGTTGATGTTCAGGTGCAACTGGCGCGGACGCGTGCCGGTTCTGCTCATGCTTCAGTCTCCAGGACAGGATCGCGGCAGCGCCGGTCGGCATTGCCGCTGGTGAAAGTGTTCAGTGCACTTTGAAAAATCCGTGGCGCTCGGCCAGCAGATCGAGGATGGCGCGGGTGTCGGTGACGAAATGTTTGTCGCCCAGCTTTTGGACGTGCTGCGTATTCGCGGGCAGAGAATGATCGTTGCCAAGGATCAGCACCGGCAGGCTCTGGTGGTCGGCATCAAGCGCATCCACCACCGCCTGGCGTGGCTTGGCAAAGGGCAGGCGGCGAATGTCGAGCGCCGCGATTTTGCCGGGATCGCCGGCGAGCAGCCCCTCTATCGGCGCGCCGTCGGGACAGATGAAGCGTTCTCCCGGATGGTTGGGGTCGGTGAATCCCGGTTCCAGCAACAGCAGCAAATCTCGGCTCATGGCGTACTCCTGAAGAGAATAAGAATCCGACGATTCTGGTGCGCGCGCGACGCTGCCGCCACGAATTTATCCGCATATTCATATGCGACGCAGGCGCGAGCCGCAGAGACGGAAGTCCCTCAATTCGAGAGCAAGATATCGTATTGCATCGACCAATGATTTTGGAATATACTGTTTTTATGTACAGTATAATTCGACAATTCAGAACGGACGGAATCCGCCGCACCGAGGCCGAGATCGCGGCCGATGCGGGATTCGCCGGCATCGTCGGCATGAGCCTGGCCGGCACGACGCGCCAGATGACGCTCTCTGCACACAACACCGAGGACGGTGCGACGGTGCTGCTATTGCCGCCGTTGTATGAACCGCAGCTGCTGAGCATGCATGCCGACGGCATGATCGTGCGCGGCTGGCAGCGTCTGTCGGGCAGCAAGACCACGCCGGGGCCGACCTATTTGCAAGAATGGTTGCTGACCTTCGTCGGTCAGCAGGCGCTGCAGAGACCTGCCGTGCAAGGCGTGCGCGAACTCTCGTCCATGGCCTCGCCGCTGCAGCTGATGCAAGGCGAATGATCGCCAGCTGATTGATTGCTAGGGCCTGTTCACATTAAATCTACGAGTGCGAACGCGCGGCAGGCGTTGACTGCCTAGGCGCAGCGACGCGTCGTAGCGGTGCTACGGCAAGGAGCTGCAACA
>NZ_AKJW01000057.1 GCF_000282135.1 Herbaspirillum sp. CF444
GGCGGCAAAAGCCGTGAACGCCGACGGCCAAAGCGCCTTCCTTGTTTTCCTCGCGGGATGGATGAAGATGGGTATCGTACTGAGGCATCACGCGCTCCTTCTTGCATAGTTGGGATGCCAAGCCAGAAGGCGCCGCTCCAGCGCGCGGGCAATCGCGTCCGATACGACGCCGATGCCGGCATAGATCACGATGGTCAGTACGATGACGTCGGTGCGCAGGAACTCGCGGGCGTCCATGGCCAGCGAACCGATGCCGGAATTGGTGGCGATCGTCTCGGCGATCACCAGCGCCAGCCACGCCACGGCCAGCGCATAACGCACGCCGGCCAGGATGGACGGCAAGGCCCCCGGCAAAATGATGCGGCGGATCAAGATCCAGTTCGACAGTCCCGTGACGCGTCCGAGCTCGATCAGCTTGGGATCGATCTGGCGTATCCCCAGCACGGTGTTGATATAAATCGGAAACATCACGCCCAGCGACACCAGAAAGACCTTGCCGCCTTCGTCGACGCCGAACCACACGATCACCAGCGGCAATGCCGCGAGGAACGGCACCGCGCGCACCATCTGTACGCTGCGGTCGAGCAAGGCTTCCGCCAGCCGGGAAAAGCCGACCAGCGTGCCCAGGATAAAACCGACGACGCCGCCGATGGCGAAGCCGGCGACGGCGCGCAGCAAGCTCGAACCGAGATCGCTCAGCAAACGTCCTTCCTGTATCAGGCTCCAGGCCGTGGCCAGCACTTTGCTCGGTGCCGGCAATACTTGCGGCGACAGCGTTCCCAGCCGCGCAAAGCCTTCCCATGCCAGCAGCAACACCAGCGGGGCGAGCCAGGAGAGAATCAGAAATCCTCGCTCGCCAAGGGCCCGCGGCGTACGCGCGACGACCGCCGACGGGTTGGCTGCGGTGGCAGCCAGGCGCGCAATGGCAAGACGATTGACGACTTCGGACATCCGGTATTCCTTCACGTTTCATGCGCGGCCAACTGCCGCGACGTAAGGAATCGTAATCAAACATCATGCAAAAACTAAATAATCATTTTGATCTAATATATCTATTAAACATATTTGAAAAAACTCCGGCAAAGAGGCAAGCTCTCCTTCCTCACCACCGACAAAACAAGTTTGGCAATGAAAACAGATGATCTGGAAGCTTTCGCGGCTGTCGTCAGGCACCAGTCGATCAGCCGCGCAGCACAGGAACTGGGGATCGCGCAACCGCTGCTGAGCAGGCGCGTGCAAGGACTGGAAACCACGCTCGGCGTTGCCCTGTTCGATCGCCAGAGCAAACCCCTGCGGCCTACCGCGACCGGTTTGCGACTGGCGCAGCAATGCCGCAGCGTGCTGCGCGAAGTCGACATCCTGTGCGAAATGGCCGCCGCAAATTTACCGCTGAACGGCAATCTGCGCCTGGGCGTCACGCAAAGCATCGGCGAGCTGGTGCTCGATTCTCTGATGGGACAATTGCAGCAGGAATGGCCGGATCTCCGGCCTCAGGTCAGTACCGGCTGGGGTGCGGCGTTGATTGAACGCGTCGAACGCGGCGAACTGGATGCCGCCGTCGTGTTGCAAGGAAGAGGCCGGAGCATGCCCGGCAATGTCGAGGCCAAGCTGCTCCATCGCAGCCGCGTGGCGATCCTCGGCCGCCAAGGTGCGTGGCCGCGCAAGCGCTATGCGCTGGCCGATTGCGCAGAGACAGGCTGGGTGCTCAACCCCGACGGCTGCGGCTTTCGCGCCGGCCTGCAGCGCGCGCTCGCGGGTCAGGGGCTGCCGCTGCACGTGCGGCTCGACACCTTCGGCAAGGACCTGCAATTGCAGAGCGCGGCGAAAGGTGTCGGACTCGGCTTGTTGCCGCGCCCTCTTTACATGAACAGCACTTTTGAGGGACAGCTCGATGAGCTGTCGCTGACGGACTTCAAACCGGAAGCGGAAGCATGGCTGGTGCATGGCCGCAACCTGAACCGCCTGCACGAGCCGATTGAGCGCATCGGACAGTATGTGGAGAGCGCCCTGCGATAGATTGTCGCCTCCTGCGGCTTTCGGTCAGAACGGCAATGGCGCGTCGCAACCGTCAGCGATTCTGGTAACGCAGCTTGAAATCGACGATATCGGGCCGTCCCGGCAAACTCAGGCGGGCCTGTGACGCCGGCGCCTGGCTGACGACCTTGCCGCGACGAATCACGAACCTGCGCGCCGCGCGCAGGCGAATCGCCTCGACCGGATCGGCAGCGTCGAGCAGCACCAGATCGGCGTGACAACCGACCTGCAATCCATATCCTTCCAGACCGAGGATGCGCGCCGGCGTTTCGGTCACGGCCCGGAAGCAGTCGCGCATCGCCTGCTGCCCCGTCATCTGCGCCACGTGCAAACCCATGTGCGCCACTTCGAGCATGTCTCCCGATCCGAGGCTGTACCACGGATCCATGACGCAATCATGGCCGAAGGCGACATCGATGCCGGCGGCCAGCATCTCCGGCACGCGCGTCATGCCGCGACGTTTCGGATAGGTGTCGTGACGCCCCTGCAAGGTGATGTTGATGAGCGGATTGGAGATGGCCGCAACGCCCGCTTCCCGAATCAACGGTAATAATTTGCTGACGTAGTAGTTGTCCATGGAATGCATCGAGGTCAGGTGCGAACCGGCCACCCTGCCCTGCATGCCAAGCCGTTGCGCGTGGTAAGCCAGGGTCTCGATATGGCGCGACAGCGGGTCGTCCGATTCATCGCAGTGCATATCGACATACAAACCTTTTTCCGCCGCGAATTCGCACAGCAACCGGACCGACTCCGCGCCATCGGCCATGGTGCGCTCGAAATGCGGAATGCCGCCGACCACGTCGACGCCCATGCCGATGGCGCGCTTCAGATTGGCGAACGCCGTCGGACTGCGCAGCAAGCCATCTTGCGGGAACGCCACCAATTGCAGATCGAGATAGGGAGCGACCTTTTCGCGGACATGCAGCAAGGCTTCCACCGCCAGCAAACGGTCATCGCAAATATCGACGTGCGAACGGATCGCCAGCAATCCGCGCCCCACGGCCCAATCGCAATACTGCAAGGCGCGCTCGACCAGCGCCTCCTGCGTCAAGACCGGCTTCAGCTCGCCCCACAGGGCGATGCCTTCGAGCAGCGTGCCGGAGGCGTTCACGCGCGGCAGGCCGTAGCTCAGCGTGGCGTCCATGTGGAAGTGGGCGTCGACGAATGGCGGCGTCACGAGATCGCCGCCGGCGTCGATTTCCTGCTCCGCTGTTAGGTCGAGAGCGACGCCGATGGCGGCGATGCGTCCGGACTCGATGCCGATGTTCACGTGTTGGCGGCCGTCAGGCAGCGTTGCATTGCGTATGACCAGATCCATCCGAAATCTCCTGCTGAGGTAAGCGACAGCAACTTATGCATCCCAAGTTGCCTGGATTCCCATGACAAGTTCTGTCACGTTGTTGAGCGCATGCAGCCTAGGGCCTGTTCACATTAAATCTGCGAGATGCGTTGCTGCGCCTAGGCAGTCAACGCCTGCCGCGCGTTCGCACTCGCAGATTTAATGTGAACAGGCCCTAAGCTTAATCCAGCGCCGTTATTTTGGGGAACATTGGCGTTGCCATCCGATCATGCGGCAATAAAAAAGCCCGCATTGCGGGCTTCCTCTTTTTTTGACTGACGGTTATTTCGCCTGACCGACCGGAACGCTTGCTTCGCCCTCTTCCGGCCGGTTGCGATAGCGCTGCGCCATGAAAGCGCACACCATCAGCTGAATCTGGTGAAACAGCATCAGCGGCAGCAACACCATGCCGACGGTCTGGCTGGCGAACAACACCTTGGCCATCGGCACGCCGCTGGCGAGGCTTTTTTTCGAACCGCAGAAGACGATGGTGATTTCGTCTTCCTTGTTGAAGCCCATGCGACGACTGCCGAACGTCGTCAGCGCCATGATGACCGCCAGCAGCAAGGCGCTGATCGCGATCAGACTGATCAGCATCGTCGCCGGCACCTGGCGCCACAAGCCTTGATTGACGGCTTCGCTGAAGGCCACATACACCACCAGCAGCACCGAGCTCTGATCCACCCAGCGCAGCCAGGACTTGTTCTTGTCCATCCAGGCGCCGATCCATGGACGCGCGATCTGTCCCGCCAGGAAAGGCAGCAGCAGCTGATAGACGATCTTCAGGATGGAATCGAGCGAGGAATGCTGGGCGTTGTGCGCCACCACGATCACGCTGACCATCAGCGGCGTCAGGAAGATGCCGAGCAAATTGGAAGCCGAAGCGCTGCAGATCGCGGCCGGCACGTTGCCGCGCGCGACCGAGGTGAAAGCGATCGACGACTGCACCGTGGACGGCAGCACGCACAGGAACAGGATGCCCAGATACAGGTCGGGCGTGATCACCAGCAACAGCGCCGGCTTCAGGATCAGGCCCAGCAGAGGAAACACCGCGAACGTGCACAGCAGCACCGTCACATGCAAACGCCAGTGCACCATGCCGGCCACCACTGCCTGGCGTGACAATTTGGCGCCATGCATGAAGAACAGCAGGCCGATCATGAAGGTCGTCAGCCAGTCGAAACCGACTGCGACCGAACCCGTACAAGGAAAAAAGCTGGCGGTGATCACGACGGCCAGGAGCATGAGCGTCAGGTTGTCGGGCAAAAAGCGAGGGCGGGCCATAGGAATATCTGCGGAGTTGTTCTGGTTGCCGTCCCTGGTGGACTAGCGGACGAAACCCGCTATTTTACGCCACTCGGTGGTGTTGTCTGTCGACGCAAGTCTGGCAAGCAGACAAACGAAGCGGAGGCAGAGGAAATATTGGCGCTGTCGGAACGAGGATTTTTCTACTTGTACTGCGATGGCGCCGTTACCGTCAAATCTGTTTACCAGATCCAGAACATCAGCAACCAGGCATAGTTGACCAGCGCCAGTGCACCGACGACCGGCAACAAGGCCAGTACGCGCTGCGCAAGGGATTTGGAATGTTCGCCGATGACCTTCCAGGCGAGCCAGACGCTCCACAGCGTCATGACGGCCAACAAGGAGGCGCGCACGTCGTTGGCCCAGTCCACCGGCCAATGTTCGGCGCGCAGCAGGCTGATGGTGGTTGCCGACAAACCGATGAACACGCCGCAGCCGGCCAGCGGAATTGCCGACTGCACCAGATGGTTGAAGCGGGAGCGATCCCATTTGCCCAGGATCAGGTTGCTGATCGCGAACAAGGCCGTCAATGCCGTACCGAGCACCAGGGCCGTCGCCATGATGTAGGACACCACCATGGCGCCGTCCAGCCAGGTGAACACGTCGCTTTGTTGCGGATAGTTGGTCAGCAGCCACCACGGCGCGCTGGTGTCGAACGGCCACATGATGTCGCGATCGATCAGCCAGGTAGCGATGAATTGCTTGGCTTCGATGAACCAGGGGCTGGCGCTCCAGTGGAAGGCGCCGATCGCGATGCCGAACAAGCCGTACAGCACCAGCGTGCTTTCCCAGAGATTGTTGTTCTTGCGGCCGACCTTGACGATTTCCACGGTCGGTGCGCGCCATGTCAGGGCGATGGCGTCGCGGTGACCGCTGCAGCGTCCGCACATGTGGCAGTCGGCGGCGCCCTTCATGTTGCGCAGCGGCACCAGCGGCGCGCAATTGATGGCAATGGTCTTCTTGCCGTGCGTGTCGTAGGAGGCGCGCCAGGCGTCTTCGTTGACCTTGTAGTGAAACGGCGCCAGCTTGGCCAGCAGGCCGAACACGCCGTTGACCGGGCACAGATACTTGCACCAGACGCGCTTTTCGCGGCCATACAGATAGCCGACGATCATCGCCCCCAGCGTGGAGCCGCCGAGTACCAGCAGCACTGCCTTGGGATATTGGTAGACGCTGACCATCTGGCCATACACCGTGGTCAGCGCAAAAGCGACGAAGGGCCAGCCGCCCCAGCGCATCCAGTGCGGGATCGTCTTGCCGCGACCGAACTTGCTGGCGAACTCGGTCAATGCGCCTTCCGGACAGAGCACGCCGCACCAGACGCGGCCCATCAGGACCATGCTGACCAGCACGAACGGCCACCAGATGCCCCAGAAACAGAACTGCGAAATCAGGGTCAGGTTGGACCAGATATGCGCCGTTTCGTCCGGCAGCGGGAGAAAAATGGGAACGAGGATGAGGATGGCATACACCAGTACGACAACCCACTGGATGCCGCGGATCAATGCGCCGTTGCGGCGCATCCAGTCACCCGTACGCGCCAGGCGGGTATTGGGAAGCGTACAGGTGCTCATATCGTCTTATGCAGCTTGCTTGTTAACTTGCGGTTTCTTCAATTTTCCAAGCGCGGAGGATACCACAAGCCAATAGATGACATAGATGGCAACGCTCATGAGCGCAGGACGCGCGCGATAGCCCGTCAGCGTCGATACCAGGCTGCCGAAGGTGCTCGAATCGTCCAGCAGCCAGCTGGTGTTCCATACCGGCGCCGTCAGCGTGGAAACGAAGTTCAGCGACGAGAACCAGTCTGAGCTTTCCAGCAGCAAATCGAGCAGTTTTTCCACGCCGGTCAGCAGCAGGCCGGCCGCCAGCAGCAGCAGAATGACTTCCGTGACCTGGAAGAAACGACGCCACGAGAAAATCTTGCCGCCCAGTTGCAACAGATAAAAGGTCAGAAACGCCAGGGCGAAGCCGACTGCGCCCGCAAAAATCAGCGCGCCACGGCTGGCGTCCTGCTCGCCCATGCCGATGCCGTACAGGAAGACGGCAGTCTCGCTGCCCTCGCGTGCGATCGCCAGCGCCACCAGCAGGAATACGCCCCACCAGTTGCCCGCTTCCGTGCTTTCCTTGAGGGACGATTCCATGTCCTTCTTGAGCGTGCGGCCGTGCTTGCGCATCCAGAACACCATCTGCACGATCAGCACCGCGGCGATCAGCACCATGCCGATCTGGAAGTAGGTTTGCGCATCGCCCGCCAGCAATTCGCTGAATCCCAGCAAGGCAGCGCCCAGCGCCACGGCCGTCACGATGCCTGCCGCCACGCCGCCCCACAGATAAGGCAAGCCGCGGCGCGCGGCCGCATCGCCATTGTTCAGCCAGGCATACAGGATGCCGACCACCAGCAAGGCCTCGACGCTTTCGCGCCAGACAATAAACAGGACCTGGCCCATTACTTTCCTTTCAATTACGCTTTATTTGGCGACGATCACGCCTTGCGGCATGTTCAGATGGAAGTCGTCAAAGAACTTGTACTCGCCGGGACGCAGCGGTGCGATCACGACAAAAGACTGTGCGCCCGGCGCCAGGACTTTTTCCTTGCGCAGCTCGACGCTTTCGAATTCGGCGGCGCTCTTGCCGATGTTGTGAATTTCGATCTTGATGCGCTGTCCTGCCGGGACTTCGATGCGCGCAGGATTGAACTTGCCATCCTGCATTTCAAGTTTGAAAGTCAGAATATCCGCAGCGAAAACACGCGCGGCAAACAAACTGCATACCAGACCGATCAAACCGGCCATGAATTGCGTTTTACGCAAAGACATCCTTTGCTCCTACGTTGCGAGGTCCGGCACTTACGCGAAGCAAGTGCCGGAACCGGGTCAGCATGGCATGAGCAGGACTGTGCCCCGCCCATGCCTCTTTCAGATCGGGACTGCGGATCAGTAACCGCCCTTTTTGCCGACGCCGGCGAAAGTGAAGTCATACGACAGTTCAAAGGTTTTGAACCATGGGCCGACACCGGTTTCCTTGTCGACGTGGCGACCGAAGTGTCCCGATGGCGGAGAGATGGTCAGTTTCAGCTTGTACTTGCCCGGACCGTCAAGCTTGACGTTGTCGCCGTAGTGAGGACCGTCGCTGGCCACCATCGGCATCATGTCGCCCTTGATGACCTTGGTCGAACCGGCCTTGGTCAGTTCGAACTTGATGTTCAGGTAAGGCATCCAGTCGCCTTCGGCAAAGCCGTTCGGATTCTTGGCGACGGCGCGGATATCGGCTTCCAGGTGGACGTCGGATTCTTCGGCTTTGCGCATCATGCCGTCCGGTTCCATCTTGATCGGCTGCAGGTACACCGCGCTGACTTCCATGCCGCCCTGAATCTGCGGTTTACCGATAGGATATTCGGCTGCGCTGGCAGCGGACATCGCTGCAAACATGGCGGCGGCGACTGCGATTTTCTTGATACCGATCATATGATTTCTCTCCGACTCGTTAGATGATAATGATTACCATTAAAGTATAGCATTATCTGAGACGAAGCACCTCATGCCATCGCAGGGGAAAGACAAGAAGACAAGAAAACAAGACAGGGGCTTGATCGGATGCATCGCCGCAATCCGCAGGCAATAAAAAACCCGCACCTTGCGGCGCGGGTTAAATCTAATTCAGGGGATGAATTAGAGGGGGGAGTTCGTAAGATATACCTGCCCTTGCCCCACTTCTACGCCTCTTACAAAGTGTTACGGATATTAACAAGTCTTGATCTTTGCCCGCCTCTTGCATGCGGAGACATTCAGGCCACAATGACGCCGCGCATGCCCTCCTCGCCAAAGTGCCTTACGCATCCGACGCGGAAGGTTTACACGGTAGTCAACCAGCCCGGATACAGGATGCTCCCCCGGCGCTTGACCGCGTTGTCGCGACTGCGACAAAGGCAAAAACGCTGCATGATTGCGCACGAGCCTCGCGCTTTCCGGCACCCGTACTGATACGATAGCGTCGGCTCCGCTCGTCCGCATTGCTCACATGAGATTATTTTTATGGCACTCAATCTGCAAGACATCGACCGCCTGTTCCGTCAACACGGCGACACGCAATACACCGGCGAACCGGTCACGCAACTGGAACACGCGCTGCAGACCGCCGCGCTGGCCGAAGACGAAGACGCGCCGCCCAGCCTGATCGTCGCCAGTTTCCTGCACGACCTCGGCCACATGCTGGAAGACAACGGCGACACGCCGACCATGGCCGGCATCGACGACTTGCACCAATACCGTATTCTGCCCTTCTTGCGCAACCTGTTCGATGAAGACGTGCTGGCGCCGATCCGCTTGCACGTCGACGCCAAGCGCTATCTGTGCGCCGTCGACCCGGCGTATTTCTCCGCGCTGTCGGCCGATTCGGTGCGCAGCCTGCAGCTGCAAGGCGGCATCTTCGACGAGCAACAGGCGGCGGATTTCATTGCCCTGCCTTACGCAGCCGATGCAGTGCGACTGCGGTGCTGGGACGACCTCGCCAAAAAGGCCGACTACGTCACGCCGGATTACGCGCACTTTTCCCGCTACGTTGCACAGTGCGTGCGCCCCTGACGCGACGTCGGCAACTTCCGGAGAATCCGCCATGTCCGTCCTGCCGCCCGCACCGCTGTTCACCCAATCCGCCGACGCCGCACAACTGCAAGAATTCAGCAGCTTCATCAGCGAGCTGAGCAAGATCAGCGGCGCCATCATTCGCGGCCACTATCTGAGCGGCGCCGCCGTCGAATCGAAATCCGACCAGTCGCCGGTCACCGCCGCCGACCGCGAAACGGAACAGGCGCTGCGCGCCGCGATCATGACGCGCTATCCGCACCACGGCATCATCGGCGAAGAGTTCGGCCCTCACCGGCAGGATGCCGAATACTGCTGGATCCTCGATCCCATCGACGGCACCAAGGCCTTCGTCACCAACTGCTATATTTTCGGCACGCTGATTTCATTGACCTATCGGGGACGCCCCATCATCGGTGCGCTGCACAGTCCTTTGATGGAGCATCTGCTGGTCGGCACCGCCGCCGGCACCACGCTCAACGGCAAGCCGGTCGGCATGCGCAGTTGCAACGCCATCGGCGACGCCATGCTGCTGGCCACCGATCACTGGGACATCTTCAAATATCACAATGGCCCGGCCTTCGAACTGCTGTCGCGCGAGGCCCGCCTGTATCGCGGCTGGGGCGACTGCCACGGGTATTTTCAGCTGGCCACCGGCGGCGCCGACATCATGCTCGATCCGGTGCTGAAGATCTGGGACATCATGTCTTTCATTCCCATCATCGAAGGCGCCGGCGGACGCATCACCGACTGGCAAGGCAATACGCCGATCGGCGCGACCTCGATCGTAGCGACGGGCGGCGCCATCCATGACGCGGTGCTGCGCGTGCTCAATCCCTGATTTTGCAAAGCGGTACTCATTGCTTCAAAGCGCTCTTTCGAGGGCTTTTTTTATGATCCGGCATGTCCCGTGCACGCATGAAAATATTGCCTGGATGGAAATTTCAACAACGATTTTGATATTGGCTTTCAGTTTTTTTTCATTATTCGGGATCGATTGCCGGTGCTAGCATCCCCTCCAGTCCAATAGCCGCAACCTCGGCGCGCAAGCAATTTGCCGCAGCATGTACGCAGGCAGGCACAAGAACGAAAAACACGAACGAGAGACGCATGAAAAACTGGAAAGTCGGAACGCGCTTCGCCGCAGGCTTTGGCGTGGTGCTGGTATTGATGATGGTCGTGGCTGCAATGGGAATCTGGCGCCTGCAATCGGTGGCCGACGCCACCAATGCGATGATGCAAATGCCATTGGCCAAGGAGCGCCTGATCAGCGACTGGTATTCGAACATCGCCACCTCCATCACGCGCACGACGGCGATTGCACGCAGCACCGACCTCGGTCTGGCGACCTACTTCGAAGCCGCAGTCAACGATTCGGCAAAAAAGGCCGGCGACCTGCAAAGCAAGGTGCAAGGCTTGCTGCGTACGCCCGAAGAGCAAAAACTGTTCGCCGACATCGATGCCGGCCGCAAAGCCTACCAGGCCGCCGGCAGTAACATCCTGGCGCTGCGCGCCGAAGGAAAACTGTTCCAGGCCAAGAACGCCTTCGAGAAAGATTACCTGCCCGCCGCCACGCGCTACCAGGCTTCCATCGACAAATTGCTGCATCTGCAAAGGCAAGGCATCAACGACGTTGCAGTCGGCATCGATGCGACTTATCGCTCCAGCCGGCTGATTTTGCTGACGCTGACCGGCGTTGCCCTGCTGTGCGGATTGGCGGCTGCCATGCTGCTCACGCGCAGCCTGCTGCGGCAACTGGGCGGCGAACCTGTGCATGCCGTGCACGTCGCCGACCGCATCGCCGCCGGCGACCTGACCGAACATATTCCGCTTGGCGCCGATGACGACTTCAGCCTGATGCACGCGATGAAGACCATGCAAGCCAACCTGGCGCGCTCGGTGGATCACATCAAGCAGTCGGCCGAAACCATCGGCACCGCGTCGAAGGAAATCTCGGTCGGCAACCTCAACCTGTCTTCACGCACGGAACGCCAGGCGGGTTCTTTGCAAGAGACCGCATCGGTCATGCAACAGCTTACTTCGGTGGTCAGGAAAAATGCCGAGACCGCCCGGCACGCCAACCAACTGGCGGCGTCGGCATCGCAAGTCGCCATCGCCGGCGGCAATGCGGTCAATCAGATGGTGGGAACGATGGCGACCATCAACGAGTCGTCGCGCAAGATCGTGGACATCATTTCGGTGATCAACGGCATCGCCTTCCAGACCAACATCCTGGCGCTCAATGCAGCGGTGGAAGCGGCACGCGCCGGCGAGCAAGGCCGCGGTTTCGCCGTGGTGGCCACCGAAGTGCGCGCGCTGGCCCAGCGCTCGGCCAGCGCGGCAAAAGAAATCAAGGGATTGATCGACGACTCGGTCGGCAAGATCGTGTCAGGCAGGACACTGGTGGAAGAAGCCGGCACAACCATCGGCCAGGTGGTGGAAAGCATCCAGACCCTGAGCCGGTTCGTCGCCGACATCAGCAACGCCAGCGCCGAGCAAAGCACCGGCATCGAACAGGTCAACCAGGCCATCATGCAGATGGACGACGTCACGCAGCACAATGCCGCGCTGGTGGAAGAAGCAACCGCCGCCGCGCAGTCGCTGCTGGATCAGGCCGGTTCGCTGGTGAAAGTGGTCAATACCTTCAAGCTGTCTTCGTCGCGGGACGTGATCCTGCTTGCCTGAAGCGACAGGTCACGTTTTCGCGATGCGGCAATCAGATCATGTTCTGATCGATCCAGTCGGCGGAAAAATCGAGGATGTAGGCAAGCGCATCATCCTCCTCGGCGAACTCGGTGGTCGGCAATTCGCGTACATAACGGACTTCGCCGCTGCCGTCATAGCCGGCCTTGATCGTGAAACAGGCGGCGTATTGGCCATTCTCCCGGAGCACGACCTGCGGAAAGATGGCGTGTCCCTTGTAGGGCAGTTTGTGTTCTGAAGTCATGTGATTCTCCACTGTTGGCGCTGCATGCGCACTACCGCACTACCGCACTACCGCACTACATATAGCACTACACATCATACGGTGCTGAAAAAGAAAAAAGGGCCCATCTTGCGATGGACCCTTTATATCTGGTGCGGCTGGCAGGAATCGAACCCACGACCCCTTGGTTCGTAGCCAAGTACTCTATCCAGCTGAGCTACAGCCGCGTAAGAGGCGAGATTATATAGGGATTTTCGATTGCTGCAAGTGTTTTTTCGCGCGTCGTCCATGATGCCGTCAAAACGGCTTGAGCACGACCATGACGGCAATCACGACAACGGCAACAAGCGTCAGCAATCCGGAGTTCTTCAACAGCGCCGAGGTCGCCAGTTCCGGCGCATCCGCCAGGCGCCGCAAATGGGCGGACTGCATGCCGTGCAGCGCGGACAGCATCAGCACGAAAACCAGTTTGACGATCAGCCAGCCTGCCGCATGCCATTGTCCGAAATACACCAGCGCGATGCCAAGTATCCACGCCAGCCCCAGCGCCGGCGAAGTAACGCGCTGGTCCCAGCGGCGCACGGCCTGCAACAGGCGCGCTTCGGAAGATCGCTCAAGCACGGAGCGCTGCGCCACTTGAAGCGCCAGCGCCATGATCAGCATCCCGCCGATCCAGGTCATGACCGATGCGATGTGAAATGCCTTGATCCATGAATACATCATGCGGGTTGTCTCCTTGCGTTTTGTGATCGCCGTCCGTGGTGCCATGGCGATGAGCGCCCTCTTTGGCCGCTACTGCTGACGGCATTTTATGTCACATCGGGACCCACTCGGCTCCGCGCCTCAAAGGTACGAGCGGAATGCATCGCGAACCGTTGCGATAACGAAAACAAAAGAAGAATAAGGGTAGGAAAATCGCCGTGGCGCAAAACCGCCGCGGCGCGCCAGTCAAGACAAGGAAACAGCGGAAAACTGCGCTGAAAAGAAAAAAGGGCCCATCTTGCGATGGACCCTTTATATCTGGTGCGGCTGGCAGGAATCGAACCCACGACCCCTTGGTTCGTAGCCAAGTACTCTATCCAGCTGAGCTACAGCCGCGAAAAATGAAATTATAGCACCACTTTAGCCCAAAAAGGAAGAGCTACGCCCAAAAACTTCCAAAAACCGTCCCTGCAATTAACTTTTCAGCATTTAAACCGCCCTTGAAGCCCTGTCCCGACATATCTATCTTATGATTTCGGCTTGATTCATCGCCACCGTGGAACTTGCCGATATGAGCGACAGTACCGTACCCGGGCGTCAGAGCGATTCCGCCGGGGAACGCATCAAAGAAGCCGAGCGCGAACGTATCGCCAGGGATTTGCACGACGAACTGGGCAGCCGCCTCACCGCCATCAAGATGGCCGTGGCGCAGCTCGGGCAAGGCGCGGCGTCGCGTGACGCTTCCGCACGTGAGCGGCTGCAATTTGCCGATCAACTCGTCGACGACGCCATCGGCGCCATGCACGACATCATCGACGACCTGCGCCCCGCCGTGCTGGACCTGGGCCTGACCGCCGCGCTGGAATGGCTTGCCAGAACCAGCTCAAAGCAGACCGGTATTCCCTACCGCATGCTCACCTATGAGGATCTGCCCGACGCGCTGCTCGATTCGTTTCAACTGATCAGCCTGTATCGCATCGCCCGCGAAGCCCTGCACAATGCCGGCCGGCACGCACAGGCGCACAAGGTAGACATCAGCCTGATGCATACACCCGGCCAGGTCGTCATGGAAATCACCGACGACGGCATCGGTCTCGCAAGTGTCACGGATGCGGCCACCCAGGCCGGGTCGTCCGGCATCCGCGGCATGCAGCATCGCGCTGCCGCCATTGGCGCATCGCTGGCGCTGCTGCCGGCAGAACAAAGCGGCCTGAAACTACGCATAACGCTTCCTGTCCTATCGCCCGCTAACCTTATAAAATAGCGCTTACATTGAGTCCGACGAGAGACGCTTCTTAAGCCCATGACGAAAAAAAACAGTGCTGCCATTAAAGTTGCCATCGCAGACGATCACGCGATCGTACGAGAAGGGCTGAAACAAATCTGCAGCAGCACCAAGGATATCGTCGTGGTCGGCAGCGCCGAAAACGGTTTGGAAACCATCAAGCTTTGCCGCCTCGGCAATTGCGACGTGCTGCTGCTCGACATCGTGTTGCCGGACCGGACCGGCATCGACGTGCTCAAACAGATCAAGAAGGAAATGCCGAAGCTGCCCGTGCTGATGCTCTCGATCCACCGCGAAGACCAGTACGCGATTCGCGCGCTCAAAGCGGGCGCCGCCGGCTTTCTGAGCAAGCAGGCGGCGCCCGCTGAGTTGATCAACGCCATCCGCCAGGCCGCCGCCGGCCGCAAATACATCAGTCCGTCGCTGGCGCAAGAACTTGCCAACCAGATCGGCTTCGACCACGAAACGCCGTTGCACGAAACCTTGTCGGACCGCGAATACCAGACCATGGTCATGATCGCTTCAGGCAAGACCGTCAGCGATATTGCTTCGGAATTATTGCTGTCCGTCAAAACCATCAGCATGTACCGCTCGCGCGTGCTGGCAAAGATGAAGCTGCGCCACAATGCAGAGTTGACGCACTATGCATTGAAAAACAACTTAGTTGAATAAAAGCGGATAAAGCGCCGCCCCGAGTGCACCGCCTGACGGTAAAATGCGTTACAGGAAGACGTCTTGCTCCGGTTTCAAATCCTGCGCTGTCCTGCTTCACCTCCCATTCCTTGCGGGTGTAAAGAATGACAAGAAACCGGAGACGGCAACAGAGTGCCGGCAGACCCATTCTCAATCCGTTTGAATAAAAAGCCGTACATCAGGCATGTCCAAAAAGCCAGCTCAAAGTCCAGTCGATATCGCGCGCGAAGCGTTCCAGCAGCTTGCTACGCGGCGCGTTGCTCCCACTCCTGAAGCCTACCGCGAAGCCTACGAAGAAATCGCCGGCACCAATAGCGGCATCAAGCCCGAAACCGTACTCGCCGCCTTTGCCGTCCATCTGACGCAGCAACCCGGCGACATCGGCAAACTGGGCCTGCGACTGTCCGCTTCGATGGAGAGCAACGACTGGAAAGAGTACAGCGAAGAGCTGGACAATTTTGTCGAACAGTACTTTCCGTCGCGCAATCTGGTGCCGCACGGCGAACTGGTGCCGATCGACATGGAGCGCCAGTTTATCCGCGACAGCAAGAAGGAAAAAATGCTGCGTGAGGCCTTGGCGCGTGTACTGATCTTCAATCTGGCGTCCTTGCTGCAGGATGCGCCTGATCTGGTGCTCGAATCCAAAACCATCGGCAACGATCTGAAAACGGCCTTCTCCGAACAGGCCATGAACGACGTCATCGGCCGCCTCAAGCAGATGAGCTTCCAGATCGAACTCAAGACCGAAGACATCGCCCAACAGCAGGAACTGTTGATGCGCCTGTTCCAGCTGCTGCTGGAAAACATCCACGGCCTGCTGGAAAAGGGCTCGTGGCTGAGCAGCCAGATCACCGCCGTCCAGGAACTGATCACCGGCCCGATCAGCAAGACCTCGCTGGCCGACGCCACCAAGACGCTCAAGGAAGTCATCTACAAGCAAGGCTTGCTGAAGAACACGCTGTCCGAAGAAAAAGTCACGGCCAAGAACCTGATGCTGACCTTCGTTGACCGCCTGAGCGCGATGGTGTCGACGACCGACAACTATCACAAGACGATTACCGGTTTTTCGCAGCAGATCAGCCAGGCATCCGACATCAGCGACCTGAACTCGGTGCTGACCGGCATCATGAACGCCACCAAGGAAGCCCAGGACGAAGCCTTGCGCTCGCGCGACGAGATGATCAATGCGCGCCAGGAAATGCAAAAGGCCGAAGCGCGCATCCAGGCGCTGGAGTCGCAACTGGTGCATATGGGCGAGTTGGTGCGCGAAGACCAGTTGACCGGCAGCCTCAATCGCCGCGGCATGGATGAGTCCCTGGAACGCGAAGTACTGAACGCCGAGCGCCGCAATACGCCGCTGTGCATCGCCCTGCTCGACCTCGACGATTTCAAGCGCATCAACGACACGCACGGCCACGCCACCGGCGACGAAGTGCTGGTCCATCTGGTCAATGTGGTGAAAGAAACGCTGCGCAAGCTGGACGTCATTGCGCGTTTCGGCGGCGAAGAATTCCTGGTGCTGCTGCCGGAGACGGAACCGGCCGAAGCCATGCAAATCATCACCCGCGTGCAGCGCGAACTGACCAAGCGCATCTTCATGCACAACACGCAACGCTTGCTGATCACCTTCAGCGCCGGCGTCGCCTATCGCGCGGCCGGTGAAAACCAGGCAGATCTGATCAAGCGCGCCGACGTGGCGCTCTACAAGGCGAAGAACGCCGGCAAGAACCGCGTGATTCTGGCCGACTGATTACACCGACCGGGGATGGCGCCAGGCGCGCCAGCCGATGATCGCCAGCAGCACGAACAAACCGTACAACACCGCCGTCAGCGTCAGATGTTTGTAGAGATACAGGCCGACATACAGCACGTCGACGGCGATCCAGACCAGCCAGTTTTCGATCTTCTTGCGCGACAGCAAAAACTGTCCGACCAGACTGCCTGCGGTCAGGAAGCCGTCCATATGCGGCACGTCCGTATCGGTGAAACGATGCAGGAAGACCGACAAGACGGCAAACCCCGCCAGCCATGCCGCCGCGGACCACAGCAATCCGCGCTTGTCCAGGCGCGACGCTTGCAACGGCTGATGCGCGGTGCCGCCGCGCAACCATTGATACCAGCCCCACACCGACACCGCGACGAACACGCATTGCAAGCCGGCGTCGCCGTACAGGCGCGAGTCGACGAAAACCACACCGTACAGCGCCGACGACAAAATCGAGAACAGCCAGGCCCAATGATTCTGGCGAATGTTGAGCGCGACGGTAATGATCGCCAGCAAAAAGGAGATGAGTTCCAGCGGCGTCGTAACCAAGCCGGCGAAGCCGAGCAACGGCAGACTGTCGCTGAAAGACATGAGCGATGTCCTTCCTAGCGGGAGGACGAGGAAGAAGACACGGGGGAGGAGGCTGAAGAAACCGGCTTCACGATGCCGATCGATCCGGCAGCCGCGGAAGAAGGACGCGCCGGGGGAACCGAAGATGCCGGCGGCGTCCTGGCGCCGGCAGGATTGCCATCCAATACCTGGATGAACACTTCATTCTGCTTGATCATGCCCAGCTCATAACGCGCCCGCTCTTCCACCGAACCGGTGCCCTGCTTCAGGTCTTCCACTTCGGATTCGAGCTTGGCGTTGCGCGCCTTGAGTTCGTCATTCTTCTTTTGCGCCTGCTGGACTTGTTTGTCCAGGTCCCATACCCGCAACCATCCGCCCTTGCCCAGCCAAAGCGGATATTGGATCAGCACCAGCAGTGCTGTGAGGCAGAGGATGATCAGGCGCATCGAAAGAATGCCGGGTGATTGTCCGGCAGACGAATGCCGCCGGACATCTTGCTTACTTCAGATTGTAGAAAGCCGAACGACCAGGGTAGCTGGCGATGTCGCCGAGGTCTTCCTCGATGCGCAGCAGCTGGTTGTACTTGGCCATGCGGTCCGAACGCGACATCGAACCGGTCTTGATCTGCAGCGCGTTGGTGCCGACGGCGATGTCGGCGATGGTCGAGTCTTCGGTTTCGCCGGAGCGGTGCGAGATCACGGCGGTGTAACCGGCGCGCTTGGCCATTTCGATGGCGGCGAAGGTTTCGGTCAGCGTACCGATCTGGTTGATCTTGATCAGGATCGAGTTGGCGATGTTCTTGTCGATGCCTTCTTTCAGGATTTTCGTGTTGGTGACGAACAGATCGTCGCCGACAAGTTGCACCTTCTTGCCCAGGGTTTCGGTCAGCAGCTTCCAGCCGGCCCAGTCGTTCTCGGCCATGCCGTCTTCGATGCTGATGATCGGGTACTTGTCGCACCACGATGCCAGCAGGCCGGTCTTTTGAGCCGGCGTCAGCACCATGTTCTCGCCTGCCAGATGGTAGTTGCCGTCCTTGTAGTATTCGCTGGCGGCGCAATCCAGGCCCAGGGCGATCTGCGTGCCCGGCTCGTAGCCGGCTTCTTCGATCGCTTGCAGGATCAACTGGATGGCTGCTTCGTGGCTGGCCACGTTGGGCGCAAAGCCGCCCTCGTCGCCGACCGAAGTCGCCAGGCCCTTGGCGTGCAGGATCTTCTTCAGGGTGTGGAACACTTCGGCGCCGTAGCGAATCGCTTCGCGGAAGCTCGGTGCGCCGACCGGGATGATCATGAATTCCTGCAGATCGAGATTGTTGTCTGCGTGCGCGCCGCCGTTGATGACGTTCATCATCGGCACCGGCATCTGCATCGAACCGCTGCCGCCGAAATAGCGGTACAGCGGCAGGCCGGCTTCTTCAGCCGCTGCCTTGGCGACCGCCATCGACACGGCCAGCGTGGCGTTGGCGCCCAGGCGCGCTTTGTTTTCGGTGCCGTCGAGATCGATCAGGGTGCGGTCCAGGAAAGCCTGTTCGTTGGCGTCCAGGCCCATGATCGCTTCGGAGATCTCGGTGTTGATATTTTCACAGGCTTGCAGCACGCCCTTGCCGAAGTAACGGCTCTTGTCGCCGTCGCGCAGTTCGATCGCTTCGCGCGAACCGGTCGAGGCGCCGGACGGCACAGCAGCGCGGCCCAACACGCCGGATTCCAGCAGGACGTCGCATTCGACAGTAGGATTGCCGCGCGAGTCGATTATTTCACGGCCGATAATATCAACGATTGCACTCATTCAAACATCTCCATCAAGCAAGGTTTTAGCAAATTTTTATAGAGAGAAGTCCGGGTTTTGCGCCTCGCCGGTTACCCCGAGGAGACACGCAGCCCGTTCGGCTTCAGGAAAAATCGTTTTCCAGGAAGACCGACTTCTTCACGATGCGATCCAGTTCGATCATCGTGCCCAGCAGCTCCTTGATACGAGCCAGTGGAACAGCGTTGGGGCCATCGGATTTGGCCTCGGCCGGGTTCGGATGTGTTTCCATAAACACGCCGGCAATACCTGCCGCAATCGCCGCGCGGGCGAGTACGGGTACGAATTCGCGCTGGCCGCCGGACGACGTGCCCTGCCCGCCCGGCAATTGCACCGAATGGGTCGCATCGAACACCACCGGCGCGCCGGTTTCGCGCATGATTGCAAGACTGCGCATGTCCGAAACCAGATTGTTATAACCGAACGACACGCCGCGTTCGCACGCCATGAAGTTGTCTTCCGGCAGGCCGGCTTCCTTGGCCGCCGCGCGCGCCTTGGCGATCACGTTGACCATGTCGTGCGGCGCCAGGAACTGGCCCTTCTTGATGTTGACCGGACGCCCCGACTGCGCGCAGGCGCGGATGAAGTCGGTCTGGCGGCACAGGAAGGCCGGCGTCTGCAGCACGTCGACGACTTCCGAAACCGGCTTGATTTCGTCGATCTCATGGATGTCGGTCAACACCGGCACGCCGATCTGCTTCTTGACCTTGGCCAGGATCTCCAGCCCCTTTTCCATGCCGAGGCCGCGGAACGAAGTGCCGGACGAGCGGTTGGCCTTGTCGAAGGACGACTTGTAGATGAACGGGATGCCCAGTTCGGTCGTGATCTCTTTCAAGGTGCCGGCAGTATCCAGCGCCATCTGTTCCGATTCGATCACGCAGGTGCCGGCGATCAGGAAAAACGGCTGATCGAGGCCGATGTCAAAACCGCACAGTTTCATGCTTTTCCTTTGGTGACATTCGTGACATTCGTGACATTCGCTGCCGTCGCGTCATGATGCGCAAGCGCAGCCTTGATGTACGAAATGAACAGCGGATGGCCATCACGCGGAGTGGACTTGAACTCCGGGTGATACTGCACGCCCAGATACCACGGGTGCGCATTGTCGCCGCCGGTACGCGGCAGCTCCATGATTTCGCACAGGTCTTCGCTCGGCGTGCGCGCCGACACGATCAGACCGGCGTCTTCCACGCGCGGCAGGTAGAAGTTGTTCGCTTCGTAACGGTGACGATGACGCTCCGTTACCTTGTTGCCGTAAATCTCCGCCGCCAGCGTGCCCGGCTTGACATCGCAGGTTTGCGCGCCCAGACGCATGGTGCCGCCCAGATCCGAATTGGCGTCGCGCTTTTCGACCTTGCCGTCATGGTTTTGCCACTCGTCGATCAGGGCCACAACCGGTTGTTCCGTTTCCGGATCGAACTCGGTGGAGTTGGCCTTGGTCAGACCGGCCTTGTTGCGCGCATATTCCAGCAATGCCACTTGCATGCCCAGGCAGATGCCGAGGTAAGGCACCTTGTTTTCGCGTGCAAACTTCGCTGCGGCGATCTTGCCTTCCACGCCGCGCTTGCCGAAGCCGCCCGGCACCAGGATCGCGTCGTACTTGGCCAGGCCGGCGGTGCCGGTGGTTTCGATTTCTTCCGAATCCAGGTACTCGATATTGACGCGGCTGCCGGTATGGATGCCGGCGTGGCGCAATGCTTCGGTCAGCGATTTGTACGACTCGGTCAGATCGACATACTTGCCGACCATGCCGATGGTGACTTCGTGCGAAGGATTCTCTTGCGCGTGGATCAGCTTGTCCCACACCGTCAGGTCCGCCGGCTGGGGCGACAGGCCCAGTTTTTCGCAGATGATGTTATCCAATCCCTGGTCGTGCAACATCTGCGGAATCTTATAGATGCTATCGGCATCCCACACCGAAATCACGGCGTCGGCGACCACGTTGGAGAACAGCGAAATCTTGTCGCGCTCGTCGTCGGGAATGCGGCGATCCGCGCGGCACAGCAAGGCGTCCGGCGAAATACCGATTTCGCGCAGCTTTTGCACGCTGTGCTGGGTCGGCTTGGTCTTGAGCTCGCCGGCCGAGGCCAGGTAAGGCACCAGCGTCAGATGCACGAAGGCGGCGGCGTTGCGGCCGGCACGCAGGCTCAGCTGACGCGCTGCTTCGAGGAACGGCAGCGATTCGATGTCGCCGACGGTGCCGCCGATTTCGACCAATGCCACGTCGAAACCTTCGGCGCCGCGGTGGATGAAGTCCTGGATTTCGTTGGTGATGTGCGGGATGACCTGCACGGTCTTGCCCAGATATTCGCCGCGGCGTTCCTTGCGGATCACGGACTCATAAATCTGGCCGGTGGTGAAATTGTTCACCTTCTTCATCTTGGCGGTGATGAAACGCTCGTAGTGGCCGAGATCCAGGTCGGTTTCGGCGCCGTCGTCGGTGACGAAGACTTCGCCGTGCTGGAATGGGCTCATCGTTCCCGGATCGACGTTGATGTAGGGATCGAGCTTCAGAAGGGTGACTCGGAGGCCGCGCGATTCGAGGATCGCAGCGAGAGACGCGGCGGCAATCCCTTTACCCAGGGAAGACACGACGCCGCCAGTGACAAATACAAACTTGGTCATTACAAAGAAGTGCCGAACGGCACGTGCGGGAAATTCAAATTATACCCCAAACCGCCCGCTTTTGATCCCCCTGTTTTCAGGATGCGCCAGATTTCCCGCCGGAAAACCCGTGATTCTCTTTCCCGGAAAGCAAGGCCTGAATCATTTCATGCGTGGCGCCGGCGGCCGCTTCGGGGGACTCCATGGGGAACAGATGCCCGCCCGGAATCTGCCTGAAATGCGGCCCCACCAACTTTTTGGTGGCCGCCAGTCCGGCCAGGCGGCACTCCACCGAGTCGGCGCCGCCGACGAAGCCGACCGGCACCGGATATTGACGCCGCGTCAACGCGCCGAGGTGATGCGGAATTGTCCGATAGACAGCAGTTTCGGTCTCGCGCGTGAAGCGCAGCTTGACGCCGCCGGACGGCTCCGGCTCCACGCCGGCAGCGACATAGTCGCGCAAGACCCGCTCCGGCCAGGCCGCGAACATGGCCTTGGCGGCGTAATGCTGATAGGCCGCCTCCATGTCCGGCCAGGCGTTGCGGCGCTTGACGGACGCCATCGCCGGCGAGCGCTTGCTTTCGATCTTGAGCAGTTTGACCAGACGCAGCGCCGAGGCGCGCCATCCCGCCACGATCGGCGAATCCAGCAGCACCACGCAACGCACCAGATCGGGCCGCTTGCGCCCCGCCAGCAGGCTCAGGATGCCCCCCATGGAGTGGCCGACCAGGATCACCGGTTCGCTATAGCGCTGCGCCAGTTCTTCGCCGAGTTCCTTGCCCAGCTTGCGCCAGCCATCGTCGACCGGGTATTTGGGATTGTGCGCATGCATGGGCAAGGCGCGCACGTCGTAGTGCTCGCGCAACTGGTCGAAAAACATGCCGTAGGTTCCCGCCGGGTAGCTGTTGGCGTGGGCAAAATGCAAAATCGGGTTGTTCATGTGTGGGGCTTAGTAGATACCAGCATTTATTCTAGAGTATCTTCCTGCCTCGCAACCAAAATAGCACGCTCCGGAATGCTCAACGCCCATACCAGTAACGCGCGTGCTCGCGCCGGTATTCCGCCACGCTGACGCCTTTGTCGAAAGAGACGGTAATCGCTCCGGACTCGTCGTTGCGCACGCGGCGAATGTCCATGCGGGCATAGCGCTCGAAAACTTCCGGCTTGGGATGATTGAAGCGGTTGCGATAACCGACCTGGAACAGCGCCACCTCCGGATTGACCGCGCGCAGGAAGGCTTCCGTCGACGAAGTGCCGCTGCCATGATGCGGCGCCAGCAAGACGGTGGCGCGCAGACTGGCCGCTGCGGCGCTGTTGACGAGCTCGTCCTCCTGTATCGCCTCGATGTCGCCGGGCAGCAGGATGGCGTTCTTGCCGAGGGCGACCTTCAGCACGCAACTGCGGGCATTCGGCTTCCATTTGTCGCTGTCGTAGATGGATTGCACCGGGTACAGCATGCTGAACTCGGCGCCGTCCCAGCGCCAGTGCTGTCCCGCCAGGCAGCGCCGGTGATCCGGCGCGGCTTGCACGATGGGACTGGCAGGCGGCAAGGAGGAATACACGCGGTCGACGGCAATGTCCTTCAGCACAGACAGCGCGCCGCCGGAATGATCGTTGTCGCTATGGGAAACCACCACCACGTCCAGATGGTTGATGCCGCGCGATTTGAGATACGGAACGATGACCCGGTTGCCGCCGTCGGATTCCGGCGAGTAAACCGGGCCGGTGTCGTAAAGCAACCGGTGCTCCGCCGTTTCCACCAGCAGCGCCATGCCCTGCCCGACGTCGAAGGCGGTGACCTGCATCTTGCCCTCTTCCGGCCAGGTCGGCGCGTTCAACAGCAGAGGCAGCCAGCCGAACAATCCCAGCCAGCGCGCCGGCCAGCCGCGCGGCGCCAGCAGCAGCATGGTCCCGCCCAGCGCCAGCAAAAACATCCACAGCGCCGGCAGCGGCGTTTGCCAGACTGCAAACGGCTGGCTGCTCAGCCAGCCCAGCACGCCCACCAGCCACTCCACCATGGCATGCGCCGACAGCAAGACCCAGGCAGACAAGGGCGGCGGCAAGATGCTGCCGAGCAGCGCCAGGGGCGCCACCAACAGCGTAATCAGGGGAATCGCCATCGCATTGGCCAGCGGGCTCACCAGCGAGTACTGGCCGAACAGCAGCAAGGTCAGCGGCAGCAAGCCCAGCGTCACCACATATTGCGTGTAAGCGCCGGCGCGTATCGCCCGCCACAGCATGACCGGGCGCGACGGTTTGCGATGCCGTTCGATGGCGGTCATCACCACCGGCTCGGCAGCGGCATCGCTGCCGACGCGTCCCGACGAGGCATAAAGGATGATCGCCACCGCGCCGAACGACAGCCAGAAGCCGGGCCACAGCAAGGCCCAGGGATCGGCCAGCAAGACCACCCCGAGCGCCAGGCACATGACATAAGAGATATGCGTCAGCCGCCCCATCCAGAACGCCATGCCCACCACCGCCAGCATGTACAGCGTGCGCTGCGCGGGAATGCCGAAACCGGCCAGCAAGACGTAAATCAATGCGGCAGCCAGACCGGCCAACACGGCGACTTTGGGCGCGGGCAGGATCAGCGGCAGCTGCGCCCTGGTGAAAAACGAGCGCCGCCACAAGAAACTGGCGAACGCGGCAAACAAACCGGCGATCATCGTGATGTGCAAGCCCGAAATCGCCACCAGATGGCCGACGCCGGTGCGATTGAAAATCTCCCAGTCGGACTGCTCGATGGCGCGCTGGTCGCCGATGACCAAGGCCACGATGACGTTGGCGTATTTCTGTTGGGGCAAGGCCGCCAGAATGCGGTCGCGCAGCCAACCGCGACAATACTGGACGATATTGCCCGGCGTCTGGACGAAGGCTTGCAAGCGATGATTTTTGTAGGCCAGCTGCGCATCGGGACGCACCGTGCCGGTCGCGCGCAAGCCCTGCTCCAGCAGCCAGACTTCATAATCGAAACCGTTGAGATTGGCGCTGCCGTGCGGACGTTTCAGGCGTATGGTGAACTGCCAGCGCTCGCCCGGCTGCACGTTGGGAACGGCGGCGGAAGAAGCGGCATTCGTCTTCTCAAACGGCCCTGCTGCGTACCATGACAACGCCAGGCGCGAAGGCACCGGAGGCGTCCCGTTGACCTGCGGCGCGATGGTTTCGACCTGGAAGTTGAAACGCACGCCGCGCTCGAAACGATACGGCAGGCTGTCGACCGTGCCGACCACCGTGACGTCCTGCCCCTCCCAGGCCGCCGGCAACTCCTGATCGAGGTAGTACTGGGCGTACAGGCCGCCCCAGGCAAAGCCGACGCAAATCCCCGCGATATTGAACACTGCAATCCGCAGCACGGCGCCCAGGCCGCTCCTGCCCAGCCGCCAGCCCATCAGCAGCAACACCGCCGCCACTGCCAACAGGGCCATATGCCATTCGAAAGCAAGCAGTTGCGCCTGCATCTGCAACAACGCTATTCCTGCGGCAAAACCGAGAATGGCGCTGCGCATCGCTTAAAAAACCTCGGAGACCGCAGCCAGACGCGGCATCGCCGCACGCGCATTGGCGGCTGTCGCCAGTGCGATTTCGTCGACGCTCATCCCGCGCAACCCGGCCAGCACCTCGCCGATGCGCGGAATCTGATCCGGCGTATTGCGCGCCGGATGCAGCCAGGCCGGAGAAATATCGGGGGCATCGGTCTCCAGCACGACGGCGTCCAATGGAACCTCGGCGGCAAGCCGGCGAATCTGCAACGAGCGCGGAAACGTCATGGCGCCGCCGAAGCCCAGCTTGAAACCCAGTTCGATGAACGTCAGCGCCTGCTGATGACTGCCGTTGAAGGCATGCGCGATGCCGCCGGGCACCGCGATGCGGCGCAGGTATTTGAGGATGATGTCTTGCGAGCGCCGCACATGCAGCAGCACCGGCAGGGAATACTCGCGCGCCAGCTTGAGCTGCTCGCTGTAGAAGTGCTCCTGCTTGTCGCGCAGCGCGCCTTCCTTCAATTCCGGAACGAAGAAGTCGAGACCGATCTCGCCGATGGCGACGAAGCGCTTGTCTTCGAGCGCTGCTTCAATCGCCTGGCGCAAGGCGTCCAGATCGCTCTCCTGCGCCTTGGGTACATACAGAGGATGTATCCCCAGCGCGTACACGCAATTACTGCGTTGCGCCGCCAACCGGGCAACCGCTGCAAAATTGAACGTCGCCACCGCCGGCACCACGATCATGCCGACGCCCTGCCCGGCCGCCTCGTCGGCGACGGCAAGTTCTTCGCCGGCAAATTCACCGGCATCGAGATGGCAGTGCGTATCGATCCACATAAGCGATAGGACGGGAATAACGGAAATGATGGTCGTGTTGGGTAACGCTCAACGACGACGGGCCGGAAAAACCGACCCGCCCTCTCTTATATCATGCTCAGCCCGGTATTCGGCCTCTGCTCAGGTCGCCTGCAGCGAACGCCCCAGCTTGCGCAGAAAATCTTCGCAGCGCTCCAGCTGAGCAATCGCGACGAATTCGTTCGGTTTGTGCGCCTGGATGATGTCCCCGGGACCGCACACGATGGTCGGGATGCCGATGCGCTGGAACAAGCCGGCTTCGGTCGCGTAGGCCACCTTGCGCTTCTCGTTGTCCTGCGTCAGGGCGCGCACCAGCGACGTGATGGCTTCCTGTTCCGCGGTTTCCAGCGCCGGGCTGCCGGCGATCACGCCGATGTCGATCTTCGCTTCCGGATATTCCGCCTGCATCTTCGGCAGCAAATGATCGCGCACGTAATGCGTGATCTGCTCCTGGATCTTGTCCGGCGACATGCCCGGCAGATTGCGGAACTCGTAGGTGAATTCGCACAGGTTCGGGATCGTGTTGATCGCAATGCCGCCGCGGATCTGGTTGGTCGTCATGGTCGAAAACGGCACGTCGTACAGCGCGTCGTAGGGACCGTTGGCCTTGTAGGCATCGGCGAAATCGCGGATGGCGCAGATCAGCCGCGCGGCATATTCGATGGCGTTGCAGCCCTGCGGCGTCAGCGACGAGTGCGCCGACTTGCCGTGCACGCTGCACGAGAAAACATTGATGCCCTTGTGCGCCACCACCACTTGCATATTGGTCGGCTCGCCGACGACGCAGCCTTCCGGACGGATGCCGCGCTCCTGCAATTCGGCCAGCATCGACGGCGCGCCGGCGCAACCGATCTCTTCGTCATAGGAAAACGCCAGATGCAGCGGCTTGGCGCGCGGCATCGCCAGGAATTCAGGCACCAGCGCCAGCGACGCGGCGATGTAGCCCTTCATGTCGCAACTGCCGCGTCCGTACAGCAGGCCGTCGCGTTCGGTCAGCTTGAACGGATCGCTGTCCCAGTTCTGGCCGTCGACCGGCACCACGTCGGTGTGTCCCGACAGCACGATGCCACCCTGCGTATTGCCGGCTTCCGATCCTTGCGTGGCCGGCAGCGTGGCGAACAGATTGGCCTTGGTGCGCTCCTTGTTATGCGCAAACCAAGGCGTGATACCTTGCGCCTGCAGGCTGTCGCGCACGGTGGTGATCAGTTCCAGATTGGAGTTGCGGCTGGTGGTGTCGAAGGCGACCAGCTTTTCGAGCCATTGACGTGTGTTCATGATGATCTCAGTACTTCAGTAAAAAAGTTAAACGGACTGGCGGCGCCAAGTCATTCCGGCTTGGCGTCAGGCTTGGCTTCGGACCTCGTCTTTGCCTCGTCCGTCGCCTCGGTTATTTGCTTAGTTTGCGCGCTTTGATCGATTTGCGCTGCCGGCATCGGCTGCCCGGCCGAAGCAGCGCCATCCAGCGTCATGAGCCAGGTCGCAACCTGGCGCCCCAACGACTCCGCCACGATTTCCAGAATCGAGCATGTACCGCGCATGCCGCCAAAGACGCCGCCGCGCGAATGCTCGCGCTTGACCACGGTTTGCACGACTTCGCCGTCTTGCACCAGGTCGGCCCGCACCGTGACAGCCTTGGGGCCGGTCCAACCGCCACCGCCGATACCTTGCACGCTCAACACCGTCAGCTTGAGGACCTTGCCCTTTTCCATCTTGGCGGGATCGGTAACCTGCAAGGTGCCCGGATACTTGTCGGCGACTTTCTGAAAAACATGATTCCCCAGAATCCTGTCGACCGCACATTCTGCCTTGACGCTAGGCTCGATCGGCACCTGTTCATCGAAAACGGCGGGCACCTGCACCCGCAACGTCTCTTTTGCCTGCGCAAGCGAACTCAGCAACAGCGTACTCGCGATCAGCATTCCTCCGATATTTTTCTTGTTCATTGCCATCCCCTATTCCCAAAGTTGCAAGCCATTCTCGGACAATCGCAACACGCGGCCGCAGCGGCGCGCCAGCTCGATGTCATGGGTCACGATGACAAAGGCCGTACCCAAGGTTTGCGACAATTCCAACATCAGTTCAAACGTCTTGTCGGCGGTCGAGCGGTCCAGGTTGCCGGTCGGTTCGTCGGCCAGCACGCAGGCCGGTTTGGTGACCAGCGCGCGCGCCAGCGCGACACGCTGGCGTTCGCCGCCGGACAGTTCGCCCGGCACGTGGCGCACGCGGTTTTCGAGGCCGACGCGGGCGAGGATTTCGCGCGCCTGTTCTTGCGCCTGATCGCGCTTGATGCGGCGGATCATCAGCGGCATGGCGACGTTGTCCAACGCGGAAAATTCCGGCAGCAAGTGGTGGAACTGGTAGACGAAACCCAGCGCCGCATTGCGCAGGTCGCCGCGAGCAGCTTCTCCCAGATTGGCGAAGTCCTTGCCCTGAAGGCTGACGGTGCCGCCGGTCGGCGTGTCGAGGCCGCCCAGCAAATGCAGCAGCGTCGATTTGCCGGAGCCGGACGCGCCGACGATGGCGACCTGCTCGCCGGCCTTGACGTCGATGTCGATGCCGTTGAGCACCTTGACCGAATACTTGCCTTGCGTAAAAGTCTTGCCCAGTCCGCGACAAGACAGCACGGTCTGATTGTTTGTGATGGGATTATTCATAGCGCAAGGCCTCCGCCGGTTTGACGCGCGCTGCCGCCCAGCTTGGGTACAACGTCGCCAGGAAGGCCAGCACTACCGCTACGCCACCTATGGTCCATACATCCGACCAGATCAGGTCGGACGGCAATTCGGAAATCACGTAAATGCTCTTGGGCAAGAACTGCACGTGCAGCAGGCGTTCGATCAAGGGCACGATCACGTCGATGTTCAGCGCCACCAGCACGCCGAAGCCGACGCCGAGACCGGTGCCGATCAGCCCGACCAGCGCCCCCTGGATCACGAAGATCTTCATGATCGATCCCGGCGAGGCGCCGAGCGTGCGCAGGATGGCGATGTCGGCCTGCTTGTCGGTCACAGTCATCACCAGCGTGGACACCAGGTTGAACGCCGCCACCGCAATGATCAGGGTCAGGATGATGAACATCATGCGCTTCTCGGTCTTCACCGCGGCGAACCAGTTGCTGTTTTGCTGCGACCAGTCGCGCAGGTACAGGTTGCCGTTGAGCGTCTTCGACAACTCGTAAGTCACCTGCGGCGCCTGCAGCATGTCCTTGATGCGCAAGCGCACGCCGGAAGGCGCATCGAGACGGAACAGCCGCTCCGCATCCTCGATCTGGATGAAGGCCAGCGACGAGTCGAATTCGTAATGCCCCGCTTCAAAGATGCCGACCACGGTGAACTGCTTCAGGCGCGGCAGCACGCCGGCCGGCGTCACCTGCCCTTGCGGCGCGATCAGCGTGACCTTGTCGCCGAGGCCGACGCGCAGGCTGCGCGCCAGTTCGCCGCCCAGCACGATGTTGAACTCGCCCGGCTTGAGATCGGAAAATTTGCCCTGCTTGACCTGGCCGGCGACATCCGACACCTTGGGCTCTTCCGACGGCAGCACGCCGCGAATCACCACGCCGCGCACATTGTCGTCGCGCGTCATCATGGCTTGCGCCGCCACATACGGTGCGGCGCCGATGACTTCCTTGTTCTGGAAGGTCTGTTTGGCGACCGACTGCCAGTCCTGCATGGCGCCGGACGCGTCGAATACTTCGATATGCGAGAGCACCGACAGCATGCGGTCGCGCACCTCTTTCTGGAAGCCGTTCATCACCGACAGCACGACGATCAGCGCGGCCACGCCGAGCGCGATGCCGGCCATGGAAATCAGGGAAATGAAGGAGATGAAACTATTGCGGCCGCTGCGCTTGCCGGCTCGCGTGTAACGAATGCCGACCAGCCATTCGAAGGGTAAATTTTTAATCAGACTCAAACCTGGGCTCACTTTTCACGAAGGAGGATTGCCGGAACGGCGGCAACAACGATGCAAAACCGGGGAAGTTCGCAAGAAACCGGAGGAAAGACGGCAAATCCACACGGTAAAAACGATGCCGAACGACAATGCGCCAGTTTGCCACACTCTCCGGCATCTTTCACTGTTGTCGTTCACTCCCGGATCGCCAGCTCAGATCGCAAAAGCGCGACTTAGTTTTGCAGTACGCGTTTATTCACCTTTCGCTTGTGCTTCCTCATAGAGGCTTTTGAAACGAACGCAGGGTTTTCGCCTACAATCGCGGCATGAATCATCTCGACATCCTGATCCCTTTCGGCCTGCCGCAGGCCGAGTTGGCGCGCGACCTGACGCGCCAATGCAAAGCCCCCGCGCTGGCCATGTTGTTGGCGCGCAGCAAGAACACCCATCCCCCGCAAAACCTCGATCCGTTTTCACGCGCCTTGCCGCATGAACACTGGATCAGCCGTCAGTTCGGCCTGACGGCGGCAGATGGCAAGGACGAGCGCAGCAACAGCCCGCCGGCTTCGGCCGCGATCTTGCAGGCGCACGGCCGCCAAACGATGGAAGGCCACTGGTTCGTACTGCAACCGGCGCACATCCACGTCGCCCGCGACCACCTGGTGCTGACCGACATCGGCCAACTGGAGCTGGACGAAGCCCACTCGCGCCGCCTGTTCCAGTCAGCCTTGCCGCTGTTCGAAGAAATCGGCCGCACGCTGATCTACATCGACGCCGCCACCTGGATGATGCGCGCCGACGACTGGGCCGGCCTGCGCACGTCTTCCCCGCAAGCCGCCAGCGGCCGCAACATCGACATCTGGATGCCGGAAGGCCCCGGTGAACTGGCCTGGCGCAAGCTGCAAAACGAAGTGCAGATGCAATGGTTTTCCGAGTCCCTGAACGAAGAGCGAGAAATGCGCGGCAGGAAACCCGTCAACTCGCTGTGGATCTGGGGCGGCGGCAATGCCGCGAACACCTCCGCGATGTCGGCGACAACAACTTATCAGGCAGCCTTCAACCTGAGCGGCTGGCCGCAGGCCTTGGCGCCGGCCGCCTCACGACAATCCGCCAGCGCCCCCGAAACCATCCTTGCCGCAACCGGCGAGCGCGGCCTGCTGATGCTGGACGACCTGCTGGAAGCCGGCCTGGCCAATGAATGGGGCGTCTGGCTGCAACGCGTGGAAGCGCTCGATGCCGCCTGGTTCGCGCCGCTGCTGCAGGCGCTGCGCGAGAAACGCCTGGACAGCCTGTCGCTGATCCTGACCGGCCAGGACAAGCTGCTGCACCTGACGGCCACGGCCTCGTCGCTGCGCAGATTCTGGGTCAAGCCCTCGCTGGGCAAACTGGCTGCGCAAGCTTAATCAAGGTCAAGCACATGATCCGCATCACCACCCGCTCCTACGACCCGCGCCACGTCGACGACCTGATCCACAGCGGCATCCATCCCGTGCTGGCGCGCGTCTACGCCGCCCGCGGCCTGCTCAACGCCAAAGACCTGTCGAGCGAACTGGGCGCACTGATTGCGCCGTCCGGCTTGCTGCATATCGATGCCGCCGCCGTCTACCTGGCCGACGCCATCGCCGCCAACAAGAAGATGGTGATCGTCGCCGACTACGACTGCGACGGCGCCACGGCCTGCGCGGTCGGCCTGCGCGGCTTGCGCAGCCTGGGCGCGCAGGTCGATTACATCGTGCCGAACCGTTTTGAATACGGCTACGGCCTGACGCCGGAAATCGTCGAACTGACCATCCGCGAAAAATCGCCCGACATCATCGTCACGGTCGACAACGGCATCGCCAGCATCGACGGCGTTGCCGCCGCCAAGGCGCGCGGCGTCGACGTGGTCGTCACCGATCACCATTTGCCCGGAGACAGCCTGCCGGATGCGCGCGTGATCGTGAATCCCAATCAACCTTCGTGCGGCTTCCCCAGCAAGAACCTGGCCGGCGTCGGCGTGATGTTTTACGTGCTGCTGGCCTTGCGCGCCGAAATGCGCAAGCGTGGCATCTTCGACGCCCAGACCCAGCCCAAGCTCGATGCGCTGCTCGACCTGGTCGCCCTGGGTACGGTCGCCGACGTCGTCAAGCTCGACGCCAACAACCGCATCCTGGTCGCACAAGGATTGAAGCGCATGCGCGCCGGCCGCATGCATCCGGGCATTGCCGCGCTGTTCCGCGCCGCCGGCCGGGAAGCTCGCCGCGCCACGCCGTTCGACCTCGGCTTCGCCGTCGGCCCGCGCCTGAATGCCGCCGGCCGTCTGGCCGACATGGCGCTCGGCATCGAATGCCTGACCACCGACGACGAAGGCCGCGCCTGGGCCATCGCCCAGCAGCTCGACGCCATCAACCGCGAACGCCGCGACATCGAAGCCGGCATGCAGGACACCGCCTTGCTGCTGCTGGACGACTTCAACCCGCAGGACCGCCGCACCATCAGCGTGTTCGACGCCTCCTGGCACCAGGGCGTGATCGGCATCGTGGCCTCGCGCCTGAAAGACAAGTTCTACCGCCCGACCATCACCTTCGCGCCCGGCGACGAAGGCCTGATCAAGGGCTCCGGCCGTTCGATCGCCGGCTTCCACCTGCGCGATGCGCTGGATCTGGTGTCCAAACACGCGCCGTCGGTGATCACCAAATTCGGCGGCCACGCGATGGCAGCCGGCTTGACGATCCGCGCCGAAGCCTTCGACGCATTTGCCCATGCGTTTGAAGAGGTCGGCAAGGATTGGTTGACCCAGAACCAGCTCGAACGCGTGGTGGAAACCGACGGCGCGCTGGAAGAGGCCTACTATTCCGTCAACTTCATCAGCCTGATGGATGAACAGGTCTGGGGCCAGGGCTTTGCGCCGCCGGTGTTCTGCGATCGCTTTCGCGTGGTGAGCCAGCGCATCCTGAAGGAAAAACACCTTAAACTGCTGCTGGAAAAAGACGGGCAAAAATACGACGCGATCTGGTTCGGCCACGCCGATGCGCTGCCGGATTACGCGACAGTTGCTTTTAGATTGGATGCCAACGAATATAACGGTACAACCAAGGTACAGTTGATGGTGGAACACGCGGAGCCGGCTTAGCCCTCGCCGTCAGCAAACTGACAGGAAGAAGGCGTGAAATGGGCAGGCCGGCGGCGATAACAAAGTGCCCCGACGCAGGGGCGTAAACAGGCAGCGCAAGCATAGGCAAAAACCGGCAGCGACTTTATGTCCAAGACACCTCTTCCGCTCCATCGCATCCAAAAACCGCCGATGACGCCGCAGCGCCTGCGTCGCCTGATGCTGATCGGTTCGCTGGTGCTGCTGGCGGTTTGCTGGACCGTGCTGGCGATGCTCAAGCCGGCCACCCAGGGCAAGATCGTCATGACCGCCGGTGCGCCGGGCGGCATCTATTACAACTACGCCGAACGCTACGCGCAGATCCTCAAACGCGACGGCATCACGCTCGACATCCGGCCGTCGTCCGGTTCGGTGGAAAACTTCCAGCGCCTGCGCGACGACAACAACGAATTCCAGGTCGGTTTCATCCAATCGGGTACCGGCAACAGCGAACAGGCCCCCGGCATCCAGACCATCGCCGCCATTTCCTACGAGCCGATCTGGGTGTTCTATCAAGGAACAACGACCTACGACCGTTTGTCGCAACTGCGCGGCAAACGCATCTCATTGGGAGTGCCCGGCAGTGGCCTGCGCATCGTCGCCAACGACTTGCTGACGGAAAACGGCATCACCACCAACAACTCCACGCTGGAGGAAATGAACGGCAGCACCGCCTACGAACAACTGCTCAACAACAAGATCGACGCCGCTTTCTTCATCGGCCGCACCGACAGCGAACTGATTCGCACCCTGCTCAATAGCGGCATCAAGCTGATGAGCTTCTCGCAAGCCGACGCGCTGGTGCAGAAATTTCCATCGCTGTCGAAGATCACTTATCCGCGCGGCGCCACCAGCCTTGTCAACGACAAACCTTCGCAAGACGTCACGCTGCTGGCCGCCACCGCCATGCTGGTGTCCAAGGAAAGCCTGCACCCGGCGCTGGCCTACCTGCTGCTGGACGCCGCCAACGAAATCCACAACGCGCCCGACTTTTTCACGCCGCGCAATTATTTCCCCAACCAGAACATCGAGGATTTCACCATCTCCGACGAGACGCGCCGCTACTTCAAATCCGGCCGCCCTTTCCTGCAACGCTACCTGCCGTTCTGGCTGGCCAACTTCATCGAGCGGCGCTTCACGATCCTGCTGCCGTTCATCGCGGTGCTGTTCGGTCTGATCCAGGCCGTGCCGCGCATCTATGAAGCCAGCATGAAAAAACGGCTGGTGGTCTGGTACAAGGAAATCCACTTGCTCGAAGAAGAGATCTGGAACACCATCTCGCCGTCGGCGGAAAAACTGGCCGAATGGCACCGGGAAATCGAAGAGATCGACGCCAACGCCAACCAGATCGATATCCCGCAACGCTATTACGGCGACGTCTACGCGCTCAAGCAAGCCATACGCGTCGTGCGCGACCGCATCAGCGAAGCCGCTCATCAACACGAGATAACAACAACATCCCCGTCACCGCAATGAACCTTAAACGCTTCGCCAACAGTCTCGTCACCCGCCTGGTGCTGTTCGGCACCCTCGTCGTCCTCGCCAGCGGCATCGCCCGCTATTACGTGCTGACCGATTTTCTGCACGACGACCTGACCGGAGTCGCCGCCGAACAGCAAAGCACGATTGCCAGCTATCTGGCGCAAGACATCAATCACCGCATACTGGAGCGCCGCCGCTACCTTGAGCAACTCGCCGCCTCGCTGCCGCCGGAACTGATGGGGCAGCCGGAAAGACTGCGCGAGTGGCTGCGCGACCGACAGGAATTGCAACCGCTGTTTTCGCAAGGACTGTTCGTTGCCAACGACAACGGCGTCATCATCATCGACTATCCCTCCACCATCGGACGCACGGGCTTGTCGATCAGCGGTTATCCTGATTTCCATCTGGCCAAAGGCGGCCGGTTCATCATCGGCGAACCGCTGCTCAGCCCGGCGTCGCAGCAAGCCATCATCCCGATGATGGCGCCGCTCAGGGATCATGGCGGCAGACTCATCGGCATATTGGGCGGCACCACCAGCCTGACGGCGGCCGGCTTCCTCGATCATCTGCAACAGGCCCGCCTTGGCGAATCCGGCAGCTTCATTCTGGTGTCCCCCGCCAAACGCGTCATCATCGCCGCCAACGATCCGACCATCGTGCTCAAACCATTGCCGCAGGTCGGCGTCGATCCGCTGCTGGACAAGGCCGTTGCCGGCTATCGCGGCACCGGCATCGGCAGCAACGGCAGCGTCGAAGAAATCAAGGCCATCGCACCCGTACCGAGCACCGGCTGGTTTGTCGTGGTGCGCCTGCCGGTCTCCGCCGCATTGCCGACCGTCGAGCATGTACAGGCCTTCATCTTGCGCGGCGGCGCGGTGCAGGCGCTGGTGATTTTCCTGCTGATCATCCTGGTCGTGGTCTGGTTCTTCCGGCCGCTGCGGCACGCTGCCGACCAGGCGGAACGGATGACGCGCGGCGACCTCCCGCTGACGCCGCTGCAGGTGGCGCGCGCGGATGAAGTCGGCCACCTGACGATGGCCTTCAACCGCCTGCTGTCGCGGCTGAAGGTGCACCAGGCCGAGCTCCAGCATCAAGCCCATCACGACACCCTCACCGGCCTGCCCAATCGCGTCATGCTGGCCGATCGCATGAAGCAAGCCATCGCTCATGCCAACCGCGAGCGCACCGGCGTGGCGCTGCTGTTCCTCGATCTTGACGGATTCAAACCGATCAACGACACGCTGGGACACAAGGCCGGCGACCAGGTGCTGCAGGAAATCACCCAGCGGCTCTTGCGGGTGGCGCGCCATAGCGACACGCTGGCGCGGGTCGGCGGCGACGAATTCGTGCTGCTGGCGACCGACCTGGACACGCCGCTTGCCCATGGCGCGCGCGCATTGGCGGAAAAATGCATCCACGTCGTCGCCGAACCGCTGAAACTGCCGCAAGGCGAGTACACATTGGGCGTCTCCATCGGCATCGCCGTCTGCGAAAGCGATTGCGATCCCGACCTGCTGCTGCAAGCGGCCGACAAGGCGATGTACGACGCCAAGAACAAGGGCCGCGGCTGCTATGTGATCGCCGTCCGCGATGAAACCCGCGCCTGATTCTTCCTGGACAGGTCCCGTGAATGAAGCCCTCATCCTCGACATGAAGATGAAGCCGGCACGCGTCGCCGACCGGCGCGCCCCCTCTCCCCGCTAACTCCGCGGCAACAAGCGCTGCGCCAGCTTCACCCAATAGCTGGCGCCGATCGGCAGCAAATCGTCGTTGAAATCATAGCTGGTGTTATGCAGCATGCAGGGCCCCGCGCCGTGACCATGGTCGCGATGACCGCCCTCGCCGTTGCCGATCAGCGCATAGCATCCCGGTCTGGCCTGCAGCATGAAGGAAAAATCTTCAGAACTCATCGGCGCTTCGACGTCGACGTCGACGTTTTCCTCGCCGACCAGTGCGCGCATGACGTCGACGCACACGGCGGTCTCTTGCGGATGGTTGATCGTCGGCGGGTACTTGCGGTCGAAGACGATCTCCGCTTCGCAACCGAAACCGCGCGCCAGATGTTCCGCCAGTTCGCGCATGCGCGATTCGATCAGGTCGAGCACGTCGATGGAGAAGGTTCTGACGGTGCCGCCGAGCCAGGCGAAATCCGGAATGACGTTGCTGGCCTCGCCTGCGTGCATTTGCGTAATCGACAGCACGGCGGCGTCGCCGGGACGCTTGTTGCGCGTCAGGATGGTTTGCAGCGCCTGCGACAAGGCCGCCAGCGCGGCGACGGGATCGACGGCGTTATGCGGCAAGGCGGCGTGCGAACCTTTGCCGTGCAAGGTGATTCTGAACTCGTTGCTCGACGCCATGATGGCGCCGGAATTGACGGCAAACGCGCCGAGCGGCATGCCGGGCCAGTTGTGCAATGCGTAGACGGATTCCATTTCGAACTTCTCGAAGAGGCCGTCTTCGATCATCTTCGCCGCGCCGCAGCCGCCCTCCTCGGCCGGCTGGAATATCAGGTACACGGTGCCATCGAAGCGGCGCGTGGCGTTCAAGTGGGCGGCGGCGGCCAGCAGCATGGCGGTGTGCCCGTCATGACCGCAAGCATGCATCTTGCCGGCATGCCGGGAAGCATGGGCAAAGGTGTTCATCTCCTGAATCGGCAAGGCGTCCATGTCGGCGCGCAGTCCGATTGCACGACTCCCCGTGCCCGCGCGAATCACGCCCACCACGCCGGTGCCGCCCAGGCCGCGATGAACCGGAATGCCCCAGCCTTGCAAGGTGCTCGCCACCAGATCGGAGGTGCGATGCTCCTCGTAGCGTAATTCGGGATGGGCGTGCAGGTCGCGGCGAATGCGCGAAAACTCGGCTTGCGAGGCTTCCAGCTCTTTGATCAGATCCATGTTTGCTGCCGTAGAAGTTGACACACCCGACCTGCATGCTTGCTCCGGATCAGGCTTCGCCTGGATCGCTGCACGCCGGTATTTCCGGTCATCATACGCCTCTAAACAGCCGCGTAGTTGCGGCATACGCACACCGGGAAAGCGTGAAAAGCCATGTTCGACCGGGGCGATTTTCCCGCTGCTTCGCCTCGCCTGAAAATGATGCAGAGCAATCGTCCGCCCCTTCTGAAATGCACTGACATGGCGCGCCGCAACCGCGAAAAACTGCTTAAAACGGTGCGTGCATCATTTTTTTCGCGGACTTTAAAAAAATTTCCGGGGAATGCGCAGGCCATCATGGCGCTCCCGCGCCTGTCGCCACGCCGGGCATGAAGTGTGCTGAGGCAGTCATGATCCGTTACGCTGCCTGCGTCCGTGCTTTTTGCTTTGTTCGTTTTTGTTCTGTCCGTGCACGTCGGCATGAGTGCGTCCTCTTACCTGCATTGACCACGTTTAATTGGGAGAAAAAATGAAATTCGCGAAACGCCTGGCGCTCTGTTCCGTTACCACGCTGATGATCGCAAGCTTTGCCGCATCGAACGCCAACGCCGATGCGCTGGCCGACATCACAAAGGCCGGCACCATCCGCATCGCCGTCCCCCAGGATTTTCAGCCCTACGGCTCGGTCAACTCCGAAATGCAGTTGCAGGGCCTGGACATCGATGTCTCCCGACTCATCGCCAAGAACATGGGCGTCAAGGTGGAACTGGTGCCGGTCGCCAGCGCCAATCGCATTCCGTATCTGCAGACGCATAAAGTCGATCTGGTGATTTCGACGCTGGGACGCAATGCCGAGCGCGACAAGGTGCTGGATTTCTCCCAGCCTTATGCGCCATTCAACAATAGCGTCTTCGGCGCCGCCGACATCAAGGTCAGCGGTCCGGCCGACCTGGCGTCGCAGGTCGTGGGCGTGGCGCGCGGCACCTTCGAAGACGTGCAATTGACCGCCTCAGTACCGCCAAGCACCGTCATCAAGCGCTACGAAGACAACAACACGCTCATCTCCGCCTACGTGTCCGGCCAGGTCAAATTGATCGGTACCGGCGATTTCGTTGCGATTACCCTGGGTGAAAAGGATCCGGCGCACAAACCCGTCTTCAAGTACATCATCCAGGAATCGCGCTGCGTGGTCGGACTGAACAAGGGTGAACCGGCTTTGCAAGCCAAGGTCAACGACATCCTGACCAAGGTGAAGAAATCCGGCGAGCTCAACGCGCTCGTCAAGAAATGGCTCAACGTGCCCTTGCCGGACAAGCTGGCCAACGCTTACGAATAAGGCAAAACCGGCCTTTTTTCAAAGAACGCATTCCGCATCGGCCGCTAGCCGGCATGAACACCGGCCAGCTCCCGGTGCGCCGATGGCGAATGCGCTTCAAATTTCTTCCACACGCGCCGCAACTGGCGGCCGGAATGAAAGCCCGATTTTTCCGCCACCCGTTCAATGTCCAGAGGCGACTGCGCCAGCAGATCGCGCGCCAGTGCGATGCGGATGCGATGGATGTAGTCGATCAGGCTGTCGCCGGTGTGTTCGCGAAACAGCCGCGTGAGATGGCGCTCGCTGGTGCAGGCGATGTCGGCCAGCTGCGCCACGCTCCAGTCTTGCGCCGGGTCCTTGATGACCGCGTTCTGTACCCGATGCACGGCCGGATGCAAATGATTGCGCGCCGCCAGCCAGGGTGACAATTGCGGATCGCCGCCGGTGCGGCGCAGGTAGACCACCAGCGAACGCGCCACCGATGCGCTGCAAGCGTGACCGGCGATCTGCGCGACGATGTGCAGCGCCAGGTCGATGCCGGTAGTCACGCCGGCGCTGGTGAAAATCAGGCCGTCTTCGACGAAGATGCGGTTTTCCAGCACATCCGCTTGCGGCGCAAAGCCGCGCAACTCATTGATATGGCTATGATGCGTGGTGCATTTGCGCTTGCCGAGCAAACCGGCATAAGCCGCCAGCAAGGCGCCGGTGCAGATGCAGACCAGCCGGTGATGGGGCCGGTAGTGCTGCTGCAGCCAGCGTACCGCCGCCTGATCGGCGGGATTGCCGAAGTCGTCGTCCTTGTCGATGCAACCGCTCAGGACCAGCATGGCGTCGTCGGGCAAACTGTCCGGCAAGGCTTCGATGCCCGCCAGCGTCAGACCGACCGAGGTCGCCACTTCACGATGGGCGCTGATGAAGTGCAGGTCGAAGTATGGCGGGCAGCCGGATTTGTCGGCAAAGCGGTTGGCGTAGCGCAATACTTCCGCCGGACCGATCAGGTCAAGCGTGAGCGCCGATTCTCGCAACAAAAAATAGACGGGGATGCCGGCCTCCCGTGTCGTGACCTGGTCCATGATTCCCTCTGCCGATGAGACGTGAGGGAATCATGGTATCCCATGTACACCGCGCCATCCATGCCCGCAGAAGACATTGACCGGACAAAATCGGCCATCCGTGATAATTGCGGCAACGCTCCGGCCCACGCTGATCGAAAATCGATGAGACACCGTCAGCGCACCGGCAAAAATTGCAGGAACGAACCGCCCAGCAGGTTTTGCACATAGCTGATGCCGGCGCGGCGATATTTTTCGGTGACGAACTCCGCCAGCAGATCCAGGCGGCCGACGATCTTGCCGAATTCGCGCTCGAAGCTGAGGTTGCGTTCGGTCGCATTGATCTCGTCGGACAGCAGCAAAGGCTGGCCGGCGCTGTTGCGGCGATTGGTGAGCATCCACACGGCGATTTCGATATTGCGCGCGGCATTGTAGAGGTACTGGGCGTCGAGGCCGTCGATCAGGAAGAACTCGATCTTGCCGCCGTGCGCCGTGACGATCATGTCGGCCGTGGCGTAGATGAATGCGGCGACGCGATCGGCCTTGAAATCGGGCGACAAGGCCAGCGACATGGCGGCGATGTCGTGCTTGCCTTGCAGGTCGGCCCAGGTCTCGCGCTTTTCGACGGCCTCGCGCACGCGCTTGACGACTTCTTCGCGGCTGGCGCCGGATTTCTTCCACTCGGCCGGATTGCGCCGGTAGAGCTTGTCCATCAGCAGATAAAGGCTCTCAAGATTGTCGCGCATGGCCAGGGTCGCCATGCGGTTGGTGTCGGACTGCCCCATTTCACGCGAGCTGGCGGGGGCGCCTTTGACTTCGCCGTGGTTGGTGGGCGCCGACGTACAGGCGGATAGCGCGGCCATCAGTGCGGTCATCAGGGCAACGATGGGCAATACGGACGAACAAACGGCGGCGGTTGATCTCATTTTTTGCATTCCGCTATGACTGTCGAAGGCTGAAAGGAGTTCGACCGCCATTGTCTCCGTGGCGATCCACTCTCCAGAAATCGACATCCATCGACATTCCGGCCGGAGTGCATTCGCCCGCAAGTGCCAATACTTCAAATGCGGACCTTCACTCCCGCCGGAGCATGTCCGCCAGCATATAACGACAGGCTGAGAAAGCGCTGATTTTTTTGCAGGAAGCTTGCCGTCCGGCCATGCGCGGGAAAGAATGGGCGTAAAAAAGAGAGGCCGCAGCCTCTCTTTCAAGGGAAATTGCCTCCGTTTGTTCTGGCGTATCAGGCCCGTGCCGGCAATTGCAAGCCGGTCAGATAGCCCACCGTGGCGCCGAAGCGGTCCTTGTAGTTGGCCCGCACCAGCGGATCGAGCGCATCCTTGACCTTGTCGTGCAGCGGTTTTTCCCAATCGCCGGCATGCTGGAAGTTGCTCATGACGTAGGTCCAGCCGTTGATTTCGTCGACCGCATGCAGGCCGGTCGATTCGGCCCCGGCCGGGCAGGACAGGACGCGCGAAAGCTGTCTGGTGTCGACGTTGTAGGCCCACAGGAAGTTGTTGACGTGCATGCCGCTGTCTTCGCCGATGAAGAGCGTGCGCAGCTTTTCGGAGAACTTGATGTTGTCGGGATTGGCGATCTTGTCGGCATGCGCCAGATTGCCCAGCGCGTCAGGCTGTTTCAGGTCTTCGCCGATCAGGGCCGGCGGCGGCGCCATGTCGACCGGCACCCAGGCGCTGTCGATGGCGCTGCCGGACAAGTCGTTCTGGCCGCCCTTCATGTTCAGCGCATACACCGCGCCGGCCTTCGGACCTTGCACCTTGATGCCGCCGGAACCGTCGAGCATCGAGGTCTGTACGTAGGACATGGCCGAGTAGGCGATCTTGTCTTTGGCGTTGACGGTGGTGCCTTCCATCTTGGTGAAACCGAGGCTGCCGCCCTTGAGCGCGGCGTAGCGGTGGGTCTCGAGGAAAGCGGCTGCCTGCTCCATGCCGGGCTTGAGCTTGATCCAGTTGGTTTTGCCGTTGAAAGGAATCTTGGCATAGGAGGCGTCCTGCGGATCACTGGTCTTGACGTCCATGATGTCGGCAACCTTGAGCTTGTCGGCCAGCGCCTTGATCTCGGCGCTGCTGGCGTGGCCCAGCCTGACCCAGTTGAGCATGCCGGCGCCGGGACCGACGCCGGAGGTCTGGGTCCATTTTGCGACGTAGAGCGTGCCGGCCGACAGATCGGCTTCACGGTCGGCGATGAACATGAACAGGCCGCCGTTGGTGGCGTCGTCGCCCATGAGCACGGTGCGGCGGTCCGGCATGACCTGCACCAGTTCGTGCGAGATGCGGCCGAGGCAGAAATGCTTCACGACGCTGCCGCTGCCGTCGGCGTGGACGGTGATTTCCGGCAGATGGCCGTAGTGGTACGGATTGGCCCTGGCGGCGTCGCCGAACAGGTTCTTGCTGAAAGCCTGGAACTGCACGTTGCCGGCGATGGCGGCAGCGTCCGGCTCGTACTCTTCGCTCGACAGATGGGTATTCCATGGCGACAGGCTGGCGCCGCAAGTGATCCACAGGCCGTTGACCGAAGAGGTGTCGACGTTGTGGTATTTGACGAGCGACAATTTGCCGGTCTGCGGATCCTGATCCAGCGTCAGCACGGCGATAGGCGACGGCAACTGGCCGTACATGGCGGCTTGCTTCTGGTCGCGCGTAGTGTATTCGAACTGGACCACGGCGAACACGGCGTTGCCCTTGACGCCGGCGACTTGCGCGCCCTTCATCGTCAGCAGGGAGGAGCCGTCGGGGCAATCGGAGAAAAAGTGACGCTCCTTGCCCGGCACCGAGCGGTCGATGATGGGCTGGTTGTTGATGTCGTAGTAGCCTCCGGCCAGCATCTTGCCGCCCTTGCCGTCCGGCACCATGTCGCCGGTCATGAAAAACGGCTGATAAGCCAGTTGATAGCTTTGCTTTGCGCCGTCGCCGAATACCACGTCCAGGCTCGATTGCACGGTCGTGGCGGCCATTGCCGCCGGATTCGCCAGCGACGGCGCCGGCATGCTGCCGAAGGTCGCCGAGGCAAAACCGCTGCGAGAGGACGCCGTGGCGCAGCCGGCCAGCAGGCCTGAGGCGGTCAGGGTCAATGGCAAGGTCAGTGGCAACAGCGGCGCGCTGGCGAAGGCTTTGAGCAAATCGCGGCGTTTTGGCTGGATTTCGGAAGCGGTTTTGGCGAGTTTCATGGCGATTTTTCCTTTTGGATAACAAGCTGACAATTACCTGACGACAATCGCGTGATGCTAATCGACCAACATGACCGCTTTGTGACACGGGAAATAGCCCTTCCAGTCTTGTATAATGCGAGGTTTGATTGCAAAAGACATAATCATGGAAGCAGAACGCCTCAATTCCCTCCAATCCCTGCTGGACGACCTCGCGGTGCGTGCAGCTGAATTACGGAGGTATCTTTGACTTCGATGTGAAGTCGGAGAAACTCGACCAGGTCAACGGCGAATTGGAAGATCCGGAAGTCTGGAACGATCCCAAGCGCGCGCAAGATCTCGGCAAGGAAAAAAAATCGCTGGAAAACATCGTCCATACGCTGATCAAGATCGACGGCGACCTCACCGACACGCGCGACCTGTTCGCCATGGCGCGCGAGGAGAAGGACGAAGACACGCTGATCGCCATCGAAGCCGACGCAGAAACCCTCAAGGGTCTGGTCGAGGGCATGGAATTCCGCCGCATGTTCAGCAATCCGATGGATCCGAACAATTGCTTCATCGACATCCAGGCCGGCGCCGGCGGCACCGAAGCGCAGGACTGGGCGTCCATGCTGCTGCGCCAGTACCTGCGCTACTGCGAACGCAAGGGCTTCAAGGCCGAAATCCTGGAACAGTCGGACGGTGAAGTTGCCGGCATCAAGACCGCGACGATCAAGGTCGAAGGCGAATACGCCTACGGCTTCCTGCGCACCGAAACCGGCGTGCACCGCCTCGTGCGCAAATCGCCGTTCGACTCCGCCAATGGCCGTCACACCTCGTTTTCGAGCTTGTTCGTGTATCCGGAGGTGGATGAATCCTTCGAGATCGACATCAATCCGGCCGATGTGCGCGTGGACACCTACCGCGCGTCCGGCGCCGGCGGCCAGCACATCAATAAAACCGACTCCGCGGTGCGTCTGACGCACGGCCCCAGCGGCATCGTCGTGCAATGCCAGAACGACCGCAGCCAGCACCGCAACCGCGCCGAAGCGTGGGACATGCTGCGCGCCAAACTGTTCGAACTGGAACTGCGCAAACGCATGAGCGAGCAGCAAAAACTGGAAGACTCCAAGACCGACGTCGGCTGGGGCCACCAGATCCGCTCTTACGTACTGGATCAGTCGCGCATCAAGGACTTGCGCACCAACTTTGAAATGGGCAACACCAAGGCCGTGCTGGATGGCGACCTGGACGGTTTCATTGCCGCTTCGCTGAAACAGGGCGTGTGATCCCTGCCACGTCCGGCGCCCATGCATCATGGCGCCGGATAGGATCAGCACCGCCAGCTTTTTAGCGCTTTTAGCTCCCACGCTTACTAACGAATTCTCGACATCATGACCACACAAAACGACAACGCCGCTCAGCCCGCGCAACAACAGCCGCCCGTAGATGAGAACACCATCATCGCCGAGCGCCGCGCCAAGCTGGGTGCGATCCGCGAACAAGGCGTCGCCTTCCCCAACGATTTCCGCCCTGAACACAAGGCTGCCGAACTGCACGCGCAGTACGGCGAGTTGGACAACGAGGCGCTGGAAGCCAATCCGGTCAAGGTCTCGATCGCCGGCCGCATGATGCTGAAGCGTGTGATGGGCAAGGCTTCGTTCGCGACCCTGCAAGATTCGTCCGGCCCGCGCGCCGACGGCCGCATGCAGCTCTACGTCACCAACGACGTCACCGGCGAAGCCGCGCACGCCGCCTTCAAGCATTACGACCTGGGCGACATCCTCGGCGCGGAAGGCTCGCTGTTCAAGACCAAGACCGGCGAATTGTCGGTCAAGGTAACCGGCCTGCGCCTGATCACCAAGTCGCTGCGTCCGCTGCCGGACAAGTTCCACGGCCTGTCGGACCAGGAAACCAAGTACCGCCAGCGTTACGTCGACCTGATCATGAGCGAAGAAACGCGCCGTACCTTCAAGGCGCGCACCGCCGCGATGTCGTCGATCCGCCGCTTCATGGAAAAGAACGACTTCATGGAAGTCGAAACGCCGATGCTGCACACCATCCCCGGCGGCGCCGCGGCCAAGCCTTTCATCACGCATCACAATGCGCTGGACATGCAGATGTTCCTGCGCATCGCGCCCGAGCTGTACCTGAAGCGCCTGGTGGTCGGCGGCTTCAACCGCGTGTTCGAAGTCAATCGCAACTTCCGCAACGAAGGCGTCTCGCCGCGTCACAATCCGGAATTCACGATGATGGAATTCTATGCGGCCTACGTCGACTACCAATGGCTGATGACTTTTACCGAACAAGTGATTCGCCAGGCGGCGATCGATGCGCACGGCACCGCCACGCTGACCTACCAGGGCCGCGAACTGGATCTGGCCAAGCCATTCCAGCGCCTGACCATCACCGGCGCCATCAAGAAGTACGCGCCGGAATACACCGACGAACAATTGAACGACATCGACTTCCTGCGCACCGCGCTGAAGAAGTTCGGGGTCAAGACCGACCAGGCGCCACTGGCCAAGGCCGGCATCGGCGCGCTGCAACTGGCGCTGTTCGAAGAAACCGCCGAGTCGCAATTGTGGGAACCGACCTACATCGTCGATTATCCGGTTGAAGTGTCGCCGCTGGCGCGCGCATCCGATACGGTGGCCGGCATCACCGAGCGTTTCGAACTGTTCATCACCGGTCGCGAAATCGCCAACGGTTTCTCCGAGCTGAACGATGCCGAAGACCAGGCCGCGCGCTTCCAGGCGCAGGTCGCCGCGAAAGATGCGGGCGATGAAGAAGCCATGTATTACGACGCCGATTACATCCGCGCGCTCGAATACGGCATGCCGCCGGCCGGCGGCTGCGGCATCGGCATCGACCGCCTGATGATGCTGATCACCGACTCGCCGAACATCCGCGACGTGATCCTGTTCCCTCACCTGCGTCGCGAAGACTGAACATGAAAAGGGAACGTCCGGAAAACAACTGTTCTCCGGACGTTCCGACAAGAAACCGGCAGCCCAGATCAGCAGCCCGTAGGCGCACCTCGCGTGCTCCTACGGGCTGTTTCCATTTGTCCTACAAACGTCTTACAAGTTTTTACAACTGACACACTATCCGCCTTTCTTCCCTGCGACTTGTCCTCCATAATTCGCCTCACATCAACACCAAATACGGAGAGGCCCATCATGGAAGTCGTCAAATCCCCAAGTCGCATTCATCCCCTGGTTGCTACTGCAGCAGTAGCAGTCACTTTGGTCAGCCTGGTCGGCGTCGCAGCCATCACCGGCTTGCTGCCGACATCGAACAGCACCGTGGCGCCGCAACAAGCCATGTCCGACACCACCGCAGCGCCTCAGTCGCAACAGGCAATGCAGCAAGCACAAAATAACGTGCAGCCGGCGCCGCAACCTGCTTCGAAGCCAAACTACGCCGCGCATCCCCAACAAAACAGCAATGGCTACGGGACTCCGGCACCAGTCGCGCGTTGCACCAGTTGCGGTGAAGTCCAGGCCGTACGCGCAGTCCAGCATACTCCTCCGGCCAGCGGCGTCGGCATTGTCGCCGGTGCAGTATTAGGCGGCGTTCTGGGCAACCAGATCGGTAACGGCAACGGGCGCACGCTGGCGACGGTCGCCGGCGCAGGCGCAGGCGGCTATGCCGGCAACGAGGTAGAAAAACGTACCCGCACCACAACAACCTACGTCGTTGACGTGCGCATGGAAAACGGCAGCGTGCGTTCCTTCCCGCAATCCAATGAAGGCTGGCGCGTCGGCGATCAGGTCCGTGTCGTGAACGGTCACCTGACCAGCCGCGGTTAAACCTTAGCGACAAGCGTCAACGCAAAAAAATAGAAGCCGTGTCTGCCTTGTAGCGACACGGCTTTTTTTCTGCCCATGGCAAGACGAAATACCGCATCCCCGGCCCCTAAATCCGCTCAAAAAATTTTCAATCCCCCCTCTCTCCCAAACATTTCCTTCATCTCGAAATACTTCCAAACATCTGATTTGTTTTGATACGCCAGATGCAATCAACAGTCTGGCGCTTGAACATTTCCCATGTGCCTCCTAAGATCCATTGGCGATGTCCATCGATAAATGGGTCTTTGAAATGCGCCACCTTGCCTCGATATTCAATTGCCGCTCCTCATCATTTTTCAACGCCGTCGCCTGGCTGTTGTTGGCAGGCGCATTGCCTCAATTTGCCGCCGCAAGCGAAACACTCAAGAAAATCCAGGAAAACCGGACGGTGGTGCTTGCCTTCATGGGAGTCGTCGACAACCTCTCCCCTTTCGTCCTGATCGAACCGGATGGCGAGGTCAGCGGCTACTCCATCGACATCTGCCTGAAGATCGTTCAAGGCATCAAACGGGAAATGAAACTCCCCAATATCAAGATCCAGTTCATCCCCGTCAATACGAGCACGCGATTCAGCGCCCTGCTCGACAATCGTGCCGATCTGGAATGCAGCGTCAGCACCAACAACGCCGACCGGCGTAAAAATTTCTCCTTCACCATTCCGCATTTCTTTACGAGCGTACGCATGCTGGTGCACGTGAATTCAGGCATCAAGGATTGGAGCGACCTGCGCAACAAACGCATCGTCACCACCAAGGGAACGGCGATGAGCGACGTGATCAACAAGCGCAGCAACATCGCCGGACTCGGCCTCGCCATCACCGAACTCGAAAGCGATCAGGAATGCGTCAGGATGCTGGAGCAAGGCCTGGCCGATGCCTTCGTCATGGACGAGATCCTGCTGTATGGAGCGCGCGCCAGCGCCGGGAATCCGGACAAGCTGGTCATCGCAGGCACATCGCTGTCGGTCGAACCTTACGCCATCATGCTGCGCAAGGGCGATCCCGAGTTCAAGAAAATGGTCGACAAACAAATGGCCAAACTCGTCGCCAGCGGAGAAATCCTCAGGCTTTACAACCGCTGGTTCATGCAACCCATCGGGCCCGAGCGCAGGATGCTGAACATGCCGATGAGCTACATCTTGCGCGATTCGCTGCGCTATCCCACGGACAAGATCACGAATTGAAGACAATCGGCAATGCAACGCGCCGCTGAGTCAAAAAAACAAGAAAGATAAGCAATCGAACTGCGGAATGCGTCGATAAAAATCCAAAACATCCCTTCTTCTGTGCTTCAGATCCAGCGCGTACAGACCCGGACAGACCTTGGTTCAGCACTGCTTATGTAGAGCTACGCGTGCAATTTGAGCAGGTCATTTTTTATGGTCTGCTCAATCTCTCTCTGCTTTACTGCCCCGCCCCTTCGGATCTGAGCATTGCCTGGCGAACGCTGCTGCGAAATCGTAAGGCCCTTCCGGATCCCCATGCGCATAGATCTGCTTGCATCTGCTTGAAACTGCGTTTTTGCTTGTGCCGGAACCTTGTCGATCGTGGCAGACATAAATTCAGCGTCAGATCATGCGTGCTCGACGCCGACGAAGTCTGGCAGCTTTGGGGAAAAGCGAAGACGTCATTGCCAAACTTTACAACAGCCTTGTATCAAGGCGATGCTGATTAAGCAATTTTGTAATGACGGCCTGTTTCTCCTCCCTGTTTATTTTTTTTTCGATATTGCTATATTCAGCCGTTAATTCATTGAATTTTTCCTGGTATTTTTGGTCCGTTAATTCCTTGCGCAATTCAAATAACTCATCCGTGTCGGCGCAAATGCGCCCCTGCTCCCGTGCGATCCTGGCCGAGACCTTATCGATAATGTTTTTATGCCCCAATTGAATGAGCAGAGCATGCATCGGGGGCCAGGTCGCCAAGAATGTGATCCACTCATCTTGATGCCGATGACTCGTCAAAACGTCTGCGGCGGCCTTCACATCATCCTCCGTAATTCGGCTGTCGCGAGGGTACAGCATGGCTTTCAGATTCACTCCAAGAAACTTGAGGATGGGAGCATTGAACTGCAGAAAGTAACCGTAATGCACTTCGGTCTCATCGATTGTCTGCTGCTCGTCCTCCAGCGCTTGTGTTTTGTCTTGGGCGATTTTCTTCAGGCTTTCATACAGATACATGCCTTTGCCCAGCGCAAGCAGATTGGAAGAATTGTGGTTGTACTTACCGTTTTCGGCATCGGCCTGAGTCTGATAGCTGATGCTCAGCAAGTCCATATCGAGAAGCGCTGTTGCGATTCCGTCGCCGCAGGTCTCGGCGGTGAACACCGCGATATTGAAACATTCTTCGCGCAGCGCCTGGTTCTCGGGGCGCTGAAGTTTAGCCAGCAAAGCAGCGACACGGCTCGTCATCACAGGCTGCCAATTTTTATAATCGGCGGTTTCTCGAATGTTCTGCAGGTATTGAGAGAACAAGTGAGCATTGGGCTCTTTTTGGATAGTTCTCCATGCGCTCTCATCTGCCGCCGGCATCCATGACTTGACCTCGTTCGTCAGCGTGCGGAGGGAAAATGTACGTCCGCCTCCCAGCGATCCCCGGAAACGGATTGCCGGGCCGCGATAGCCTGTGATGCCCATCGCTTCGTTCAATTCAACGTATCTCTCGTGAATGACATAGCTTGCCTCAAGCATGACGGAGCATTGCTTGGGCAAATCCAGAATGCGTTGTGGCTGTCCACCGATGGTGACGCCCATCAAATTCACGTCTCGCAGCTCCTTGTGCATGCTCAGATCCGGCAGTTCGGCAAGCTCCCCGCATCCGGCCAGTTGCAGGCGTTTCAACTGCAGGCAGGATGACAAATCAGGCAATTCGGTCAAACTGGTGCAATTCATCAGGTTCAGCTCCGTCAAATGCGAAGGCAATGGAGGCAAGCTGGCGATATCCCGATTCGAGATTGCTAACGAGGTTTGTGATTTATCCTTCCAGGCCGTAGTAATTTTCAATGCGATTTCTTCGTAAGCCCGGCGGTGTTCTGTTGGTGCATTACTTTTCCAGGTATTGATTGCAGCGAGCGCCTCGCCATGCGAAAACCGAATGCGCGTCTGGGATGGCAGACGCGCTGCATTCCCCCGTTGGCGATCGGTATTTGTCTGCTCAAGAGGCGCAGGCATCGTACTGCGGACCCTGGCGGCACCGGTTGAATTGGCGAGAACGGGGTCATGACTAAAGGCTGACGCGGGAATCCGGGTGTTGAGGTTGAAAGGCAACTGCGGTGCGCCTTTCCGTTGATCTCCGCTTGTTCTCGCTATAGCGGGGTCATGACTGAAAGCTGGCGCGGGAATCAGAGGGCGAGGGTTGAAAGGCAACTGCGGTACACCCTCCCGTTGGTCTCCGCTTGCCGTGGGCACGGGCATCACATACGACACAGGACGAGACCTGGGAGCCCTGAAGAATGGGCGCGGTGTCGCTCTCTCCAAGAGTTGAGGTTCGTCTGGATTCAAGATCATTCCCAGCGGCAATCTGGCGCTGATCGGGCAATCCCACATCACATAATTGAGCTGCGCACATCCCAATAAGTCCAATCGTCCGGTCAGGCTGGGACATGCGACACACTTCAACCGCTTCAGTTCTCGACACTGACTCAATTCCGGCAGGGTTCTCAGGCGCGGACATCTGTCGATAATCAGATATTCCAGACCTTTACACATTGATAAATCTGGAAAACTGCTCAGATTGGGGCAATTGGTCACCTTCAGAAACGTCACAATTGGTGGAATTGGCGGCAGGCTGGACAGGGATGACACGTTTTTTATTTCCAGCGTCACCTGTCCCGATTGATTGCATGCAGCTTCATATCTGGCGGCAACTTGCCAGGTTTTGTCCCTACATTGGGGAAACGCTCTATTTTTCCAATTCTCAAGTTTCGCGAGATATTCCACTTTTGAATCAATGCGCCGCTGCGGAGACGAATGAGAGGGAATATTTGGTTGCGCCTGTTGTGGACGCTGCCGCGTTGCATTGGACGTAGCTGTGCCGAGGGGTTGTGATGGTGACGCGTACAAGAATGGTGTTCCGGTAGCGTTGGGCGGCGGATAACTGATTGGCATGATGACCCGCATTTATCGGAAAATAGGTAATGGGGACAACAATTGACTCTGCGAAGGATGGGGAGCAAGTATGGAAAGATTCGAGATACTTTCATCATCATCATCGTCATATGGGACTGCGATGTGACCTGCATTCATCGCCTCCTCGATATATGCCTTCAAAGCACGATTCTCGACGGCATGGACCTGATCGATTTGAATTCCCCATTGTCGCGCATCCAAGGTGCTGATAGTTGTTCCCGGTTCTAGCGGGTCGCCATCTCCGTCGTTGCATTCCTGCAAAATAACAACTGGATCTCGTATGATTTCATCGGTCCCTGGAACTTTGAGAACATCAGGAATTTCTCCGTTACGCAGCATGAACCGGTAGTGCCGGTAATTGTGCGTCAGATCATCAAGAGCACGGTTGGGTACGCACAAATAATTTGGTTGAAGATTCCTCGTTACCGGACATTCGATCAATCCGTCGTCACTCGGTAGGTTTTCTTTCGCAGAGCCGCTGATACTATGGCCGGACCCAAGAATCTGCGGATCCTCAATTCCCTGTAGAGTGATCGGGCATTGCAGGCTGTTAAATGAATCTGTGTCGATCGCTATCGATGGCCTGGTCCACCTGACTTCTTCCAGAAATCCTACAAAATCCTCAATAAAGTGTTTTGCAACATCATCATCAGGGGACAGAGTGGCGTAATACTCATCTATCGTCCTATTTCGAGCAAGGATGGCTGCACTTAACACTTCCTCATTCTGTTCATTATTCGATACTACGAGAGGAGGGTTTCTTCTCTCCATCCAAATCTGAAAATCTTCAATCTTGCGGTTGTATTTTCCATTAATCGGGCCAAAATATTTCCTGTAAGCGTTAAGCAAGCCTCTGTTATCAGCAGCCTCCTTGCCAAGCGTTATTCCTTTTTCTTTTCTGTTTTGTTCTTGCCCCCGAACAGACTTCGTGGGAAATGCCTCTGAAGTAGCGATGGCCAAAGGCTCGGATGCCAAAGACTCCGATGAACGCGATATGGAGGATGCCGTATCGGATTGAGGTACGTCGGATTGTCGCCATGCGCGACTATCTATGAACTGTGTAAGATCATTGAACGTATCCCTGCTGAAATGTGCTCCGCTCTTCTCATAGTAAGATAGATGCGAAACTGCTCCTCTGCCGGGAATTTGCAGCGGCTGCGGATAGCGTAAAAATACGTCGCGTATTGGATTATCGTTCTCGATTTGGGAGCGAGACGCGACTGACTGCAAATATCCAAGCCGATCCTGGAACTTGTTTATTTCCTGGCGATCCTGCGGCGGATAATGACCCCAGCGCCACACACTCAGACGGCCTTGTTCCAAATGTTGCAGCAAATTGATATTGCGACTATTTGCCCAGTTGACGAAATGTTCAAATCCCGTCCCGGTACGCCCGGAGAAATTCCGAAATTCAGTCACTAACTCAAGATTGTCCTGTACATGCGGCATGTTGTGCATTAGCCGTTGTTGCACAGCGTTATTTTCGTATCGAACCGGCTGTCCAACTGACGACCCTGCATGGACTGGCCCGTGTTGGGGAATCGGGTTTGTGGCGCGCTGGGGCTGCCGGTTGTCGTAGGGGTGTTCCCCTGCGTAGTATTCGCCTTGAGGCGGTATGGGAAAACCAGGCATTGCAAAATTCCTTTGAACGGCTATTTAAGTAATGGGTTATCAGCCGATCGGATACAGGAATGAAATCACTTGAAATCAGAATTGGTCCACAAATCGCTTTCCAATGAGGGAGGCTCGTCGGCATGTATCCATATGTACCGGAAATTGCAAACGGGTTCCCGTTGATGACTTCCAGGGCGTCATGATTCCTCGCAATTCACAAGCTGATGGAGACCAGCTTAGCGCGAGCACAATGTGAGCACAGTGCCGATGCAGAATGAGGTAATCAAACCGGTGAATGCCGTCCACCGATGATGAGCAAGTGCTTGAATGACTGGAGGAAGTGGCCTGCCCTAAGGGAATCGAACCCCTAACCTATGGCTTAGAAGGCCATTGCTCTATCCGGTTGAGCTAAGGGCAGATCAAGGAGATCCGGGTAGAAACTACGCTGCCTGAAATCGCCTTCGGAAATGAAAACGGGCTGTCTTTCGACAGCCCGTTTTATGTGTGGTCGGAGTACAAGGATTCGAACCTTGGACCCCCTGGTCCCAAACCAGGTGCGCTACCGGGCTGCGCTACACTCCGAGAAGCGAGATAATATCCCGATAGGGGTATTCGGTCAACACCTTCTTCACATTTTTCTTCAAAATTTCTTCTTTTCCCCTATGACAGGGTCCTCTTCCTGTTCTCCGTCAGACATCGCCGATATCTTTCAATCCGCAGCAACATCAATCCCCATCTGCGTTGGAATGCTGAAACATCCCTTGCAGTTTGGTTACACCTTGTTTCGTTTCCTTGACCGATGATGAAACATGCATCCGGTCTGATGGTCGCCATTCGATTTTTTTATCAAATTGTTTGCGTCGCATGCATTTTCTTTTGCTGCCGCCCACTGACCGCCTGCCGTCATCACACAATCGGGAGAACCGTCGTGAACAAGAAAACCCTCGCATGGATCGCTTCAGCACTTTTTTCGCTGGCGTCCGGCATGTCGCAAGTCTCTGCGCAGGACATGAATCGCCCTCCGGCCGCAGCCGTCTTCACGCAGGACGAACTGGATCAGATGCTGGCGCCGATCGCGCTGTATCCCGACTCGCTGCTTGCGCAAGTATTGATGGCCTCAACCTATCCCCTGGAAGTGGTGCAGGCGGCGCGCTTCGTCGACAGTCGTCCCGGCCTGCAAGGCGATGCCCTTGCGCGTGCGATCGCACCCATGCCGTGGGACCCGAGCGTGAAATCGCTGGCGCAGTTTCCTTCCGTGCTGGCAATGATGAACGACAAGCTCGACTGGACGCAGCGCCTCGGCGACGCTTTTCTCTCGCAACAGGCGAATGTCATGGACACCGTGCAGAACCTGCGCGTGAAAGCGCAGATCGCCGGCAACCTGCAATCGACCAGCCAGCAGCGCATCCTCCAGCAAGACCAGGTGATCGTGATCGAACCGGTCGATCCGCAAGTGATCTACGTTCCCTATTACAACCCGATTATCGTCTACGGCGGCTGGTGGTGGCCGCAACGTCCGCCGGTCTACTGGGCCCCGCCGCCGCGCTACCGGCCGCCCAGCTATAACGTTTCGGTCAATATCGGGATAGCGTTCGGCGCAGGCACGGGCATCGTGCGCTCCGTGTATAGCGACGCGCGCCCCGACTGGCGCCAGCACCACGTGCTGGTGAATAACGTGCGCATCAACAATGTCAACGTCACCAATAACGTGACGCGCAATGTCACCGTCAATAACCATCCGGTGGTGTGGCAGCACAACCCGCGCAACGGCCAGAATAATCGACGTCCGGACGTCGGCAATGTTTCCCGTCCGGCTCTTGCCGCGCCTGCTCCGGCAGTAGCGAATGCGCCTAATATGCAAACCCCGGCGCTGCGCCCCGAACAGCGGCCAGTCCCACCGCCGGCATTCAACCCTGCCGAACGCGGCAATCCTGGCAACCAGGCTCGGGACGATCGCCGCGAGCAGGCAAATCGTCCGCAGCAGACGGCTGCTTTTTCCGCGCCCAACAATCCGCCCGCTGCGCCCCAGCCCTCGGCGGCTCCCCGTCAGCCGCAACCGGCGCCGCAACTCCGTCCGGCACAGCCTGCGCCAACGACGCCGGCCCCCCGGCCGGAGCGTCCAAACGTCGAACATCGCCTTCCGCCGCCCGTACAGGCAGCACGCCAAGAGCGTCCGGAGCAGCACGTCCAGCGTCCGGCGCCAGAGGTACACGCCCCGGCGCCACGGCCTCCGGAAAAACATGAGTCGGCGCCACGCCCGGAGCCAAGACCTCCGCAACGCGAAGAACGTCCAAATCGCCACGACGACAAGTAGCACATCGGCAATACCTTGCTGCAACATGGCCGAACAGACTGAGGAACTTGGCTGAATCTTGGCTGAATATGACGCCGAATGCGCTATAATCGCGGCTTCCGAGACGTGACCAGACGCTGCCCAAAGGGTTGGATCTTCCAGCCCTTTTTCGTTTCCGTCACATCCATACAGGCGGCCTCGCTATCGATGGCAGCGCAGTCCGCTCATGGCTCTCATCGCTAACGCCTTACGACCCACCGACTTACGATGCAAGACATTACTCCCGATTCCGCGAACGAAGACACCGGCTCGCGCAGCAAGGTCCCGCTTGAGCTGATCGCCCGCGAGGTGGGCCGCCGCCGCACCTTCGGCATTATTTCCCACCCTGATGCGGGCAAAACGACGCTGACCGAAAAGCTGCTGCTGTTCTCGGGCGCGATTCAGCTGGCCGGCACCGTCAAGGCGCGCAAGAGCGGTCGCCATGCAACCTCGGACTGGATGGAAATCGAAAAACAGCGCGGCATCTCGGTGGCCAGCTCGGTGATGCAGTTCGAATACCGCGACCACGTCGTCAACCTGCTCGATACGCCGGGCCACCAGGATTTCTCGGAAGACACCTATCGCGTGCTGACGGCGGTCGACTCGGCGCTGATGGTGATCGACGCCGCCAAGGGCGTGGAAGAACAAACCATCAAGCTGCTCAACGTCTGCCGCATGCGCAACACGCCGATCATCACCTTCATGAACAAGATGGACCGCGAAACGCGCGACCCGCTTGAACTGCTGGATGAACTGGAATCGGTGCTGAAGATTCAATGCGCGCCGGTGACCTGGCCGATCGGCATGGGCAAGAACTTCCGCGGCGTGTATCACCTGCTGCGCGACGAAATCATGCTGTTCAAGGCCGGCGAAGAGCGCGCCGACGGCAACGTCGAGATCATCAAGGGCATCGACAATCCCAAGCTGGTGGAGATGTTCCCGCTGGAGATCGAACAGCTCAAGATGGAAGTCGAGCTGGTGCATGGCGCGTCGCATCCGTTCAGCCTGGAAGATTTCCTGGCTGGCATCCAGACGCCGGTGTTCTTCGGTTCGGCGATCAACAACTTCGGCGTGCGCGAAATCCTCAATGCCTTGCTCGACTGGGCGCCGGGACCGGGAGCACGCGACGCCACCGTGCGCAGCGTGGAGCCGAACGAAGCGCCGTTCTCCGGCTTCGTGTTCAAGATCCAGGCCAACATGGACCCTGCCCACCGCGACCGTATCGCCTTCCTGCGTGTATGCTCCGGCCGCTTCGAACGCGGCATGAAACTCAAGCATCTGCGCCTGAATCGCGAGATCAAGGTGTCGTCGGTCGTGACCTTCATGGCGTCGAGCCGCGAACAGGTCGAAGAAGCCTATGCCGGCGACATCATCGGCTTGCCGAACCACGGCAACATGCAGATCGGCGACAGCTTTTCCGAAGGCGAACTGCTGCAATTCACCGGCATTCCCTACTTCGCGCCAGACTTCTTCCGCGTCGCACGCATCCGCAATCCGCTCAAGATCAAGCAGTTGCACAAGGGCTTGCAGCAGCTTGGCGAAGAAGGCGCGGTGCAGGTCTTCAAGCCGACCAACAACAGCGACCTCATCCTCGGCGCGGTCGGCGTACTGCAGTTTGAAGTCGTGGCAAGCCGCTTGCTCAACGAATACGGCGTCGACGCCGTGTTCGAAGGCACCAGCATCAGCAGCGCGCGCTGGGTGACCTGCGAGGACAAGAAGATGCTGGCCGATTTCGAGAAATCCTCGGCCGGCTTCAACCTGGCGCATGATGCAGCCGGCAACCTGGCGTACCTGGCGACTTCGGGTGTCAACCTGCGCCTGACGCAAGAACGCTGGCCGGAAGTCACCTTCCACGCGACGCGCGAGCACGCCGCCAAACTGGATTGAGTTGCTATTCACTGGCTGATGTCGCAATAAAAAATCCCCGCATGTGCGAGGATTTTTTTGCCAAGGAAGCGATCGCCGGGGAATCCGACGATCAGACGATCAGGCATTGACGCGGATCGAGAAGTCGACGCCGATGCCGCTCCACCACTCCTGCTCCTTCTGCATCCAGTACGATACCGTCGGATGATTGCGCACCCAGTCGCTCTTAATTTCCAGATCGATGCGGTTTTTCATCTTCAGACGGATATCCTCCCAATCCAGCGTGATGTGCGCATGCATGAACATCACCGCCAGACGCAAAGCCAGCACCGCCTTGGCGAAATCGGCATCCGCCAATACTTCGCCTATCTTGCGCAGATTGCCTTTCTGGCCGAGGATCAGCGTGCTCATCACCCGCTGCTCGCGGGTAGTAAAACCCGGCAGATCGGCATTGGCGATCAGGTAGGACGAATGCTTGTGGTAACTGCTTTGCGACACCACCAGACCGGCTTCGTGCAACAAGGCGCTCCAATTCAGGTACTTGGCGTACACCTCGTTGCCCGGCTTGAGCATCTCGAAGAAGCCGAGCGCGGTCTCTGCGACCTGGCGCGCGCGCAACTCATCGATATGGAAACGACGGCTGAAGTCGTCCACCGACTGCTCGCGGCGATCGCGCTGCGTGGCCCGCAACTGCAAGTCCCACATCACGCCCATGCGCAGACCGGCTTCCACCGGCGTGATCACGGAGATGTTCAGCTCCTGCATCAGGCCGATCAGCACCGCCAGGCCGCCCATGATGACCAGTGCGCGGTCCGGCTTCATGCCGGTGAGTTCGATATTGCCGGCATGGCCGAAGGCGATCAGGCGCTGCTTCAGTTCTTCCACGCTGGCCGGCGTGACGCGACCGTCGCCCATGCCGTTGCGCGCAATCGTGTCGGCAATCGCGCGCATGGTGCCGGACGAACCGTAGACCTTGCTGCGATGCTGGGCGCCGAAAGGCACGACGGCGTCCTCCACATGCGAACGCGCCGACAGGATGGCGCGCTCAAAAGCTTCTTCATCGATATGGCCGTCAGGGAAAAACGCCTGACTCTGGTTGACCGTGCCGATGCCGAAGGATTCGACGCGCCTGATGTCGCTGCCGCGGCCGAGGATGACCTCGGTGGAGCCGCCGCCGATGTCGATCACCAGACGATCTTCATCCGGCAATGCCAGTGCGCCGGCCACGCCCATGTAAATCAGGCGCCCCTCTTCCTCGCCGGAAATGATTTCCACCGGATAGCCGATGGCGCGCTCGGCGTCGGGCAGGAATTCGTGCGCGTTCTTGGCAACACGCAAGGTATTGGTTGCCACCACGCGCACGGCATCCAACTGGTAATCACGCAAAATGGTGCGGAAACGCGCCAGGGATTCGACCGCGCCGGCGATGGCCTGCGGCGTCAGTTTTCCGTTCTTGTCCAAGCCGGCTGCCAGGCGGATGGGGTCGCGCGCGCTCTTGATCACGCGTATCGAGTCGCCCTCATGCTTGCCTATGTGCATACGGAAGCTGTTGGAACCAAGATCTACTGCTGCAAACATTCATTCCCTTTCAAGCGGGGTATTTCCGGAAATTATTTAGCAAATTCAAGAAAATGCCGACGAACTGACACAATAGTTGCCTAGCATGACAGTTTCATGACATGCACGCGAATCCGGCAACACATTGCAGGAGAACGTCCTGCCATCTTGAAAAGCCGGCGAACATATTGCCTTGCACGCATCAGGCAACACAAACATGCTCGCAGTCAACGATGAAATAAGGTCTAATAGCGCCAGCCCATATTTTAACGATTTAAACATGCCCGGTATTCTTTATCTCGTGCCCAATACCCTGGGCCCGGCCGACACGGCGAACGGCGACGCGCTTGCGTCCATCCTGCCTGCGGAAGTACAGGCGCTGGCCGCGCGTCTCGAGTATTTCGTCGCCGAAAACGCCAAAACCACGCGCGCCTTCCTGAAACTGATCAACGCCAATTATCCGTTAAGCAAACCTTTGCAGGACATCAAGATCGCCGAACTCAACGTCAACACCGAAGCGGCCGCGTTGCCGGCCTTGCTCGCGCCGTTGCTGGCGGGACAAGATGCGGGATTGATTTCGGAAGCCGGTGTTCCGGCGGTGGCTGATCCCGGCGCCAATCTGGTTCGCCTGGCCCATCAGCAAGGCATACAGGTGCGCCCCTTGGTGGGGCCGTCGTCCTTGCTGCTGGCAGTCATGAGCAGCGGCCTGAACGGCCAGAGCTTCGCCTTCAACGGCTATCTGCCGACCGACGCCGCGCAGAGAACAAAACGCATCAAACAACTGGAAGAACGTTCGCGCCAGGAAAAACAAACCCAGTTGCTGATCGAGACGCCTTATCGCAACAGCGCCATGCTGGAAGCGCTGGCGACCGCGTGCAACGGCACGACGCTCATCAGCGTGGCGACCGATCTGACGCTGGCGACGGAAGCCATCAAGACGCAGACGGCGAACAAATGGAAAAACGATATCGCTGCCGGCAAGACGCCGGACTTTCACAAGAAGCCGACCGTATTTTTGCTGCTGGCCGATTAAGCTGCCACGCCGACGTCATTCCTTGCGGCCCATGCCGGCAGTGATCCAGTCGGCAATACGCGTGACCACATCCTGCTCGATGCCGTTGTAACCGTGGTAGGCCCTGGCTTCGCAAGGATCGCCCTGGCTCACGCCGCCGCGCACGCTGATCAATTCCTTTTGCGACACCGCGCTAAGCGCATTCATCAATCTCGGCATGTCGCTGAACGCGCAAAGCTTGCAGCCGTCTTGTTCATGATGCACGACCAGAACCGGAATCCGCAGGGCCGACAAGGCCATGTCGGGCACGGCGCGTCCGGCATTGTTTTCACGCAAGATGCTGGAAGTCAGCACCAGCCCGTCGGGCCCGCCGTTGGCCTGGTCCAGTTGCGTGGAGATAAAAGCGGCCGACTGGGTGCCGCGACTGGTGCCGATCAGCCAGACAGGAATTTCTGATTGCCGGCGCAGCCACGCCATCACGGCCTTGATGTCTTCGACATGCTGCGGCGTCTGGCGAAAACCGCTCAGAAACGGATACGACTGCCGATCCGAGGGTGCATCCACAACCGCAACGGCAAAACTGCGCTCGACAAACAACTGACGCGAGCGCACAAGAAAATTGCCGCGACCGCCGCCGAATTCGCCCTCGGGGGAAATACGCAAACTCCCCTCTCCGCCGGCAAACAGGATCACGGTCGCAACAGGATGCTGCGGCACCAGGTACACGAAGCGCTGCGTCACGCCGGGACGTGTCGGCACATCGACGACCTGCTGGGTAAATTGCAATGCCGGGTTGGTCTGAGACCATGCCGGCGCAATGGCGAACAAGGTGAGCAAGGTGAGCGACAGACTCGGAAAAGTCATCCGCCAGAGATGAGTCGCAACAGAAGCAAGGTCTTTCAACTTTCTGATCGCACGCATTGTCGCCTCCAGTATTCCATTCCCGCCATTGATAAAAAAAGGCGACGAAGCCGCCGCCTTTTCGCCGCAAGACACGAAAAAATCAGCGCAGTTGAATGCTGCCGCCCGACAGCATCGACTTGGCGACGCCGCTGCCTACCGCCACGCCGAATTTCTTCAGCACGCGCTCAGGCAGGCCTTCGGTCTGGGTGTAGTCGACCAGATCTTCCGCCTTGATGACGTCGCGCGCCACGCTGTCGACGGTGCCGTAGCCGTCGGCCAGACCCATTTCAACTGCTTTCGAGCCGATCCAGAACAGGCCGGAGAAAGTTTCCGGCGTTTCTTTCAGGCGCTGGCCGCGCCCCTTGCGCACGGCGTCGATGAATTGCTGGTGAATGTCGCTCAGCATTTGCTGGGCGTATTCCTTTTGCTTGGCGTTCTGCGGGCTGAACGGATCCATGAAGCCCTTGTTCTCGCCGGCAGTCAGCAGGCGTCGCTCGACGCCGACCTTGTCCATCAGACCGGTGAAGCCGAAACCGTCCATCAGCACGCCGATGGAGCCGACGATGCTGGCCTTGTTGACGTAAATCTTGTCGGCTGCCGCGGCGATGTAATACCCGCCGGAGGCGCACATTTCTTCCACCACGACGTACAAAGGCTTCTTCGGATATTCCTTGCGCAGGCGCACGATTTCGTCGTTGATCATGCCGGCTTGCACGGGGCTGCCGCCGGGGCTGTTGATCTTGAGGATGACGCCCATCGAATCGTCGGCGGCGAATGCCTTGTCCAGCGCCGGGATCACGGCGGCGGCAGAACCGCGGCCTTCGGCTTCGATGGTGCCGTTGATTTCGACCAGCGCGGTGTGCGTGCCGACCGGCTCCGCATCCGACTTGGTGTAGTTGAACGCCGTCCAGATGACGAAGACGAAAACGGCCAGGCCGGCGATCTTGAAGAAAATGCTCCAGCGCCGGCGCGCGCGCTGTTCCTTGACGGCGAACAGCGCCAGCTTTTCGAGCACGTCGCGTTCCCAGCCGCCCTTCTTGTCGTCGGCGGCTGCCGATGTCCCGGCAGTGGGCGGCACGGAAGCCGCCGCCGGTGGTGGAGATTGTGGCGGTTGCGCTTGAGGATTTTCGAATTCGTTATTGCTCATATCGTCACTCTGATAGGCAGCCCGAAGAAAGCCAACACGCCGGCTTCGGCTGCCTGGGTTCCCGCATGGCTCATGCCAGCGCGGGCCTTACATAATCGTCCGGCGTCCAGAAAATGCCGCCGTCCCTCTCGAACACCATGATCTTACGCAAACGCGCCCCGCGGCAAGGGCCGCCCTCGCACTTGCCCGTGTCAGGCGCATACACCGCGCCATGGGTGGCGCACATCAGATAGAGGCCGCTCGACTCAAAAAATTCGCCTTCGGACCAGTCGAGTTCGATCGGCACGTGGGCGCAGCGGTTCAGATAGCCGTACACGGCGCCGCCATAGCGCACCACGAAGCCGGTGGCGTCGTCGCCGTGCACCGACACCGCAAAGCGCTTCCCCTTGCCGCCTTCTTCGATGTCGGCCGAATCACATACCGGAATCGCCACTTCGTCCATTGCAGGTTCCCCAGGCGTTGCTATGCGTTTTCATTGAGCCACTGGTGCAGGACCTTGATGGAACCGGCGCTATAGAGCGGGTTCAAGGCCTGCAACTGCTCGACAGGGTGCGCGCCGAATTCTACCGCAACCCCGGCCGCGCCTGCATTAATGGCCATCTGCAAATCATGCGTGGTGTCGCCGATCATCAGCGTGCGGCCCATCTCCTGCCCCAGCTCGCGCGTGAGTTCCTGCAGCATGGCCGGATGCGGCTTGGAAAAAGTTTCGTCGGCGCAACGCGTCGCATCGAAAGCCGACAGCAGCCTGGTGCTATTGAGCGCGCGATTGAGACCGACCCGGCTCTTGCCGGTGGCGACCGCCAGGAAATAGCCTTGCTGTCCGAGGTCGTCCAGCATCTCCTTGACGCCGTCGAACAGGGTCAGGTCCTTGTCCTGCCCGAGGTAATGATGCCGGTAACGCTCCACGATGCGCGGGTAATACTTGGGATCGACATCCGGAATCGCCGCCTGCATGGCGTCCTGCAAGCCTAGGCCGATCACGTAGGAAGCGGCGCTCTTGTCGGGAATCGGCAACCCCAGGTCGCGGGCCGCCGCCTGGATGCACCTGACGATGGTCGACGTGCTGTCCATCAGCGTGCCGTCCCAGTCGAACACGATTAAATCAAATTGCTTTCTTGCCATGTTTCACTTTTCAACATAATCAAAATGGGTATGCCGGCGGCCGGCCACAATCGCAATCAGGCAGTCTCCGCCTCGGCACCGGCCGCATCCAGGCTTTTCAGGAAGCGCTGGCACTCCGGCGGCAGGCCTGCCTTGAGCGTCACCGTCTTGCCGCTGTCCGGATGCGTAAAACTGATCTGGTGCGCATGCAGGAACATGCGCTTGAAGGCGACGCGTTCGCCGTCCGCCTTCTGCAACGCTTTATTCAGCGTGAAATCGCCGTATTTGTCGTCGCCGACGATGGCGAAACCGCTGGCCGACAAATGCACGCGTATCTGATGGGTGCGGCCGGTTTTCAGTTCCGCTTCGAGCAGGGCGAATTCACCGTAACGGCGAATCAGCGAAAACACGGTATGCGAGGCCTGGCCGTCTTCCTGCACGCGCACGCGGCGCTCGCCGTCGGCGGTGCTGTATTTGTGCAGCGGCAGCTTGATGTGCTGGCGGGCGTTCTTCCAGTCGCCGTGCACCAGCGTCAGGTAGCGCTTGTCGGTCAGGCCGTCGCGGATCTGCTCGTGCAGGTTGGTCAGCGCCGAACGTTTCTTCGCCAACAACAAAATCCCCGAAGTGTCGCGATCGAGACGATGCACCAGTTCCAGGAATTTGGCTTCCGGACGCGACGCCCGCAGTTGCTCGATGACGCCATAACTGACGCCCGAGCCGCCATGCACGGCGACGCCGGCCGGCTTGTCGATCACCAGCAGATGATTGTCTTCCAGCAATATCTTGAATTCGGCGCCGGGAGCCACGGCGGCAGATGCCTTTTCGGCAATGCGGATTGGCGGCACGCGCAGGACGTCCCCGTCTTGCAGACGATAAGTCTGGTCGATACGGCCCTTGTTGACACGCACTTCGCCGGAACGCAGGACACGGTAAATATGGCTTTTGGGCACGCCCTTGCAGACGCGCAAGAGGAAATTGTCGATGCGTTGACCGGCTTCCTCTTCCGAAATCGTGAGCAGCTGGACTTGCGGCGAAGCAGGTGCAGATTGGGCAGACGCTGGTGATTCAGGCTTTTCAGGCGTCTTCCCAGAAAATCTCGCTAAGTCCTTCATTTTGAATATATAATCGCTCGACGCTGGTCAGAAAACCGGTGTCAGTGTAAGAATAAAAAAGACCATTCTACACAGAGGCGTCTTCATCAGCCTCGCTAATTTGCAAATTTGATGGGGGGAACCACGAAAAATCGCAGCATGCGGCGACAGGGTCCTGTCGGCAAGCCTCGTACACCCTACGAAGACATTGTGGACGCGACATTTCTCCGCGCGGATTGGACGGTTCCTTGAAAACGTGTACGCATCATCCCTGCGCGAGTCCAGTTTGCACCGCAGTTGCAATCGGATAACGCACTTGGGTGTTGAACAGATGTGCTTGGATTATCAGGATAAAGTCTGGCAAGACCTTCAGTTGAAAACGAAGTGCTTGCCGGTTGATGCTTTGAACCCGATTCGCCGATTTGCCAACTTTTAGAAAAATGCTTCGTTTGGCTCTTGATGACAGCTTACCGTCCACAGCGACCGTGACCGCCTTACGCGGAACGGCAAGCGTGGATACGGAGTTGCTCGGCTTCCGGTTCACCGCATCCGCGCCCCGTTGTGCATGAGTGCCGCCGCCAAGGCGCATTCCACACACTAAGGCAATTCCCTCCCCCAATCACTTCGTTCTCGCGTACATCCTTGTACTTTATGGCGTACTTTTAAAAAGCGCCATTACGGCCTCAGTGCCACGGAGTGAAACATGAAACGTATGTTGTTCAATGCTACGCAGCAGGAAGAATTGCGCGTAGCCATCGTTGACGGTCAAAAACTGATCGACATCGATATTGAAGCCACCGGACGCGAACAGCGTAAATCCAACATTTACAAAGGCGTCATTACCCGCATTGAACCTTCTCTGGAAGCCTGCTTCGTCAATTACGGCGAAGAACGCCATGGCTTCCTGCCGTTCAAGGAAGTGGCCCGCACTTATTTCAAGGAAGGCATCGATGTCCGCAACGCTTCCATCAAGGAAGCCTTGCGCGAAGGTCAGGAAATCATCGTGCAGGTCGAGAAGGAAGAACGCGGCAACAAGGGCGCAGCCCTGACCTCGTTCATCTCCCTGGCAGGCCGTTACCTGGTCCTGATGCCGAACAATCCGCGCGGCGGCGGCGTTTCCCGTCGCGTCGAAGGCGAAGATCGCCAGGAACTGCGCGAAACCATGGACAAGCTGGACCTGCCCAACGGCATGTCCGTCATCGCCCGCACCGCCGGCATCGGCCGCAACGTCGATGAACTGCAGTGGGATTTGAACTACCTGATGCAACTCTGGCGCGCCATCGAAGGTGCCGGCCAGTCCGGTTCCGGCGCTTTCCTGATTTATCAGGAGTCCTCGCTGGTGATCCGCGCGATCCGCGACTATTTCCAGCCTGACATCGGCGAAATCCTGATCGACACCGACGACATCCACGACCAGGCCCAGCAGTTCATGGCCCACGTGATGCCGGACATGGTCCACCGCGTCAAGCGCTACCGCGACGACGTGCCGCTGTTCTCCCGCTTCCAGATCGAACACCAGATCGAAACCGCGTACTCGCGCACCGTGCCGCTGCCATCGGGCGGCGCCATCGTGATCGACCACACCGAAGCCCTGGTTTCCGTCGACGTCAACTCGGCCCGCGCCACCCGCGGCAGCGACATCGAAACCACCGCGTTCTACACCAACCTTGAAGCCGCCGACGAAGTGGCCCGCCAATTGCGCCTGCGCGATCTGGGCGGCCTGATCGTCATCGACTTCATCGACATGGAAAACGCCAAGAACCAGCGTGAAGTCGAATCCCGCCTGAAAGACGCCCTGCACCACGACCGTGCCCGCGTCCAGATGGGCAAGATCTCGCGCTTCGGCCTGATGGAACTGTCGCGCCAGCGCCTGCGTCCGTCGCTGTCCGAAGGCAGCCACGTGACCTGCCCGCGCTGCAACGGCACCGGCCACATCCGCGACACCGAATCGTCCGCATTGCAAGTCCTGCGCATCATCCAGGAGGAAGCAATGAAGGAAAACTCCGCCGCCATCCACGTGCAGGCGCCGGTCGATGTCGCCGCTTTCCTGCTCAACGAAAAGCGCGGCGAAATCCTGAAGATCGAAACACGCCACCGCGTGACGGTCATCATGATCCCGAACAAGCACCTCGAAACCCCGCACTACAAGCTCGAACGCATCAAGCACGACGATCCGCGCCTGGACGACGCCCAAGCCAGCTACGCCATGGCCGAACAAGCCGAAACCGACATCGGTTACAGCAAGCGCCAGAAGGAAGACCTCAAACCGCGCCAGGAAGCCGTCGTCAAGGGCATCACCCCTGACCAGCCTGCGCCCATCGTCGAGCGCAAGGTCGCCGCACCGGTGGAACCTGTACCGACGCTGGCGCCGGAATCCGGCTTCTTCAGCAAGATCTGGAGCTTTTTCCGTGCCAAGCCTGCGGAACCTGCGCCAGTCGCCGCCCCGGCCGAAACCAAGACGCCGCAAAAACGCGAACACGCCGACCGCAACACCCGCAACCGTAACGGTCGCAACCGCAACGGCCGCAACCGCAACGAGCGCGAAGAGCGCGACGGCACTGCGTCGGAAAAAAATGCCCGCGAAGAGTCCGGCAAACAGGACGCCGAGGGCAAACCGGCACGTCCGCCGCGTCCGCCGCGCGAACCCAAGGAAGCGCGTGAACCTCGTGAATCGCGCGAAGGCGCAGAAGGCCGTGGCGACCGCGAAAATCGTGAACCGCGCGAGCCTCGCCAACCACGCGAAGCCCGTGAAAACCGCGAACCGCGCGAAGGAAGCGAAGCACGCGAACCGCGTCAGCCACGCCAACCGCGTCCGCCACGCGAAGAACGCAAGGATCTGCCGAAAGCCGACGAAGCATTGCCATTGGAAGCCGCACTGGCAACCGGTGTCGCCGCCGTAGCAGTTGAAGGCGCCGAATCCGCACAAGTCGTCGGCAACCAAGTCGAAGGCGCAACCGAAGATGGCGGCGAACCGCGTCGTCGCCGTCGTCGCGGCGGCCGCAACCGCAACCGTCGCGATCGCGAACAAGGCGATAACGTCGGCGGCGAAAACGCTGAAGGCGAACTGGCGGATGGCGAAGAGTCGGCACCGGTTGCAGCACAAGCGGCAACCTCGTCCGGCAATGCAGCCGAGGCAGAAGAACGTCCCTGGTACGAGAAAGCACCAGCAGTGGTGAATACGGTTGCTGAAATAGCTGCTCCCGCCGCTGTTCCTGTCGCTGTTCCTGTGATTACTCCTGCCGCCGAGCCTGTTGCCGCTGCACCCGCAGTCGAAGCTGCACCGACACCTGCTCCTGCCCGGGAACCGGTCGCGATCGCTGCTGAAGCGCCTGTTGCGTCTATTGCTCCTGTCGCCGCGACACCTGTTGTGGAAACTGCACCAGTCGCAGCTGCTCCGGCCCCTGTCGTTGCAGAAGCACCGGCAGCACCGCAACAAATCAGCCTGTTGCCTGAAGCAGTTGCCCCGGCAGCCGTCGAACCGGCACCGATTGAAGCCGCTCCTGCGCCAGTTGTTACTGCACCCGCCCCTGCGCCGGTTCAGGCAGCTAGCCAGACGACTGCGCCAGCCGCCAACGGCAAGCAGCAATGGAATGAGCTGCACGACATGCTGTCGTCGGCCGGTCTGACCCTGGCCAGCACCGATCCGGAAAAACTGCGCGCCGCCCAGGCTGCCGCAGCCCAGATCGTGCCGCCGGTGCATGTACCGCGCGAACGCAAGCCATTGCCGCCGCAATCGACCGATCCGCTGGTTCAGGTCGAAACCCGTCGCTGATGCCTTCGTCGGCATGCACTGATGCCGACGCTGCACTGCAATGAAAAAAGGGAGTGAAAACTCCCTTTTTTCTCGCCTGTCGTTTCGGTAATGCAGCAAGCCGATCAAGGCGCTACGAAAAATCGCCGCCGATCGAACTTATTGCCAATCAGGAACAAAAAACGGCAGAACCATATGCTGTACCTTGCCCTCCGTATTGGTTCTGTACACTGTGCAATCCCTTGCCTCGTGCTATCGTAGCGAGTATGAACAAGCGCATCATCCCCATCTTCGACGAACGCCCGATCGGCGGCTTCGCAGCCGTTCCCGCGCTGCTGGAAGCGCCGACCGGCTTTCTGACCGATGCGCTGATGCGTCCGCTGCACGACCTGCGTATTTCGGTTACCGACCGCTGCAACTTCCGCTGCGTCTACTGCATGCCCAAGGAAGTGTTCGACAAGGATTACACTTTCCTGCCGCATTCGTCGCTGCTGTCTTTTGAAGAAATCACCCGCCTCGCCACATTGTTCGTCGGCCACGGCGTCGAAAAGATCCGCCTGACCGGCGGCGAACCGCTGCTGCGCAAGCATCTGGAACGCCTGATCGGCATGCTGCACGACATCAAAACGCCCGACGGTCGCGAGCTCGACCTGACCCTGACCACCAACGGCACCCTGTTGGCGCAAAAGGCCCAGTCACTGAAAGACGCCGGCCTGAAACGCGTCACGGTCTCGCTGGACTCGCTGGACGACGCCAACTTCAAGCGCATGAACGACGTCGACGTTCCGGTCTCGCAGATCCTGCGCGGCCTGGAGGTCGCCCACAAAGTCGGCCTGGGTCCGATCAAGATCAACATGGTGGTCAAAAAAGGCGTCAACGACCACGAAATCCTGCCGATGGCGCGGCATTTCAAGAACACGCCGTTCGTCCTGCGCTTCATCGAATACATGGACGTCGGCAGCTCCAACGGCTGGCGCATGGATGAAGTCGTGCCATCGAGCGAAGTCATCGCGCGCATCCACGCCGAAATGCCGCTTGAGCCAATCGACGCCAACTATGCCGGCGAAACGGCGCAGCGCTGGCGCTACCAAGACGGCAGCGGCGCAGGTGGCAATGAAATCGGCGTCATTTCAAGCGTCACCCAGGCCTTCTGCCACGATTGCAGCCGCGCGCGCCTGTCCACCGAAGGAAAGATCTACACCTGCCTGTTCGCCGGCGAAGGCCACGACCTGCGCGGCCTGCTGCGCGGCGAACGCAGCGACGCCGAGATATCCTCCGCCATCGCCGCCCTGTGGCGCCGGCGCGGCGATCGCTATTCCGAACTGCGCAGCGAAAACAAAAGCACCTCCACGACGTCGATGCCGCAAGTACGCAAGGTGGAAATGTCGTATATCGGCGGGTGATCGCCGTGCCCATCTCCATCACCCCTCAGCAGATTACGGGACTGATACTGGCCGGCGGACGCGGCAGCCGCATGGGACACCTCGACAAGGGCTTGCAGGCATTCCGCGGCAAAGCGCTGGCGGCACATGCGCTGGAACGTCTTTCCCCGCAGGTTCATCGCCTCGCCATCAATGCCAATCGCCATGAGAACGACTATGCGGTGCTGGGAGCCGGTTTTGACGCCCCGGTGTGGCCCGACCTGCTATCGGACTTTCCCGGCCCGCTGGCGGGACTGCACAGCGGCCTGACGCATTGCCCTGGCGACTACCTGGCGGCTGTACCCTGCGATTCGCCATTGCTGCCTGCGGATCTGGTTGCCAGACTCGCCGCAGGACTTGAACAGGACAACGCCGACGCAGCGCTCGCCGTGACCGGCCGCGACGACCAACGGCAACGCCATCCGGTCTTTTGTCTGCTCAAGAAAACGCTGCTGCCGGCGTTGACGCAATTTTTGCAAGACGACGGCCGCAAGATGGAACGCTGGTTCGCCGGCATCCGTACCGCAGAAGTCCATTTCGACGACGAAGCCGCCTTCAGCAACGTCAACACCTTGCAGGAGCTGCAGGCATTGGAATCGGGTTGGAATCGCACGGCAGAATCGAAAAAACGGAAGCAGAATAAATGACTCAACTCTCCCTGTCTGACATCGTCAGCTGCGTTTCGGGTTACGACCCCGACGCCATGACCGTGCCGCAAGCGCAGAAGATCATCCACGACTTCGTGCAGCCGATCGCCTCGGTCGAGCAAGTCGCCATCCGCAGCGCCCTCGACCGCACGCTGGCGACCGACATCGTCTCGACCATCGATGTGCCGGCCAACGACAATTCCGCCATGGACGGTTACGCCCTGCGCGGCGACGATCTCGCCGACGGCAAGACGCTGAACTTGCGCATCGTCGCCAGCATCCACGCCGGCCAACGCTTCGACGGCGCCGTCGCCGGCGGCGAATGCGTGCGCATCATGACCGGCGCCGCCATGCCCGCCGATTGCGATACGGTGATCCCGCAAGAATTCACTGAGAACGCCGGCGACACGTCCGTGACCATTCCTGCCGGGCGCGTGCGCCGTGGCGACAACCGGCGCCTGCGCGGGGAAGATTTGCGCGACGGCCAGGTCGCGCTGCGCGCCGGCAAGATCCTGCGTCCGGCCGATATCGGTTTGCTGGCCTCCCTGGGCGTGGCCGAAGTCGGCGTCAAGCGGCATCTGCGCGTGGCCTTCTTTTCCACCGGCGACGAACTGCGTTCCGTCGGCGAACTGCTGGAACCAGGCTGCGTCTACGACTCCAACCGCTACACGCTCTACGGCATGCTGACGCGCCTGGGCTGCGACATCATCGACATGGGCGTGGTGAAGGACGATCCGGCGGCAATGGAAGCGGCATTCCGCAGCGCCTGCGAACATGCCGACGCCGTCATCACCTCCGGCGGCGTGTCGGTCGGCGCCGCCGACTACACCAAGCAAACCATGACCAGGCTGGGCGACATGCTGTTCTGGAAGATCGGCATGCGTCCGGGCCGTCCCATGGCCTTCGGCCGCATTGCCTCGCAAGGCCGCGGCGCCTACCTGTTCGGCTTGCCCGGCAATCCGGTGGCGGTCATGGTCAGCTTCTATTTCTTCGTGCGCGATGCCTTGCTGCGCATGTCCGGCGCCAACGCCAGTCCGCTCCCGCGCCTGAAGGTGAAATCCTTGTCGGCCATTCGCAAGAAACCGGGACGCACCGAATACCAGCGCGGCATTCTGGCGGCCGACGAAGACGGCGAATGGAAAGTGCGATTGACCGGCGCCCAGGGCTCCGGCATCTTGCGCTCCATGTCGGACGCCAACTGCATCATCGTGCTGGACGACGCGCAAGGCGACGTCGCCGCCGGCGACGCGGTGCAGGTCGTGCTGTTCGACGGATTGACCTAGAGGGACACGGCGATGTCGCTGCCCCTGCGCTTCCGGCAACTGCACGACCATGCGCGTGCCGAGCCGGTCGTCTCGTGGGAGTTGCGCCGCGACAGATTGCAGCGCCTGCGCCATCTGCTGATCCGCCACAAGCACGACATCGCAACCGCCATCAGCCATGACTTCGGCAACCGCTCGCAGCACGAAACCCAATTCCTGGAAGTCTTCACCAGCCTGCAAGCCGTCGATCACGCACTGGCGCATGGCCACATCTGGATGCAACCGCAATCGCGACGCACGTCCATCTGGTACAAACCCGCGCGCAACACCTTGCTGCCGCAACCTCTCGGCGTCGTCGGCATCATCACGCCCTGGAACTATCCGCTGTTGCTGACCATCGGTCCGCTCAGCGGTGCGCTTGCAGCCGGCAATCTGACCATGATCAAGCTGTCGGAACACACGCCGACATTCGGCGCGCTGTTCGATCAGTTGATCCGGCAATCTTTTTCGGAAAATGAAATCACCGTCGTCAATGGCGACATCGCACTGGCGCGGGAATTCTGCGCCCTGCCCTTCGACCATCTGGTCTTTACCGGTTCGACCGCGGTCGGCCGCGAAGTCATGCGCGCCGCCGGCGCCAACCTGACGCCGGTGACGCTGGAGCTGGGCGGCAAGTCTCCCGCCATCATCGGGCCGTCGGCCGACTTTCGCCATGCCGTCACGCGCATCATCAACGGCAAGCTGCTGAACGCGGGCCAAACCTGCATTGCCCCCGACTACGTGCTGCTGCCCAAAGGGCGCGAGCAAGACTTCATCGATTGCGCTCGCGACGTGGTGGCCCGGTTTTATCCTTCCCTCAATGACGAGCGCCTGCCGACCGACGACTACACCAGCATCGTCAATCAGCGCCACTACGAACGTCTGGCATCGCTGTGCAGCGATGCGCAGCAACGTGGCGCGGTACTGACCCCGCTGAGCCGGCGCGCGCCGCATGCATCGACGCGCCTGCTGCCGCCGCTTGTCGTGACGCAGGCCTCAGCCGAGGCTCGCATCATGCAGGAAGAAATTTTCGGCCCGCTGCTGCCGCTGGTCGCTTATGAAAAGATCGGCGACGCCATTGCGACGATCAATGCCGGGCCGCGTCCGCTGGCGCTGTATGTGTTCGACAAGAACCCGCGCATCGTCGAACGGGTGCTGCAACAGACCGTCTCCGGCGGCGTCGCCGTCAACGACACCCTGCTGCATATCGCACAGGAAGACCTGCCCTTCGGCGGCGTCGGCGCGTCCGGCATCGGTGCGTATCATGGGGAAGAAGGCTTCCGGCGTTTTTCGCACATGAAGCCGGTGTTCAGGCAGAGCCGCATCAATGCGATGCGGCTGTTCAGTCCGCCTTACGGCAAGGCGTTCGCCCTGTTGATGAAACTGCTGGTTCGCTGAGTCCCCGTCAGTCTCATACGCTTCATACGACACTGGGTCCCGGCGTTCGCCGGGACGACAAAGATTGCAGTTACAACAATTCGCTCTGGCCGTCGCCGTCGATTTCCGGCTCCGCCGTTCCCAGCAACTTTTGCGCCGTATCGCTCGGCAATGCTTCCACCGACTTCAACTTGCGCGTCATCTGGCGCGTGCGCGTCTCGGCTTGCTCGATGTTCTTGGCGGCACGTTCCAAAGTGCTCTTCGTCGCGGCAAGGACATCGCCGAATTTGCCGAACTCGGTCTTCACCGCGCCCAGCACCTGCCACACTTCCGACGAGCGCTTCTCCAGCGCCAGCGTGCGGAAACCCATCTGCAAACTGTTCAACAGTGCCGATAAAGTCGACGGCCCGGCAATGCTGACGCGATGCGTGCGCTGCAAGTCGTCCGACAAACCCGGACGGCGCATGACTTCGGCATACAGACCTTCGGTCGGCAGGAACAGGATCGCGAAATCGGTCGTGAGCGGCGGCGACAGGTATTTTTCGGCGATGGTCTTGGCTTCGCCGCGCACCGCGCGTTCCAGCTCGCGGCCAGCCAGCGCCACGCCTTCGGCATCGGCGCGGTCGGCGGCTTCCGCCAGGCGTTCGTACTGTTCTTTCGGAAACTTGGCGTCGATCGGCATCCAGACCGGCGTGCCGCCGTCGTCGTTGCCGGGCAGCTTGATCGCAAACTCGACGCGCTCGCCGGTGTTGGGTACGGTCTCGACGTTCTTGGCGTACTGGTCGGGCGTGAGCATCTGTTCCAGCAGCATTTCCAGCTGGACCTCTCCCCAGGTGCCGCGCGTCTTGACGTTGGTCAGCACGCGTTTCAGATCGCCCACGCCGATGGCCAGTTGCTGCATCTCGCCCAGGCCCTGATGCACCTTGTCGAGGCGATCGGACACCAGCTTGAAGGATTCGCCCAGACGCTGCTCCAGCGTGGCGTGCAATTTCTCGTCGACGGTCTTGCGCATCTCTTCAAGGCGGTTGCCGTTGTCGAGCTGCAGATCCTTGATCTTGGCTTCCAGTGTCGCGCGCACCTCCGCCATGCGCTGCGCGTTGGACTCGGTCAGCGTGGACAGCGTCTGATTGAGCGTGTCGCCGAAACGCTTGAGCGACGCCGCCTGTTCTTCGCGGCTGGCTTGCGCCTGCAGGTTCATGGTCTGGCGCATGCCGTCGAGTTGCTGGGCGTTGGTCTCGTTGAGCTTGACCAGTTGCTGCGCGAAGCTGTCGATCTGGTTGTTCTGCAAGGTCGCCACGCTGGTCATCTGCGCCGCCAGCGTCTGTTGCAACTGGCCGAAATTGCTGCCGAGTTCCTGACGGGTGTTTTGCGCATTGCCCTGCATCTGCTCGCGCAATTCGCGCTCGCTGCGCTCGGCCAGGTCTTGCTGGTGGCGTTGCAGTTCGCTCTTCACCTGTTGCAGGGGCGTGGCGATGTCGACGCCGCCGCGGCCGCGCATCAGGATCATCGCTTGCAGCACGATGCCGACGGCAACAAGAGCAACGACGGCGATAAGAATCAGTTCAGTCTGTGTCATGTATTGTTTCTGATAAAACGTATTCAGGCTTGTTGCGCATCCAGGGCATACTAACAATTGTCGGATGAAACCAACTGATTTTATTCTGGATAAAGCAACATGCGAACGATGTCTGGCCGATATTCAATCGCTCGTCGCAAGTTCCCTGAAATTGGGCAATTGAGCGCAGAATACGGACGCCGCCGATTATAGACCTCATCAAGGCACTTCGGCATTCGCTCTTGATGACGCAAGAAAACTGGAATGAAAAAACCGCTTCGGGAACGATCCCGAAGCGGTCGGATACGACTTGCCTTGAAAGGATGTCGGCAGCGACGCATTCAGCTGCTCATCGCCCGATACATGGGAGCAACTTACGCCACCATTCCCTCTTCGGGCATTTCGGATTCGCGCTGATACTCCCAGGGCCAGCGCAGATAAGTCCCCTTGTCCATCGGCATGCTGTAGTCCGGCACGTACATCTCCGGCCCTTCGCAGCGATAGACGCTCAAGGTCTTGACGCGATTGCCGAGGCTTTCGCAATAAGCCTTGGTGCGTTCGAACGTCCAGCCGCTGCCGCAGACGTCGTCCACCAGCAAGATGCTGTGCCCGTGCGGAGCACGCGCCGCGCCGTCGATGAAGTGCGGCTGCGGGTTGATGCGGTTGCATAGCAGGTAGTCGAGCGGCAACCCGGTCTTGCGCGCCAGCAGCGCCGCGATCGGACTGCCGGCGCGCAATACCGCCACCAGCAAGGTGCACTCGGCACGAATCGAGGCATGCGTGCGCTCGACCATGGCGTCGATGTCGTCCCAACGGACGTGGGCAGTCCGTGAAAACTGCATCCAGTCCGGCGGTTGTTCTGATGAGATGTTCAGCATGATGAATCAACCTGCCTTAGCATAGAAATCGTCATCGCCGTCCTCTTCACCATCTTCAGGTCGCATGAAGGCGTTTCGTGGGTCAAGAAGCGGTGGTGTTGGAGTTCGCGACATGGCAGAGCTAAGGCGAACGCCTTGATCTTCATCCTCATCCTCCTGGTCATCGACGATTGGATGATCCAGGAAGCGCGCTCGCGCACTTGGACTGAGATTAACAGGACTGGGGGACAACACGGGCGATGGCGAGCGGCGGTTCGTGTATTGAGTTTCCGGATCCTGATATTCCGCTTCGCTTTCCGGCTCTACATTGGGCGCGCCGCCCCTCAACCGGCCATCAAGCGCGGCCAGACTGGTGTCGATCTTGAAGTTGGCTTTAAAACTCTTATTTTCATGGTAGAGCCGGGCTTGCTGCATCCTCGGCGTGTCGGCATCTTCGTGATTGCTGACCCAGCTCACCATTTTGGTGTGATAGGAGCGTGACATTTTCGAACCCAAGTTCGCAAATCCGACATAGGCGGCAGCAACTCTGCGCATCTTGGGCTTTTTGTCGTCGGGATCGCTGAAATACTCATCCATCTTGCGCGCAGAATAGCGTGTCTTGGGTGGCGCAACACCCCCAATACTCTTAATCTCTTCGTACCCGGCCCTCTCGAACATCTCGGCGCGCGTCGCTTCCTGTTCATCATTCACTTTGTAAAACTTCTCCGTCAGTGCCTGATTTCCTTTCAGGGAGGCGCTATTGAGGCGACGCATGTCGCGCGCGCGTCCCGCATGGCGCAAGAAATTATCGCGCTCTTCGCTCTCGTGCGACGACATCTTTGCCGCTACCGTATACACGCCCTGCTTGGCCAATTGCACGCCGCTGGACAATCCGATTGCGCCATACTGGGCGCCGCGCTTGATTGCCCGCTCGACCCCGGTGACGCCGTTTTCGTATTGGCGACTGCCCATTTCGGCCACCTTGCGCGCAACGAAAGGCAGCTTTTGGTCCGACGTGCGCACCCGATGGCCGTCGGCGTTGATCATATAGGTTGGATCTTCCTTTTCAGGCGCGATACCAGAAAGGCCTCCCAGTTCCTCGTAATTTTTACTCGCCAAAAGCGCCTGAAACTCTTCATCGGCCTGAGCAATTGTCTCTGCCATTTTCTCCGGAGCGGCCCGATTGATTTTCTCTTTCCATTCAAGACGGGCCTTCTTGAGTTCAGCACGGTCATTGATCCCGTCCAATTTTTGCTGGCGACGCTCGGCCACATCGGCGCGCGCGGTCTCATTGCCGCGCGCCTTGAACCTGTCAATTTGTGCCCCGACCCCGAACTTCGCACTGAATCGCTGCAATCCGCTCGATGTCGCCGACAAAGCCTTGCGCGTGCTCAGGCTCGCTTGTCGCAACGACTTCAGACCGGCGCCGATATCTTGCGCATTGAGGTCATTTTTCTTTGCGAACCAGTTTGATATCTTGTTGCTTGCGGTCGCCTGGAACGTACTGCGCTGCGCAGTCTTGAGCTGCGTGTTGTCCTCCACATGGCGAAAGTAGCCACCCCTGCCAACATCAGAAATGCCGTTACCCATTCTGATACTCCTTTATATAAATAGATAGATCCGGAGCGAACGCCAGGGCCTGGAGATCAGGCGGCTGCACTCAGGAAATAATCCTGGCGCCATTCGCGTGCCTGACCGGCAACACCTGCGCACAGATTCATCAGTTGTTCGGCCACGATCTCCTTGAGGTGATAGTGGTACGCCAGTGCGACCCGCTTGCCCGGCGACAGCATGAATGCCGGTGGATTGCTGCCATACATCGCCATGTTTACTTCCAGCAGTGCTTCGTAGGCTTCCAGCCGGCGCTCTGCCGGCGGAATGCCGAAATCGCAGTACACCACCAGATGGTCCGGCTCTTCTTCTTCGTCGTAGGCCAGGTAGAAATCCACGCCGTCGACTTCGATGGCATTGCCTTCCAGCAGCCGCTCCGGCTCCGGCAGACGGGCCAGTTGACAGAACTTGCTGGCTAACTCGACAAACAGTGCTTTTGACATGGCGTATCCCTTGATGAATGAAACTGATCGAATGTCCATATGTGGAAAGGGGAACCTCGCCGGTTCCCCTTTTTTGTTTCCCTTGCCGATACGTCGGCGCCGTCAGCCGGCAGCCGTCAGACGCGTTGACGCTCTCCGCTCCTGCTGCCGCGCTCGCCATTCTCCTCGTCATCCCCCTCGTCGTCCGAGAGATGATCAGCGAGTTGCGCTGCCTGTTGACCGAGTTGGCCCCATTGCTGCGCAAGGCGCTCACGGGAGGCATTGTTGCCGGTAGATGCCGCATCGATCGCCCGACGTTGCCTGATGGCCGAAGGAAATGCAAACATGGCCTGGCTGATCGCCTTGAGCGCCTTGCCTGCCAGGCTCGGCTGGAAGCCCACGCGCGACGACATGGCGCCGCTGTCGGCATCGCTCTTCATCTTGGAACGTTGCGTGATCTTGTCGTTGACGCCGGCGCCGGCGGACAACGCCCCGCCCACGGCGATCAGCATGAACGCCACGGTGAGCACATCGCGCCAGTGATTGGGGATCGGCGGCTCTTTACCCTCCTCCCTCTTGTATGCCGTCACCAGTCGGAACAAGGCATTGAGGATCAGCGGCATATTGGTGCCGGCAAAAATCATGGCGAACTGCGAACCGAAGCGCTGTGCGATCTGCGCGATGAAGTCGGCCGGCAAGCGCATGCGCGCCCACGCCGTCTGCGCCGACAAACTCCATGGACTGTCGCCGCTGACGGCCCTGAGCAAGGACGCGCGGTTCTCCGGCGACAGGGCCATCCAGTTGTCCGCCTTCAGATGCCTCACATCCTGCCGCAGCGCGTCCAGCCGTTCGCTCAGATGCTGATGCAGCTCGGTCTTGCTTCCGGCGGGCACCGCGTTACGCTTGGCCAGCAAGCGCGTCAGATCCGCCTGTTCTGCCGGGTCCAGTACCGGGTCATCACTGGCTTGCTTGTTCTCCAGTTGCTCCAGGCGTCGGAACTCATGCGGTTCCAGATTGACGAGGTCGCCAAGGCCTTGTTCGCAATAGGCGATTTCAATATCCAGATACTCCTGGAACTGTCCCTTGGCCGTCGAAATCGGTCCCTTCCACTGCTTGCTCAAGTCGGAGATGTCCAGGTCTGCTTCTTCCAGTTCTCCGATCGGCTTGTTGCGCGACTCGGGACGCACCAGCCGGGTCGACATGATGGTTGCGCCCAGCGTCTTTTGTTCCTTGTTGGCGACATCCGCCGGCGCAGCCCAGAATTGCTGCCCCCCCATCGCCACCAGCGTGCCGCCGATCTGAATGAGGTTGCCAAGATGCGTGTTGGCGGTTTCCAGCCCCGCTACCGCCGAAGTCATGTTGACCACCGAACGGAAGACCCGCACCAGCGACTGGTTGAACTGACCGACGTAGTTCAGGTTGATCACGTCGTGCCGCACCTGGAATTCATGCGCCAGATCGCCCGAGCGCGCCAGCAGGCCCACGATCTCTTCACTGTCTGCCTCTATCAGGGCCAGCCGCGCCTGGGCCGCCGGGCTGCCCTGCGGAAGGGTTTGCAAGGCTTCCCGATGCTCATCGAGTTTGGCCCTCGCCGCATCCATCCGCGCCGTCACCTCCGTCATCTCTGTCGAGATCTCATCATAACCGCGCGCCTTCATCTCCTTCGAGCGCGCCGACTGGCCTTCACCGCGCATCAATTCCTGGCGCGCCACCATGATGATCTGCATGGCGGAATTGACGAACGGCGTCGCCAGCGATACGCCCAGCTGAGTGCCCAGATTGATCCAGGCATAGTGCACCGGATCCTTTTTCAAGGCTTCGGCCGAGACAGTGGCCGTATAGATCGCAGGAATCAGCGAGGCAAACGTCATCAATTGGCCGCTCAACGCGTACAGGCTGCCGGATCCTATCCAACCGCCCTTGAACAGGCCGCCTTTTATTTCCTCCAGCTTGGCGCCGTCGACGCCATGTATCTCCAGGTAAAGACGCTCTGCCTCGGCCCAGTTGCGCTGGTTTTCGGGTCGCGCCAGTTGGGTCAATTGTTCCCTGACGAACGGCAACACGACCTCTGGTGGCATTTCTCGGTTCTTCTCGTTCGTCAGATACTTGTCCAGGATGCCTTGCAGTTTCGCATCCTGCACATTCTGAGGTTCCTCTGCTGTCTCGAGCTCGTGTTGCCAATCATGCTGCTCGGTCTCGTTCATTTCGATAAGCTCTGCCGGCCTCTCGAACTCTCCCGGCATGCGTGGCTGATGCTGCAACGCGCGAGACGGCGGCGTGGTCGTCGAAATCTTGACATGAGAGTCGGAGACAGGTCGGGGATTTTGGGCGTCGGAAAGATTGTCGACGGCGTGTGCTCCCGATGAGGAGCTGATTTGTTGTGAAGCATGAGCCATGATAGTTCTCTTTTTTGATTGGGTTATGGGGTTTCGGCGGCAGCCAGCAGGCGGTGCGTCTTGGCGCGCGTCTTTTTCAGGCCTTCCATGAAGTAGGTCTGGCGCCACAATTTGGCTTGGGCGGAAAATTGCGCAAATGCGCTGAGCAAGCTCTTGGCCTCGATTTTTTCGAGTTCGACCCGCCCCATCAGCAAGGCGTGGCCGGTTTCGAAATTGAGGGAAAAGGTCGGTGTGCCGACGCCGAACATCAGCAGATTGCATTCCAGCAGGCGTTGCAGGATTTCAGCACGGTCGGCGTTCGTGGGAACCGCGCCGAAATCGCAGAAATAGGCCGCCGTCCCTTCTTCCAGCTCGACGCCTTCCATCAACGTGAAGGACACGCCATCCACGTCGACCTGAGCGTGATTGCCAACGCGGGTCAGCTCTGCAACGTTGGCGATGCCGGCAATTTCTTCCACCAGGGCGCGGAAATTCTTTTGTTTCATCTTGTCATCTTCCATTCTTGTCATCAGTACAGCGAAGCGGCGACAGGCAGTCGTCAGGCGTCGCGGGAATATTCAACGCATGCGAGGATGATGGTCGTATCGACCACGTGGGAAGCAATCCGAAGGCAAGAAATGTCGCGGCTAGACAATCGGGAAATACTCGCTCGCCATCATGAGTAGACGGCCAGCGAAAAACGGTTCCATCAACAGAAACAGAATGTGCCCAGCCCGGCACACAAACCAGAGTTTTGTGGTACGATACAAAGTATTGGTTACAAAAACGCGCCAGAACGGCGCGAAATTGAATTCAGGTGTGATTTTTGCCGTTGCCACATTCACTTGGGAGAATGGTCGTGCGCTTTGCATCCTGCAAACTTGCAAAAATAATGTCAACGCCATTTGCGGAGTGTCGTTTCTGCACACTCCGCTCTTTCATCGACAAGAAACCGCAGCATATGACAACAGTGCGCCGCAAAGGGGCGCCTATCGAAGCTGCGTGGCAATCGAAGAAATCAATGAAGAGAATAGTTGTAGACAATCACGCATTGCAAACGAATGCTGTACATTAATTAAAGCACTGCAAATTTTTTATTTTTAATGCAATGTTGTAAAGGTGAGGTCAACAAAGCCGCCTATCGCTTGTTATTGAGCATGTCGTGCAGTTCGAGGCGATTGTAGGCAATGCGCAAGGCGTCGCGTGCGCTGACGGCCTTTTTGATAACCAACTGTAACAAGACCTCGTTAAGATTGCGCGACATGTTATCTTCCTTGCGCTTCATGAACTCGGTGATCATGTGCAGCTTGTTGGGATCGATGATGTACGGCGCGATTTGCTGGTTGTTGTTGAACACCATTTCGCTGGCCATGACGTGGCTGTTGCCATCCTCGGACGGCAACAGGCTCTGGAAGATGACGCCGACCAGAGAGTCAGCAAGTGTGGCAGCCCGCTGAGCGCGTTGATCCTGCGGGAAGAAACCGAGTAACTTGGTGATGGCGCGCACCGCGCTGCTGGTATGCAGGGTCGCCAGCACGAGATGACCGGACTCACCTGCATGCAGGACCGTATCGGCAGTGTCGAAGTCGCGGATTTCGCCAACCATTAATACATCCGGCTTCTGCCGCAATGCTTCACGCAGGCCGCTGGAAAAACTGACCGTATCTGTAGGAACCTCTTTTTGGGAAATGATCGATTGCTTACGACGCAATTCGTATTCAATCGGTTCTTCAATGGTGACGATATGACCATGACGAGTCGTGTTGATATAGTCGAGCATCGAAGCAATGGTGGTCGTCTTCCCTGCGCCGGTCGGACCGGTGACCAGGATGATGCCCTTGGTTGCCTCCAGCATCGTTTTCACGTAGGTCGGCAAGCCGGTCTGCTCGAGCGCGATGGGCTGCAGCGGGAAACGGCGGATCGACACGGCCACCCGGCTGCCGCGGTCCATGCGGTAGATATTGCAGCGCAGGCGCCACTCTTCCAGGATGTACGGGCAATCGATCGCCTTGTCGATGATCTTGTCCTCCCAGTCTTGATCGATGGCGCTGAGCAAGGGACTCAATGCCTCAATGGTGACCGGTGCATCGCCGACGGGTTGCCAGCCGCGCGGCGTCTTGATCATGATCAATTCGTCCTGCTCGATGTGAATGTCCGAGAAAGTTTGTTTGGCATTGACGAGGGCAAGCACTTCTTGCTGGAGATTACGTGTCATGGGAAAGTTGTTTGGCATTCAACCACCTAAATTTTTGAAAAGCATGTCGGGACGGTGCAGGTATTTTTCTTGTGTATATAACCAGCTCCGTTTCATTTCTCAAACTGACGAATAGCCTGATATTCAGCGACAAGAAGTTCAAATGAAGCCCGATACCGGCCGGCCATTTTCTTCTTTCATCGTCTTTCAGCGATCTCGTTTACCGACCTTCCCACCAGTATACATCGATTGAGTCTATGCAATATTCAAGAATACTCAACAGTGATATCCTAGCCCGAAGGCAACAAAAATTACCGGTCCGCACGACGTAACGCCGTTTGATTTTTTTTAACCATGAAAATCGCATGTTACATCCGCAATACAACTGTTTTCGAACAAGTGCGAGCCACCCTCATCCGTTCCGGCTTCGAACCTGCTCATTACGATTCTGAAACTGCGCTTCTGCGCAGCTTGCAGCGCAACACCTTCGATTTGATCGTGATCGACATCGCCGTCATGCCGCGTGACGACGACAGCATTTTTTCGTGGCTCAATTTCCGTACCGGCAATCGCACCCCGACGCTGGTGCTGTCGCCGCTGCGCAATGCGGAACTGGCCGCGCTGGCGCTGGACAGCGGCGCCGACGATTTTGTCGTCAGGCCGTACGAACCGATCGAACTGGTGGCCCGCATCAACGCCTTGCTGCGCCGCTGCGCTCCTGTCAACATTCGCCGTACTATAGAGTATGCCGGATTTTCACTGAATCGGGAAAATGCAAAATTCACTTATCTCGACCGCCCCATTTCGCTGACCTCCCGCGAATTCAGCATGGCCTGGCTATTTTTCTCGTCGCCGGGCATTTATATCTCGCGCGAGACCATCGGCGCCGTCATCTGGAGCGCCGACAGCGAGGTTGCCGGCAGAACCATCGAACAGCACGTCTACAAATTGCGCAAGAAACTGGTCGTCGACGGCGAACCGGTCGTCATGATCCGCACCGCCTACAGCCAGGGTTACCGCCTCGAAATGTGCGCCGGCGCCTGAATCCAGGCGCCGGGGCCGTCGCCAAGCCAGCGTATCAACGCTGACTCAGGACTTCTTCGGGAATGTTCTTGTAAACTTTCTTGGCATATTTGACACGCAGCGCCGGATTTTTTGCGTTATAGGCGCCCACGGCTTCCCAGGTCACGCCCAGGTTGCGCATGTTCTGCGACAGGATCCACGCGCCTACCTGCAGGTTGACGCAGGGATCCTTCAATTGCTTTTCTTCCACGCCGTATTTCTTCAGCGTCGGCAGCCAACTGCTGTTGATCTGCATCAGGCCGATGTCGTACGAGCCGTTCTTGTTGCGGTTCATGGCGCCGGGGTTGAGGTTCGACTCGGTCTTGGCAATCGCATACAACAAATGTACGTTGATTCCATACCAGGCCGCGACTTCCTCCCAGCAGGCCACCGCCGGCGCGCTGGCCAGGATGGCAAGGACGGCGATGGCGAGTTGCAGGAGCAACCGCGTTCTCCGTCGGAAAATATTAAGGTGTATAGGTTCCATTGACATATCTCATGGTTTTGTCCGATCCGCAAATGAGCGTCCGGTAGCTGCTGTCCACAGCCAACGTTCCTTGCGGATAGGCGATGTAATAGGTTTGGGCGACACTGTCCCAGATAGGATAATGACAAGTGTCGCCCGGACTCATGACGTACCAGGTGGTGACCGTGGGCGCCTGCATCCAATCGGAGGCCTGCATCCCTTCTGCGGTGACGTTGTGTGACGCCTGGACGTCGAAACCGGAAACGGTCTTTACCGCCGATACATTTTTTTGCGCCGCGACCGATGCATTGGTCGTGATGTCGCCGTCGGCATGTATTGTTCCTTGCGAAACGATCGCCTGCGATGCCGTCATGTTGGCCGCAGTGATCGTCCCCGGCGCGTTGAAGTCGCCGTTTTGGTCCACCGCCAGCGCCACCCACGCACTGCCGTTGTAAGTAAATGCACGGCTCAGGCTGGTCACCATGCGCACGTCGCCCAGCACGCTGCCGGCGGTTGACGGCGGCAGATCGGCATAAGCGCCGACCGGTTCCTTCCATTGCGACGGATACGACCATTGGCCGCTGCTGCCGCAGGTCAACAGGTTGCGCGTGCTCGAATCCAGCGCCAGGCCGGCCTCGGCCACACCGGCCTGGTTCAGGCAGGAACTGCCGGCCGTCACCAGCGCGGCGCTGGCCATGCGGATCGGCGTATTCATGCGGTTCAATTCCGGATGACCCGGCACGTTGTTGCGGTACAGGAAATCAGTGGACAACTGGCCCGCACCGTCGGAAAACAGGTTCGACACCAGATGACCGCCGTCGCCGCTGCCGCCGGTCAAGGCCGTGGCGCCGGCGCACGCCACCGAGCGATACGCGCTGGTGTTGATGCTCCAGTTGGCGCCGCGCGCGGTGGCGGTATCGGTTGATGCGATATAGCCGCTGCCGGGACCGGCATTCATGGCAATCGCGGCGATCTCGCGATCAGGGATGGCGTTCCCGCCGGTGGTCGTCACCAGTGCATCGAACTGCCCGGGGAAATTCACCGGATCCGGTTGCCGCACCAATACGCACGGCGTCTGGTTGTAGACATTGCTTGTCGCCATGCCGTTGGGCAAGAACTGGCCGGCCTTGAGTTGCGCCAACGTCACCGCCGCCACCACCGTCGAACTTGGGGTTGCTGCTTGCAATGCGGCCTGATTGGCGCCGATGTACTTGGCTGCCGCCGCGACGATCTGCGACTGGTAGTAAGCCGCCTGCTGGCCTTTGAGGTCATCGATTGAATTGTCCATGACGGTCGACAACCCCAACAGGACGATCGAGCCGACCGCCAGGGCGCCGAGCAGTTCGAGAATGGCAAATCCGCGCTGCTGCCGGCGTTGAGGCGAGCATTGTGCTGCGTGTGGCAGCGGACGTGGCAGTGAGCGTTTCATTGTGTCATCGCAATCCATACTGGTGCGCCGTCGGGGATGGATTTCCCGTTCAGTGCGGTGACGGGGATCAGCGTATCCCCAAAAACCGGCGATTGCAGCGTCGCCGATCCGGTTCGATAGGCGCCGACCAGCATCGAGTTGTGCGACAGCGTGGCCAGTTCGACCAGGATGTTGTCGGTCGGCAGCGCGTCGGCATACACGTAAATGATGCCGTTGGCGTCGCGATAATTATTCCAGGCCGGCGTGCTGCTGCTCTGGTACAGCGTGCTCCAGGACGGCAGCATGCCGGTGCTCTTCAATGCCGCAAAACTGACGCTGGCATTGAGTTGGTTGGTGGCGCTGAAATAGCGCACGACGGCATCGCGATACAAGGCCATATCGGCAGCCACCGCATTGGCGACGTGACTTTGCGTGACATTCATCGTCTGCTGGTTGCGAGTGCCGTATATTCCGGCCGCCGCCATCAACACGACAAGTACGGCGATATTCCACATAGCGAGCTCCTGCCATTGCCACTGCGAATAGAGAGGCGTCCATGGTTGCAATCGTGATTCGGCGCCGAGTGGTGACAACATGCACGCCATTGCCGAATCGGCATTCTTGTATTTTTCTATGGCATCCGACACGTCCCGCGCCTTCTGTGCGCGGGATGGCCGGTAGTACATCCTGTGGCGCTACCGCTTACGACGCCGTAAAGGTGACGGTATTGCCGGCCGCGGTAGCCACCGTACACAAAGCAGCGGCGTTGTCCGCCGTCAGCGGAAACGTTGTAAACGACGAACCGCCTTGCGCCACCTGGGTCCAGCCGTTCGCGCCACTCAACATGCTGACGCAAACATCCTTGGGTACTGCTGCATAAGTAACGGTGAAACCGGTCGCAGTTCCGGTCACGGTCACCGCACCGCCCCAGCTGTTGCTGACGGTGTTTGCAGTGGTGTCGCGCGCCAGTGTTCCCGGGATGGCGTTGGCCGCCAGCAGGTTGGGCAACAGGCTGGCAGTCGGATAACTCTGGCCGATATACAGCTTGCGCACGGCGGTCCGGATGGCCACCACCTCTTCGGTGGCCTGATTCGATTTGGCGCTGCCGAACGCGCCGGTGAGCAACGATACCGCGCCCAGGACTACCAGCGCAGCAATGCCCAGATAGGCAATTCCTTCCAGCAGCGAGGCGCCGCGCTGGCGCGCCAGCTTGCTGTCGGAACGCAGTGTTGTTGTTTTCATCTTGAGGTTATGTTCACGATCCATGGTTGATTTCCCTGTAAATTGACATTTGGTGCAGACATACATAAAGAGAGTTAATGCACGCTACGAGTCAGCGCGGCGATTTCCTGCTGGATGCCGAAAAAGCCCGTCACCAGCCAGCCGATCACCAACGCCATGACGACAATGGCAAAACCGTTCAACACCTTCATCCGGAGCGAGATGGTTTCCACCCCTTGCTCCATCCACTCATCCGCCAACAGCTTCAAGGCATCGGCGAATCCCTTGTATTCCGCATACACGCACAAGTCATCGATGACTTCTCGTGATGGGAACTCATATCCCGCATTGCGCAGCGCCTCGCCACAATTGAGACCCGAGCGCACCCCCAGCAAGGCGCCGTCGAGGCGCTCGCGCAACCATGGCTGCGCCATCCCGGACAGCCGCACCAGCGATTTCTCCACTGTCACGCCGGCCGATTGCAAGGCCGAAAACGCCATCAGGAAACTGCTGCCCGCCAACAGACGATAAATCGAATACGGCGGAATGCGGTCGAAGTACACCCGCAAGCTGCCGCGCCAGCGCGAAAACGACATGAACAAGGCCAGCAGCAACAGCGACACCGCGATCACCGCATGCAACATCCAGTTCTGCACCCACAGCGACATCAGGTACAGTGATTTGGCCGCACCATGCCAGGTCGACGGATCGACCATGCGCGTGAATTGCGGAATCACCTGCGTGCCGAACAGATAGATGTACACGCACACCAGCAACAGGATCGTGATCGGATAGGCAATCCCGCCGACAATCACGCCCTTGATCTTCTTGCCGGCCTGCACCACGCTCACCACCGACAGCAGCGTCGACTCAAGCCGGCCGGACTGCTCGCCCGCCATCAGGATCATCTGTTCCGACTTCGGCACCCAGCGCTCCAGGCCATCCGACAACAGGCGCCCGTTCTGCACCGTGCGACGGCAATCGTCGAGAATGATCGCCAGCGGCTCGTGCGGCTTCTTGCCCTGCAGGGAAGCGCGGTCGCGCAACTCCTCCAGGATCTTCAGCAGCGGCAATCCGTTGGACAACATCTTGGCGATCTTGCGATACAGGCGCAGCCGATGGGTGTCGGAGAACTGCAGGCGCGCCCAGATTCGATTGAGGTCAGGTAGCACCGCCGCCCTCCACCACGTGCAGCAACGGCATTTGTTGCGCCGCCGTCGGGATCGTGAAATGTCCCACCACCTTCTCGGCCATGCGCGGATCGATCAGGCCGGCCGCGACCTTTTCGATGGCATGCTCCTGCATGGTCTTGCCGCCCAGTTCCTGTAGCCAGTAGTTGACCGCCAGGGTCTTTTCGCCTTGCCGGACATAACGGTAAAAGCGGTCGTCCGGGATGATCACCTCGGCCACCACGGTACGCCCCACGGTGCCCTGCTGGTTACAGGTCGGGCAGCCCGGTCCCATGATGCAGACCTCCTGCAGCAGCGGCGACACCGCCTGCCTGATGCGCATCAGCGTCGCATGCGGCACGGCATCCTGGTGTTCGGCCAGGGGCAGCTTGCACTCCGGGCACAACAGCTTGACCAGGCGCTGGCTGATCAGGCCGGTGACCACCGTATGATCCGCCGCCAGGCTCATCGGCAAGCCCAGGTCCATCAGCCGGTCCATGATGGCCACCGCGCTGTTAGCGTGCACCGTGGTCCACACCTGGTGACCGGTCATCGACGCGCGTAGCGCGTTTTGCGCCGATGCCTTGTCGCGCACCTCGCCGATCATGATCGTGTCCGGGTCCAGCCGCATGGCGTTGGAAATCGCTGCCGCAAACATGCGCGAACGCTCTTCTTCGGTGCCGGCGTTGGTCACCGAGGTCTGCACCGCGCCTTCGATCGGGTACTCCACCGGATCCTCGATGGTGAGCACATGCAGCTTGCCGGCGGCTTCCACGATCTCGCCCGACAACACGCGTTGCAGCGTGGTCGACTTGCCGGAACCGGTGGGGCCGCTGATGATGTTCATGCCCACCGGCTGTTCCTTGAGCTGCTGCATGGCCTCGGCATGCGCATCCGAAAATCCCAGCGGGCGCAAATCGATGTTGTCGCCGGCGTCGTTGTACAGCAGCCGCAACACCATCACGTTGCCCTCATTGGTCGGCACCGTCGCGATACGCACGCCGTACAGCTCCGGCGGCAGCTTGTCGCGATCCGCAATGCTGGCGTCCTGGCGTTCAGTGGGCTTGTACGAACTGTCGGACACCGACGTCATGGCGCCATACAAGGTCGCCAGCAAGCGCGCTCCATATTCGCGCGTCTGGCCGCCGACCGGCACCAGGTCGTTGTGGATGCGGAAGAAAATTTCGGTGCAATTCTTCTTGACCCGGATATGCACATCGGACGCCCGCGCGCGACAGGCCTTCGTCAGCAGGTCCTTGGCCGTGACCTGCATCATCGAATGTTCCTGATGACGGTCGGCCAGCATGAAGAAACCATTCTGGTTGATGCGACGAATCACCTCGATACTGGTATAGACCACATGGAACGCGCGTCCCATGCGCTCCAGCCGGCCCTGATAGGACAACACATGCGGATTGAGATTTTGTCCGGACGCCACCAGCAGCCGGCCGTCGGCCAGCAGGCACAACAGTTTCTTTTCTTCTTCCCCCGCTTGGTATGCGCCGGAATTGCTCAGGATATCGGCGCTGTTGACGTCCTGGATGTCGTCAAACGACATGTTGACGGCGTGGCCTTGCGCCTGTTCGGCATGCCTGGCGATGCGCAATTTCATCTTTGCGCTCCCTTCAGTTGCGGCACCGGCAGCGACAATCCCGCACCGGGGAAGTTGGGATTGAAGCCGCCATTGAGTTGCGCATAGGTCGCCAGGCGGATGCGCTGGTTGCTCTTGGATTGCGCAATCACCTCGCGCGGATTGATCTGGATGATCTTCAGGCCGGTCGACAAGGTATCGCCCTGCTGCACGTCGACCACGCTGCCGTCGCTGAGCTGCAATGTGGCGTACATGCGTCCGCCGATGCCCTCGATGGCCTTGATGACCGGGTCGCCCACCACCGCCGTCTGGGTGATGGCGTTGGTCATGCTTTGCTTGGCGGCGATCTCGTTCTGCTTGCCGACGATGCTGGCCTGCACTTCGAGCTGCTTCTCGCGCGCCTTCAGCACCAGGGTTTCCGCTTCGATGCGGGTCAGGCTGTCCGAGGTGCTTTCGGCGCCGGCCGTGGTGGCAAACAACAGCGCCAGCAGGGCCACAGGAATTACCAGCTTGTTTGTTGTCAAGTTACTTTGCATAGATCGTACCCTCCATGAACCATTCGGACCCGCGGTAAGTCACTTTGTCTACCCGCACACCGGGGCGGTTGAGAATCGTTGCAATTTCCAGCGGCTCGACGCCGCGGGCATTCAACGCGAATGAAAAAGACTTCCAGCTCGGCTGCCAGCCTGCGTTCGCCGCATTTGCCGCCGGCGCCTTGCGCAGGTCCTGCGGCGTGATCTTGATGCTCATCCCCATCAGCTGCAGGCGCGACACCATCGGATCGAGCAAACGCTCCTGTTCCAGCAGGTTGTCGTTCTGTCCCTTCAGCGTCGCCAACACCTTGGTATACGAAGCCTTGTCGCCGCTGGCTTCAATCGCGGCGCCCGGCACCTGCTCGCGCAACAGCGCCACGGTCGAATTGCTGCGCGACCAGGCATACGATTGCTGCTCCGGCGTGCAGGTATACGACTCGAGCTGCCAGCCGCCCGCCGTGATATGCGTGAACTGACGCTGGCACGCGCGCACCACCTCCAGCGGCGACGGCCTTGCCGACCATGGCCGCGCCGCCGACGACGCTTCGCGCAGCATGGCCGCGCGCGCCAGGGCGATGGCGCGCTCGCGCTCCTCCGCTTCCTTTTTTTCCTGGTAGTAGCGCCAGCCCAGCACCGAGCCGACCGTGACCACCGCCATCGCCGCCACCGCCAGCGCCGGCTTCACCCAGGACGGCGTGCCGTCGATCTGCCGCAGTCCCCACCAGCTATGCACCCGGATAGCCCCATCCCGCTTGCGCGGAATGAAACTCTCGATGTCGCGTGCATTGAAGTTGTGGAACCCCATGTCGGCCAGCTCGGCCTCGCCGATGATGACGTTCCAGCCTCCCAGCGCATAGTCGCTATGCAAGCGTTCCAGCACCTCTTCCTTGCTGCCGGCGAAATCGCCGTTGGGCAGGAAGTTGGCGTCGCGCACCGCAAAGTACGCCCACTTGCCGTCGGGCAGCGCAAACGCGCCGAGCCAGTTGTGCACCGGTTGCTGCTCGCCGTCGTAGAATGCGCCTTCCAGCGCCAGCGTCTTGGAAACAATCGCCGCCAGCGAGAACATCCCGCGCCGGATCCCTTCCGCGCTCTGGCCAAAGCCTGCCTGCGCCGTCGAATGATCCATACGAATGATCATCAGATCGGATTCGATCTTGCGCCCCAGATCCGCCGCTTCCTTGACCAGCTCGCGCGGGCGCGACAGCGACTGCCAGAACAGGCCGCAAACGAACTTGTGCTTCTCTATCTGCGTGACGTAAATGGCCATGGCTTCCCCCCTGTATCAGGATGCCGCCATCGCAACCGGCGTGATCAGCACCACGATCACTTCCTTGTTGCTGGCCGCATTCAGGCCGCCGCCCAGCAACATGTTCTTGGGCGTGCCGACACCGCGGTAATCGATGTTGTCGTCCTTTTGCTCAAAACCGCTGATGATCAGGGTCTCGTTCGACTTCATCGACACGCGCTGCAGGAAGTTGCGGGTATCGAGTTCGGGCGACTCGATGCGGGTACCGTTGCTTTCGATCTGGCGAATGCTGCGCAAGGTCGAGATATCGGTCGAGAACTGCAGCATCACGGTGCCGTTGGTCAGCACGTGCGGCAGGATGCTCATGTTGAAGCCCGCTGTCACCACGCCCGGAATCAGCGTGGTGGTGGTGCCGACCTGCGCCACGATCGAGGTCTGCGACGATTGCAGGTAGGAAGTCTGGCGCGCCACTTGCACCGGCACCGGCTGGTTGTTCAGCGTGACCACCGACGCAGTGGTCTGGCGACGCACCTTGCCCTGTTCCGACAAGGCATTGATCAGCGCCGTGGTGCCGGAGAACTTGGAGCTGCCCAGGATACCGGCGGTGAATCCGACGGCGCCGGTCGACGGCGTAAAGCTGTTGGAAATGCCGAACTTGCGGTTGAGGCTTTGATACACCGCCGTCCAGTTGATGCCGTATTCATCCGACTCGCTGATGGTGACCGACAGCACCGTCACGTTGATGGCGATCTGGCGCGACAAGGCCTTGTTTTCACCCTCTATGTAAAGGGCGATGCGGTCCAGCGAGTCGGGCGTATCCACCACCGTGATGGCGCCGGTGGCGGGTGACGCCAGTACCTTGCCGTAGGGCGACAACATGACCTTGATGGCGCTCTCGATGCTGGTATAGACCGACAGCTTGGACGCCACGCCGGTATTCTGCGAATTGTTGGCCGACACCGCGCTGCCGCTGGTGCTGCCGCCGCCTCCACTACCGCCGCCGCTGCCGCTGCCGCCGCTGGACACGCCGCCCGTCGAGGTGGCGCCGCTGGTGACGGTGGCCGTAAATGTCGAGTCGCCCGGGATGGCGTTGATCTGGAAGTTGCGCGACTCGGTATGGAAGAACTGGATGCTGCCGTCGACGTATTTCCAGGACACGCCAAAGCGTGCCGCCGAGGTATCCAGCAAGCCCTTGAGCGGACCATTACTGTATGAAATACGCACGCCGTTGGGTACATCGGTAAACGCCGGCGATTGCGCGCCGCCACCGGCGCTGCGTAATGCTGGCACGGCGGCCGGCATGGCTGCCGGCGGCGCCGTGTCGCCGGGCAATCCGGCCGGCAACGGCAACATCGGGCCGCCGCCTGCGCCGCCAGACAATCCCACGCGAGTACGGAAAGCACCGCTGGCCACGCTCAGGGCATCCGGAGTCACCTTGCTGGGGATGCCCGAACGCAGGGTGATGCGTTCGGCCAGTTCGGTCAGCGAGTTGATGGTGCGGTCAAAGGTGGTCGGTTCATAAAAGATCGGCGGCAACGCCGGCTGTCCCAGCTTGACCACGTTCTTGCCGAGCCAGATGCCGCTTTCATGCGTCACCAGCGGCGTCGACGGCAGTACCGCGCCGGGCGCCGTGCGCCCGACTTCCTTGACCATATCCTGGACCTTGTCGCCGCTCTGGCTGATGTCGGTATCGAGCTTGTTGGCCAGTCCGCTGCAACCGCCTACCACCAGGACCACGGGAATCAACGGCAACAGCGCGGTGATTTTGAAAGACATTATTCGCTCCCCTTCGACATGATGCGCAACACCTTGTTGCCTTGATAGAACACGGCTTTCATTGGAATCTCTGCAGACTCCATGCTCTTTGCCACGGTGTTGACGGCCTCTTCAAAACTGCCGCGCACGGTAGTCCTGGCGTCCACCGAGTAGTCCACCGGCAGTTCCCACAGCAGCTGCCATCCGGCCTGGGCCGCCCAACGCGCCATGGCGGCGTTGAGGGTCTTGTCGGAGACGATGATTTCCCACATCTGTTCGGTCGGCGTGAGATCGACTGCGACAGGCGCGGCAGCGGGCGCCGGCGTCTCCTTGGCGGTGCTGCCGGCAGACGATGATTTCGATTTGCTGCGACTCTTCTTCTCGGTATCGAGCTTGGCCAGCAGGATGGTGTCGCTGTCGTCGCGGACCCGTTCGGCGGCTGCCGGCAAGTCGTCGCAGTCGTCCAGGCCGGTATCGACCGCCAGCAGGTCGAAGTTCACGCTGCTCCCGAATCCGGCGCTGCCGCCATAGCGCATGGTGGTCGGCGCATCGGCCTTCGCAGCGTAGGCCGGTGCGGCCTGCATGCCGCTGCAAAGTAAAAAAATCGAAGTCGCCAGCAAGCCGACGCTCTTGTCCCGGCGCCTGCCGGATTTGCATGTCGAAACCATAACCTACCCTTCTCTGCCGCATAGTAAAAAATCAAAAGCGCCTCCCGTCCGGAACAGCAGCGCCCCCGTCGCCATGACATATGCGACGCCGACGCCGCGCCTGCATCCGATCCTTCCGGAAGTGCGCTGACGAAAATAAATGCAAAGCCTTGAACGATCTTGCTGAACGCACATCCTCGACATCGATTGGAATCAATGCATGCGTTCCAGTTGTCACATCTGCATGGTTGCCGTTTTCTCAAACTTGCCTATCGGGCAATGTCACTTTTCCTGATGTGACGGCGGTCAAAAAATTCTCGCGTTTCCTCGTTGGAATGCGATTGAATTTTTTCTGATGTTAGCGAAGTCCCAGATAAAAATTCTCAAAAAATATGACCACAAATCTTTACAATCGCTGATTTGAGTGAACAGTAAACAAAGGCAATACCGAAAACTGTCGTGCCTGCTTGCGTCGCTGCCGAACTTCCTTGAGAGACGCTGCCTGCTTATCGTGATGAAACCCACATCCTGTCGCCAACACGCCGTCCGTTACGCAAGTGATGCGTCGCAAAGGCCTGCCGGCTGGTGCTTGTGAGTGGACCTCCGCAACGCCTGAGTTCCACTCCCCCTGCAGCCATTGCACTACTTTCCTGCTGGCGTAAATCCAGTCCTGCTCACAACATGCCGATGCCGCTCGGCCTGGTGCATTTGGTCTTGACACGGACCGGCACGTGCACGCCGCCGCCCATCGGCATCGACATGGCTGCGCTGTCCTCCAGCGCGGCGGCCAGCGCCGGCGGCTTGCCTGCCGTAGTCGGGGTCGCCGCGACATCGACCTTGGTTGTCGGCGTTGTCGGTGTTGTCGGCGTACCCGGCGGGAGCGCGCCCGGGGCGCCGCCTGATGTTGCCGGAGCGGGTGCCGCCGGCACAACAGGAAGCACAGGACCAACAGGCGCTCCCGGGGTGGCCGACATCGGCGGCGGCGCTTCGCTTGCCTGGGCACGCTTGGCGGCGGCCGCAGCAGCACGCTGTTCACGCGCCGTGGTTTGCGCGCGGTCGGTCGTCTTTGACATGGCGTTGGCGGCGACACCGTCGGTGCCGGTAATGCGCGGCGTGATCAGGAACAGGCGTTCGCGGGTGCTGGTCGATTGCGATTCGCTGCGGAACAGGCCTCCCACCAAGGGGATATCGCCCAGCACCGGCACCTTCTGCTTGTTCTTGGTCAACGACTCGGCGCGATAGCCACCGATCATCAGGGTCTGCTGCATGTCGATGATCGCCTGGGTGCTGATGGTCGAACGGGTAACGCTGGCGGCGATGGTGCCGGTGTTGGTGTTCGAACCGGACGATGAATTGCTGCCATCCGAACTGTCGAGCGAGCCATCCTCGATGTCCACCTCCAGCCGTACGCGCGTCTGGCCGTTTTCGTGGATGATGCGCGGAATCACACGCAGCATGGTGCCGGCGGTGATGTCGGACATGTCAGCCACGCGTTCGCCGATCAGCGAGACATACGCGCTGCGACTGAGGTCGAGCACGGCCGCCACGTTGTCCAGGGTCAGCACCGTTGGCGTGGCCAGCACATGCGCTTCGCCGTTGGATTCCATGGCCTTGAGGCGGGCATAGAAACGCGCGGCGTTGCTGATCAGCAGGGTCGCTCCCGGCAGCGGCAAGGTGGTGCCGCTGGACGTGGTCATGGTGCTGTTGATGGTGCTGTTCACCGCTCCGGCACGCACGCCCCACTCCACGCCCATGTCGGAAAGTTTGCTGCGATCGATGTCGACGATCAGCGCCTCGATTTCAATTTGTTGCGGCTGGATGTCCAACTGCTCGATCAGCGACGCATACATCGGTTTCTTGTTGATGTTGTCATAGATCATGATGGCGTTGAGCGTCGGATCCGCCTCGATACGCGGACGGCCGTCGTCGTCACCACCACTGCCGGAGCGCCGACTGTCGCCGCCGCCGTCGCCGCCACCGCCGCCGCCCTGAGTCAATGCATTCTTGCCGTTGGCGCCAGGCGCGGCAAACAGCGGCAGGAAGCGCTCGTCGGCGTTCTGGCGATCACTGGAGCGTTCGTTCCTCGGCAGACGCGAACGCTTTCTGCTGTCGGCGTCATAATTCGCTCCCGGCGCCGTCACCTTTTCCGACGAATGCGGCCCGAACAACAGATTGCTGAGGATGGTCTTGATGCCGGGGATGGTCTCGCTCTTGCCGCGCGAGTTGATCACGCGATCCATGGCGGTCGCGTATTTCAGGCGGAACAGCATGATCTGCTTGCCCTTGCGCAGCTCCTTCTTCTCCTCCGGCAGCAGGATCCCGCGCGCCAGTTCGACATAGCTGCGCGGGCCGCTGACGATGACCACGCCTTCGTCGGGCAACTCGCCCCAACCGAAGCGATCATCGAACAGGCCCAGGCCGATCAGCGCCGATTTGGCGTCCTGCACGGCATCCTCGCCGATGTCCATGCGCGCCGAGGTATTGTCATTGGCCGGCACCACATAGAGCGTTTCGTTATAGACGAACCAGCGGAACTTGTAGGTGCCGGCCAGACGGTTGAGAAATTCGATACCGTTGTCGGCCTTGAGCCGGCCCTTGACGATGCGGTCGCTCTCGGCGCTCATTTGCAATCGCACGCCGTAGGTGCGGCTGAATTCTTCGGCCACGCTGCGCAAGGTCATGCCGTTGGCGTTGATGGAAAAGCCGGTGTCCTTCCATGCCGCCGGCACCGCTGCATGCAAGGTGGTGCCCCACAGCAGCAGCACCACCAGCAGGCATCCCATGCACCACGACTTGAGAAGCTCAGGGAGTTTCATCTTATTCCTCGGAAAAGAGTTGGCGCACGCGCGCTTCATTACGATTGCGGTTGTCATCCCGGGCCGGACCGCTGTAGGCCATGGCGGCGCGCCACATGGCCGTCTGGTTCAGCAGCTCTTCAAGCGCCTCGGACACGTCGCTCCAGGATTCGACATGCGGCAGCCAGCGCGACAGCGTGAGATGATTTCCCTCGCCGGAGACACCCAGCCCGGCGTCAAAACTGAGCGCACTCTGAAAGCCGGTGCGCAAGGCGTCGCTCATCGTCTGGTCGGTGCAGGAATTGGCCAGATAGACGCCCAGTTCGGCGCCATGCGGATGCACGTTCAGGAATACCGATTCGCCGTCGATCTCAACTACTTCGTCGAGCGGCAGCTCTTGCAGCCACTGCTCCAGGGAGTTGTTCGCCATGGCCTTACTTGGATTCGTTCAGGACGGTCTTGAGGGGTTTTTGCAGCAGGTTGAATTGCGCCGTCATGGCGGTGCGAGTGACCGATTGCTTTTGCAGCAGATCGACAAACTGTGCCGGGTCCGGCATCTCGCCATCGGCCTGGCGACGGTTGAAGTCATTGAGCTGGTTGCCGATGTCGTCGAACTTCTGGTTCAGGTGGCGCAAGTTCTGCAATACCGGATTCTGATTGCTCATGGTGGTTCTCCTTGCTGTACGGTGAAAGACCGGGGGGATGTTGCTGTCATCGATAAGTGACGCGACAACGCCGACAGTTCGGCGACGGAAGGCTCAACATTTATGACAGTCCTGATTCTTCCCCGGGCTGTCCCGCCGGTGCAGCCCGGGCCACGATGACCTGGCCGGCGTCGCCCAATGCGGCGCGCAGTGCGTCGACGGCAAGATTGAATTCCGCGCGCCATTCGCCGCTGGCGGCTTCCAGCCGGCAAGTGCCGGGCGCGAGCCTGGGATCAGGCTTTAACTCCCAGGCGCTCTGCGGCACCAGCGCCAGGTCGTCGGGATGCACGGACAGGGCCGGCGTCGTCAACTTGGCGGGCGCTTCCTGCACTACCCGTCGGAACGCCGCCTCGATCCTTTCGCGCGGCGTCAGCTCCAGCACCAGCCGGTCGAAGGTTTCCTGCGCCAGCGCCACCACCAGCGCATCGACCTGCTCGATCAAGAGGTGTTGCGCCTGCTGCAAGGCCTGCAACAGGCCGGTGGCGCGCCGCGCCACTTCTTCCTGCTCCTGTCGCACGGCGTCCTGCGCCTGCCGTTGCGCCGCGGCCTGTACCGCCTGGGCTTGCGCGCTCGCCTCCTGCATCGTCAGGGCTGCAGCAAGGGTGGCCTCGGTCGCCACCCGCAATGACGCAACACGCAGCACGCCATGAGCCGGCCGCAATTTGTCCGGTACCGCAATCGTCTCGATGCAAAAATCGTTCATCTTCATCCTCAATGGCTGCTGTGGTCCTGCTTCTGTGGTCCTGCTTACCCTGCCCCCGCTCGCACCCGTTCGAGGCAAATCTTCCAGCAACGCTGGACGCGCAGATTGGCGGCGTCCGACTCGACCGCGCCGGCGGCCAGAGCCTGCCGCACCGACTGCCCCAGCGCCTGCGCCTGATGCGTCGGCAACAGCAGCGCCAGACGCGACCACATGCCGGGAAAGCGTCGCTCCAGGCGCAACGCCAGTTCTGCCAGTCCTTGTTCTTCCGCGCCCGCATCCGGCCCCAGCACCACGCCGGCCGGCGCCAGCGGCTGCGCCATGGCCACGCTCATGCACCAGCGTTGCTGCGCGCGCGGCAGCTGCGCCAGGATGGCCTGGCTGACCTTGCCATGCGTGCGGGCGGCAAACAGGCCGCCGAACAAGGCGGCGCAACGACGTAATTCCTGCGGTCGCTGCAACGCGGCGATATGCCAGGCGGCGTCGAACCGGGATGGAAAATCGGCCGCCACGCCCGCCTTGGCGCACCACGAACGATAGCCGTCGCGCTGTGCCAGCATGCCGTCCGCCAGCGCCAACGCGTGAGCGTCAAGATAGTTCCAGGGTGCAAACCACCAGTCGAGGAAAGTCGGCGCCAACGGCGCCGCAGACGATGAGGTCGCCATGCTCGTTACGATTTCGCTTCACGCAGCGGCGCCGCCGAGGCATCCGGCGCGGCCGCTGCCTGGCCGGCGGCGGCACTGCGTTTGGCGGCCCGACGCATGGCCAGTTGCAGCACCATGCGCGCCACCCGTGGATTCCGCAGGGCCTGGCGGAATCCCACGTAGCCTGCGCCCGACAACGCCAGCAATGTCATCACGATCAGGGTAAACATCAGGCCGCTGGCCGATGTGGCCGCGACCGTGAACGGTCCCACCGTGGTCCATTCGATGCCCGGTGGCGGTGCCTCTCCCGGCATCATCACCACCGACACCTTGTTGCGGCCGTCGTCGCCCGACAGGCCGGGAATCGCCGACGCCACCAACCGGCGCACACGCGGCGTGACGGTGTCTTCGTCGAGCGGCGGATGGTATTTGATGAACACCGCCGCCGACGACGGCTGGATCGGCTCGCCCGGTGCGATGCGCTCCGGCAGCACCACGTGCACGCGCGCGGCCACCACGTTGTCGAACTGTTGCAGGGTCGATTCCAGTTCTTCCGACAAGCCGTGGATATAGCGGATACGCTCTTCCATCGGTGTCGAGATCATGCCCTGCTTCTTGAACACCTCGCCCAGGTTGGACAGGTTGCGACGCGGCAGGCCGGCGATGTTGAGCGCCTCGGTGGCGCGCGACAGGTCCGGCTCGCGCACCGACAGCACGACGCCTTCCTTGGTTTTCTGTTTGTCGACCTCGATGCCCTTGCGGTTGAGCACCAGCACGATTTCATTGGCGTCGACGTCGGTCAGGCCGGCCTGCAACACAACCATCTTGGTGCAGGCCGCCAGCAATAGCGACGCCACGAGGAATGCTCCCCAATTGAACAGTTTTTTCATTTTTTCACGGACGCGGATACCGACCCAGGGGCCGGACTGGATGACGATAAGGGCATGGAATCCGCCGCAATGACCGCGACGGATTCCCCGGAAACTTACTGCAGCTTGGTCAGCGAATCGACGGACGACGCCGCTTTCGATACCGTCTTGGAAATGGTCTGCACGCGCAACTGATAGTCGTTGAGCGCCATCATGGCCTTCATCAGTTGCAGCGAGTCGCCGGTGCGGGTGGCCTGCTCCAGCAGTTTGGAGACGTACTGCTGGTCTTGCTTGACCTGTGACGCCAGGTTGGTGGCGCGACCGGCGATGGCGCTGCCGAGCGAATGGCTGTCCGGTTTGATGGCCGGGATTTTTTGCTGCATCTGGCGTTCCAGCGCAGCGCGAAACTGAGTAGTGTCGCCACCGTCGACTGCGTGTATTTCAAGTGAGAATTGCGTCTTTTGTTCGGCGCCGCGCGAAGAGATTCCAGAGACCGCTGCTACCTGTGATGTTGCATCCATGTTTTCCGGCTCCACGAAATACGTTAAGAGGCTGTTGCAAAATGCCGCTGAAAGTGCAGCAAGTCACGGACCGGTTGCACCAGTCGCGTTTCCTGCATGTCCTGTTAGGTGGTTGCCGCAAGGCGCCGGGTTCCACCTGATAGGCAAGGATCACAACGGTTCGTAGCGATTGCCGCAATATTCACCGCCGCAACCGAGTTCGGACGACGGATCGCAAAAACCGGCCTTGCCGCAACGACGCTGGCATTGCGCGCGCGACGTCGGACGCAACGGCGGCAACGACGTGCGCGCCGGCCGCAACGGCAGCGGCGGATAAATCACCAGGGACGACTTCAGCGCCAGGTGATGGGCGCGATCCCCGCTGCCGATGATGGTTTCATCGGCACGCTCGTCGGCGCCGTCGAGCAGCAGGTCGAGGCCGCCAAATGCGCCGCCGGCACCGTCCATGCCGCCATGGCTGCTGGCGTGCACCGTAGCGCCGCTACTGCTTCCGCCGGCGCTGCTGCCGATACTGCCGGCGCCGCCGTCAGCCGGTGCCCCGCCCGGCATGCCCAGGACCTCGACGCCGATCACCGCGTCCATCGGCGCCACGCCTTCCACTTCGGGCTCGGCGCCGGCGGCGGGGTCGCTTGCCTGTTGCGCCTGCACGCGCGCAACGTGGACGCGTCGCTCGGCCTCTTGCGTGGCCTGGCGCGCACGCCCACGGGCGGCGTTGTCGAGCGTGCCGTCCTGGTCGCTGCGGGCTTGCAATTCGGGGGACTTCACTGGCCTTGTCTCCTTTTTTACGCGCGCGGCTGCTCGCTTTGCGGCGGCTCGCCGAAGCTCTCCAACTCCACTTCCTTGTCGAGCTGCTGCGTGCTCACCAGTTCCTGCACCACCGCGTACACCTGCGCCACCGCTTCGTAACTGGAGCGCGGCACCACCGTATCGGGACGGCAGGTGGCATACAAGGTGCGCGCCAGCCAGACATGGCGGATCACCGGAATGCCGCATTCACGGGCGCGCCGGATCATCGCCTGGGCCACGTCGTCCTTGCCCTTGGCCAGCACCAGCGGCACCATCTGTTCGGCGGCGTCGTAGAACATCGCCACCGCGAAGTGGGTCGGATTGACCACCACGGCATTGGCGTCCTCGGTCTTGGCAACCGGACTCTCGTTGGCCCATTGCCGCGCCAGCCGCTTGCGCTGCCCCTTGATCATGGGGTCGCCTTCGGACTCCTTGTGTTCGCGCTTGATTTCTTCCTGGTCCATCATCAGTTCTTTTTTGTGGAAGTACTTCTGCACCGCGAAGTCGATCACGCCAAGGCACAGGCACACCACCACGATCACGTGGAATATGCCTTTCAGCAATTCAATGAAACCCTGGTAGATGTCTTTGGGTTCACCGCTCGAGAGCGAAACGATGCTCGGCAAATGACTGCGCACCAGCATGAATACGATGCCGCCGATCAGTATCGCCTTGCCCACCGTGATCAACAGTTCGATCAGCTTCTTCTTGGAAAAAAGCTGTTTGATGCCATTGGCCGGATTGAGCTTGTCGAGCTTCGGCTCCAACGCCTCGGTCGCCACCAGCACGCCGAACTGGCCCCAGTGGGCCGCCACCGATACCAGCACGCACACCAGGAAGCAGGTAAAGAACACGATCAGCAGAAAGATGCCGACCGAGGTCAGCATCTGCATCATGGCGGGCGCGAAATCGCGGTTGACGTCGAGGATGCTGGTTTCGATCAGGTTGACGATGACCCCGCGCCACAACGATTCCGTGGTCAAGGCGATTTCCGCCATGGCCACCAGCGTGGCCAGCTTGGCCAGGTCGCGGCTGACGGCGATCTGGCCCTTGTCCCTGGCGTCGTCGATCTTTTTGTCGGTGGGTTCTTCGTTCTTGTCGTCGCTCACTTGTGCACCTCGATCAGGCTGGCCGCCAAGTCGAGCAGGTGCGCAAAGTCGCCCGCCACATAATGTGAAAACGTCGCCCAGTAGGCCAGCAGGATCAACAGCCCGGTCAGGCTCTTGATCGGCGCCGACGCAAACGACACCTGCAGGTTGGAGGCAAACACGCCGATGATGGCGAAGCCGAACTCGATGAGGATCAGCGGAATGATCACCGGTGCGCCGTACACCACGATATACCAGAGCAACTCGCCAAAGCGCTTGAGCAGGATGTCGAAATGGCCGGGCTCGAATGGCGGCATCAATTCAAACGCCGGCCACACGCCGTAGCTTTCGATGAGGATGCGCGCCAGCGCCGAGAACAAGCCCGCCTGCACCATCACCACCACCACCGCCTGGATCAGCATGGCGCCGATGGCGCTGGCGTCGCGGTCGACGCTGGCGTTGTTGGCCTGGATCTGGATCGGCGAGCGCTGGGTGTCGAAGATCGAGCCGATCGACTGCACCACCCACAGCGGAATCGACATGAGCACCCCGAACATCAGGCCGATCATCGCTTCCTTGAAGGCCAGCATGCCGGAAAACAAAAAGTCCGGCGAATTCGTCTGCACGAAATAATAGGTTGGCAAGGCGGCCGGCAAGGCAATCGCCATGGCGGCCGAGTTCTTGGCCATGCCGGTCAGCACGTTCAGGCCGAAGCCCGGCAGGATCGCCAGGCAAACCAGTACACGCGGCGTCACGATGGCCATGGTGACCAGCAACGCCTGCATGTCCATCAGCAATGAAGCATGCATCAACGTGCTCCCCGGCGACCGTCAGCGACCGGCATCCGGCACCATGGCCAGCGCCAGGTCGGTCAGGTGTATCAGTTCAACACCGATCCAGCGACCCATGCCGGCCAGCGTGACCGCCACCGCCACCAGTTTGACCACGTACGGCAAGGTCTGGTCCTGGATCTGCGTGACCGCCTGGATCAGCGACACCACCAGGCCGCACATGGTGGCGATCAGCAAGGGAGGCGCCGCCAACATCACTGCCATCCATAGTCCCTGCTGGAAGAAATTGAGGGTATCCGCCATGATTTACCTTTTCCGTGAAGTGAATGCGCTGCCTGTTAACAAACCCTAGGCATACGACAGCGCCAGCGCGTTGAGCAGCTTGGCCCAGCCGGAGACCAGCGTGAACAGCAGCAATTTGAGCGGAATCGTGATGGTCTGCGGGCTGACCTGTTGCATGCCCAGGGCCATCAGCAGATTGGAAATCAGCAAGTCGATCACCACGAACGGAATGTAGATCAGGAAGCCGATCTCATAGCCGGTCTGCAACTCCGACACCACAAAGGCCGGGATCAGGATCAGGGCGTCGCTCTGCTGGGCGTCCCTGGCGGCCTCCTTGGGCCACAGCTTCTTGGCCGACGCCAGGAACAGCTCGCGCTGCTCGGGCTTGCTGACCTTGAGCATGAACTTGCGCAGCGGCTCGAACGATTCCTGCGCCTTGACCAGCAACGGCGTGGTGCGCGAACTGGCGGTGTTGGTCTCGAAGGTGAGCGCGTGCTTGCCGATCTCCTGTACCGTCGGCGCCATGATGAACACGCTCAGCGCCAGCGAAATGCCATAGATCGCCAGCGTCGGCGGCACCTGCTGGACGCCGACCGCGTTGCGCAACACCAGCAGCACCAGGGAAATCTTGAGGAATGACGTCGTCGTGACCACCATCAACGGCACCAGCGCCAGCATCGCCAGCAGCACCGAAAACGAGACGATGTCATATTGGTTGCTCAGCATGGACCGCCCCATTGGGTGATGCGCACGCCCAGCGCACCGTCGACGTCTACCGCTTCGCCGCGCCCGACCGTGCGACCGCCGCAGACGATGGCAATGCTGTCGGGCTTGCCGTCATGCAGCCCCAGGATGCTGTGCGGTCCAAGCGCACGGATCTCGGCCAGCGACAGACTGACGCGTCCCAGCTCGAAAGACAATTGCAACGGCACATCGTCGAGCGCGTCGTCCTCCATGGCCGCTGCTTGCGCGGGCATGCCGTCATGCTCGTGCTGCTGGTGCTGCTGATGCTGCGTGGACGCAGCGTTTTCATCCTGATCGGGCGAAGCGAATTGTGGGTGCTGCATGGCCAGTTCCGTTTCCAATCTGTTCTCCAAAGCGATGAGTTGCACACTGCCGGGACGGTGAAAGCGCGCCTGCCAGAACCTGCCTGCCAGACTGAGTGCGCCGCTGCCGTCAACGGCGAAATAGAGGGTGTCCGGCAACACGATGTCGCCGACGTCCAGTTGTCTTGCCCGCGCCGCCGGCAAGCGATGGCGGCCCAGCACGACCGGCTCGCAGAGCGCCAGCGCGGCGTATTGCGTGGTTGCGGTGCGTAATGGCGTCCACTGTCCGACCTGCAGCAATTGCCCCCAGACAGCGGCGTCGGCACGCGCCTCGAACGCCAGCGCATGTTGCTGTTGCCGCAGGCTCAATTGCAGCTTGCTGGCGGTCGGCATGCCGGGCGTGCCGGGCAGCAGGCGATTGAACATCGCCAGCGGCGTGCCGGCCAGGCGGCCCAGCACGGCCGCCGCCAGCCACTCGGGATAGGTGGCGCCGGCATCATCCGGCGCAGCGTTCAGGTCGATCCCGGTCAATGCCTGCAACAGCCGCGCGCCCTGAGAAATCTCGATGACGCCGCCGGCGCCGGCCAGCACCAGCGGCGCCGACCACGCGCTGCTGGTGCCAGCCAGCTGCAAGGTCAAACTTGCACCCGGCATCGGCAGCGACTGCACGAGGCCGTTGCCGACCCGCCGGGTCAGTGCGGCATGCGCCCTGCCAACGCGCGGCGCGCCACGCAACAATACGCTGCGACGGAGCGGCTCCTGCATGGCAAAGCCGGCGACATCGGTCACCGTCGCAGACGGATCGGAAAAAGTGGTATCGGACATAGGTGCTCTGGTAGTGGATGATCACGTCACATGCCAATGGGACTCCCTATCGCCACCCTTGTCGCGGAACTGCCCTGGACGGGGTGGGAAGGCGCTTTGTTGAAGCAATGACAGCAGTTACAGCACGGCGAGCCTGACGTATTTGTCCATACGTCGTGCCAGCCCCTCTTCCAGTTCCATTCGCTTCTTGCGCAGCAGGTCGCGCAAGCGATCGCCGGAGGGAGACAACAGGAACGACGCGCTCGATTCGCGCACGTCGACCATGACGCCCATGCGTTCCCCATTGGGCAACAGGATCTCGAAAATGCCGCTCTGGCCGTCGCTGGGCAACAAACCCAGCAAGGCCTCGGCATCGCAATCGCCGCTGTCGTCGGCAGCACCGGCCTGTTCACAGGCTTCGTGGCCGCCGCCGGAATGACCGTCGCCACCGGAGGCGTCAAACAAGCCCGGCGGCAACCAGACGCTGCTCGCCGACAAAGTGCCGGCGCCGGCCGTTTCATTGCGCTGGTTGCTCTTGCGGGTATCGCGCTCGTCGTTGTTCTGAGTACGCGCTTGCTGGCGTAGCGGGGTTGGCGCCGGCGTCGGCGGCGTCGGGGTGCGCACCGCGACGCCGGCCATCGGCGCCGCCGGGCGCGGCTTGGGACGTGGCGCCGGCGGCTCGGACGGTGCTTCCGTCCAGATCGACGTCAAGGAATCGAGCGCCATCTCAGTTCTCCGCCGTGGCCGCCAGCGCCTGCGCCAGCATCTCGTCGCGCAGGATGGTCAGTTTCTCTTGCTGGCGGCTGACCTCCAGCACTTGCAAGCGGGCCTGGAAGAAACGCACGCCGGCCTCACGGCAAACGCGCAGCTTGTTCTGGCATTCGAGGTAGTACTGTGCCGTCTCTTTTTTCATGCGTTCGTACACCGACTTGGCCTTGCGGAATTGTCCGCTGGTGATGGTCATGGCCAGGAACTGCGCCCGCGACTGCTGCCATTGCTGCGCCGTGTCGTTCTTGGCCTGGCGCCAGCGCAGCTTGCTGTCGTGCAGCACCTGCCGTTGCCGTCGCCAGGCTTCGCGCGCCTCGTTGCGCTCGCGCTCGAGGCGCCCCAGGCGTTGCTTGCGCACATGCAGCAACTGGTCGAGCCGCTTGTCCTTGACCTTGGGTTCGGCCACATCGGCCACTTCGCGGCGGCCGCGCGGAGCGCCGAATCCTGCCGTTGCCCCGGGCGCGTTCATCCTTGCATTTCCATGATCTTGGCCAGCGTCTTGTCATACGCCGCACTGGAGCTGGTGTCCTGGCGCAGGAAACTCAACTGGTCCGGACGCAACTGCATGGCGCGGTCGGCCACCGGGTCGGTGCCGGACTTGTATTCGCCGAGCCGGATCAGCAATTCCATTTCCTGATAGCGCGCCATCAACTCGCGGAAATGGGAAGCCGCCTTGCGATGCTCGCGCGAAGTCACGTTGCTCATGACGCGGCTGATGCTGGCCAGCACGTCGATGGCCGGATAGTGGCCCTGCTCGGCCAGCTTGCGCGTCAACAGGATATGACCGTCGAGCAGCGATTTGGCTTCGTCGCCGATGGGGTCGGAGGCCGATTCGCCGTCCACCAGCACGGTATACATGGCGGTGATCGAGCCTTGCGGCGTGCCGCCGGCGCGTTCGATCAGGCGCGGCAGCATGGTGTAGACGGATGGCGTAAAACCGCCGCGCGCCGGCGGTTCCCCCGCGGCCAATCCGATCTCGCGCTGGGCGCGCGCAAAGCGGGTCAGGGAGTCGACCAGCAGCAAGACCTTCTTGCCGCGGTCGCGAAACGCTTCGGCAATCGCCGTGGCGGTAAACGCCGCGCGCGAACGCTCCATGGAAGTCCGATCCGACGTGGCGCACACCACGATGGTCTTGCGGATCAGCTCGGCGTCCAGTTCATGTTCGAGGAACTCATTGAGTTCGCGACCGCGTTCGCCGATCAGGCCGAACACGATGGCTTCGGCCTCGCAACCGCGTGCGATGGCGGCCATCAGGGTGGTCTTGCCGCAGCCCGGGCCGGCGAACACGCCGATGCGCTGGCCGATGCCCATGGTCAGCAAGCCGTCGATGGCGCGTACGCCGGTGGCCAATGGCGTGGCGATGCGCGGCCGGTCGGTGGCCTTGGGTGCGTCGCGCATGACCGGCACGGTGGCGCGCCAGGTGGCGACGTTGTCCACCGCGGCCGGAGCGCGAAACATCCAGCGGCCAAAACCGTCCAGCACGCAACCGAACAAGTGGTCGCCGACGTCAATCGAATGGGCGCGCCGCAAGGGCTCGATCACGGTGCGCGTGGACACGCCTTCCAACGGACTGAGCGCCGACAGGATGGCGGCGCGATCGGTAAAGCCGACCACTTCGGCCAGCATGGGTTTGGCGGCGACATCGGGATTGATCAGATGGCACAGCTCGCCGATCTGTACCGGCGGCATATGGGCTTCAATCAGCGTGCCCAGCACTTGCGAGACTTTTCCATGACTGGAAAAGCCCGGTTTGGCCGGGATCGCCTGGCGCCACGCCTGCAGACGCTCCTGCGCGCCGTCCAGACGCTGCGCCAGGGCCGCGGAAAACGCCTCTGCGGCTACCATTTGATATCGATGGAACGCTTGCCGGTAAAGCTCAGCTGGTTGCCGTCGATGGCCGCCAGCTTGGTGCCGCGATATTCGTCGCCGACATACATGCGCCGGCCGTCGTCGGTGACGATGCTGGCGTTGTTGCCTGAAATGACTTGCTGGATGCGGAACGGCAGCATAGCCTCGGCGCTGCCGATCTTGACGTTGACCGGAAAGTGGATGTCATAACGCTTCATGAAGGCCTTGAGCATGCGCTGGAAGCGTTCGGCGTCCTCTTCGTCCAGCGCGGCCTGCATGGTCCAGGACTGCTCATCCAGTTCCAGGTTGAAACGCTTGATCAGGTCGACCTCGGTCAGCCGCCGGCGAAACGCCTCCTGCAACTGCGCCGGCGACAACTGCACCGGCGCAGCCGTGGCCAATGCGGCCGGATGCGATGTTGCCGGGCCGGCACTGCCCTTCCCCTTGCGTGCCGCCGCCATGTCGTCGGGATTGCCCATGCTGCTGAGCGAGCCCATCTTGATGGCCCCGCTGCCCGGCAATTTAAGCGGCTCCATGGTGGCCGGATTGATTTCCACCTCGCCCGCCGAGAATGATTCGGCATTGTTGAGCGGCGCGTAGCTGCGCGTCATCGAATACGCGGCAGCCGCCGACAGCACGGCGACCACTGCCACCGGCACCAGGATCAGGCGATGCTTGCGTGAACGCCGGCCCGGGAATACGCGGGCGTTCTCCTGCTGTTCGATGGGCGGCATCTCGGTGCCATCCTCGCTGTCCTCTTCCTTGTCTTTCTTGTCTTCGTCCTCTTGCCCGTCGCTGTCGGCCGCATCCGCCGGCAGCGGTTCCGGTGCGCCATCGTCCAGCGGTTCCGGCGGCGGGTCGCGCCAGGGGCTGTCCTGCGCCACGACGGTCAACCAGATATGATCGACCCGGGCGAAGCCGCCGAGGGGCAGTTGCAATTCCTCGCAGGTGCGATTGGTGTCGGCGTCGCGCACGACGCCGTCCAGCGCGCGCAGCGACCAGCCCGACGCCGCCAGCGCGACGCTGGCGTGGCGCTCCTGCATGCCGGGATCGACCAGCACCACATCGGCGTCCTCGCCGGCGCCGACGGTCAGGGCCTCGCCATGCAAGGGCAAGGTGGCGCCGCGGTGATAGCCGTTAAGTACTCGTAGTTCGACCATGTTGCTACTCCATTGCTGATTCATTATGTACAGTGCTGCCGTCAGGGCCTGCCATCGGTACGGGGCGGTGTTGCCGCATCTGGTTTTCCGTATCGAAACTGTTCATGAGTCGGCTCATCGCGGCCGCCGGTTCCATCTCCGCAAGAACGGCGCAAACGCTGTCGACAATAGAAAATGCCTGCGCGCGTCGACGACGCGCGCAGGCAAGCAACGCTGTCACTCATCCACTCAGGCCGGAAGCTGGCCGCCGCTGTCGATGATGTGCCAATAGTTCATGACCTTGGTCACGTAGTTCGGATCGCCGGTGCCGGCCGGCAAGTTGCTGAGGTTGTGCGGATCGACGCCGTTTTCACCGGAGTTGTAGGCGCGCAGTGCAATCTCCCAGCTGTCGACGCCGTATTTTTCCTTCATCAGGGATTTCATGTCGGCCAGGTAGTAAGCGCCCGCCAGGATATTGGTGGCCGGGTCGTTCTTGTTGCGTCCTTGCAGTTCCGGGTGCTTCGCCTGCAACGCCGCGAACGTGTTGTCGTTCATCTGCACCAGGCCGGTGTCGCCGCCGCCGTTGGCATTGGTGCTGGAGGCGCCCGTTTGCCAGCGCGACTCGTCGTGGATGAGCCCCGCCAACAGAGACGCCGGCACGCCGGTTCGGCGCGAGGCCTCCTCGATCATGCTCTTGTAGGGTTCCGCCTGAGGCGGCAGGCCTGGGCCCAGATCGCTGTTCGTTCCCGGCACGGTGGTCGGCGGAGGATCATTGCCACCGATGGTGTCGACGTGGTACAGGCTCTTCGGCGTATTGACCGGATAGGTATCCGGATTACCGTCGCCGCTGCCGCCGGGCGTGATGCCCAGCGCATCCAGTGTCGGTTTGATGATGGCATATTCGCGTTGATGCGCCGGATCGTGCGCCCAGAGATCCGCATAGTCTTGCCAGGTAACCGGCAACCTCGCCGCACTGCTCATTTTCACCTCCTACAGGGTTGTCAAACTGTTCTGCATCCGGCGTTGAGATCCGGCTAGTCAAGCGCTGTCTTCAGCAGCGCCAGCAACAGGCTGCCGGTGCCGTTGCGGCTGGTGGACGGATCCAACGGGTTCCAGTCGGGATTGTCGCTGTTCATGAGCGCGCCGATCACCATCGCCTCGGCCAGTTCGCGTCGCTCCTTTGCCGCCTGTTCGCGCTGGCGCGCCTCGGTACGCAACGACACGGCGCTGTCGGCCGGCTCCGGCTTGCTGCGCAACAGCGCCGGCGTGCGTTTTTCCTTCTCCGCCAGGGCCTGGTTGACTTCGTTCATGACCTCGCTGATGAACAGGCAGCACTTGTCCCGCAACTGTTCCAGTTCGCGCGCCCTGAATTTGTCCTTGCGGGCATGTTCGATGATGCGCAACGCCTCGTCATGCGTCATCGCAACGGCATGATCGCGGTTCGGCGTCTCTTTTGCTGGAAAGCTCATGACTATGCTCCGTTAAAGTCAAGCAGGTGATTCAATCCGGCCCTGCGCCATGTTGCGCAAGCAGGCCCGGCCGGGGTTGGCGGATCAGCGAGACGACTCATCGTCGCCTGTATCGCTGGTGCCTGCGCTCGATGGCGTTGCCTCGGTGTAGTCAGGCTCCACCGGCTGCGTCGGGCCGTGCGGCTGGTTGCGGCGCGGATGATTGCCGACCGCCTGCCCGCCCAGAAGATGCAAGGCATTGGTCTGTCCGGCATAGGCCATCTGTTCTTCCGCCTCGCGCGCTGCGCGCTGTTCTTCTTCGCTCATGCCTTCATACGGATTGAACGGTTCGGCTTGCATGCGCGCTGCGTCCGGATCGTCAGCTTGCCATGGCGTCATTCCCGGCGGCGGCTCCGGTACATGCGTCTGCAAGTCGCGGAAATTGCGTAACGCCGATGCGCGGGCGCGATGGTGAGCGCTCGACGCTGCGCTGGATGACGCCAGCCCTTGCCCGGAAGACAACGAGGCTGCATCGTCGGGCGTCGGCTCGCCGTTGCGCCATGCCTGCACCTGGCGCACGCCATCGTCCACCACGCTGCGCATGTTGAACACGGCAGCGCGATAGTCATCCTCGATGCCGCTGAGCCTGGCCCTGGCCATATCCAGAATCGAGTGCACGAAAGCGCCGGTGTCAAGCGCCTTCCCCGACCCCGAACCATCCCACGAGCGATGTTGCAAGTAGGTGCCCATGATGCCGCTCAGCGAATCGGCATTGTATGCGGCAATCCGGTTGATGAGGCCGTGGAATGCGCCGGAGATTCCCGATCTGCCATGCGGCCGGTTGTCCTGATGTGTTCTGTCGCCGGCATCGTGATCGACGCCGTAAATATTGTGCGCGCCATGGTTATGCGCGCCATTCGTGGAATGTGGTCCTGCCATGTTATTGCTCCAATCGGATTCTTGAGGATCCGCTCAAACGGTCCGTGGCCTGCTCTCGCGATGTCCTGACAATGGCGCGGAGATCGCGCGCAGTCGCGTTGTTGCAGGCGGATATATCTATATGTCGGCCAACCTTGCCTGGTTCCCATGCGGCATCGACATGGCGGCAATTGCCGTTGGCGCAAGTCCGGGACATCCGAGCCGTCCTCACATCTCGATCATGCCGACCGGCTTGACCTTGGCGTGCTGGGTCAGTTCGGAGAATGCAAACACCGGCACCGGGAAGAACTCTTCCTCGATCAGCTTGCGCACCGAGCGCCGGATGTCGGCCGCCGTGACCAGCACCGGCGGCGTGATGGGAGTGCTGACGTTGGTCGACAATTCGTTGAGGCGATCCAGGATCATCTGTTCCAGCTCGGAGTCGATGTCCAGGTAGCTGCCCTGGCTGGTCTGGCGCATGGCGTTGCGCAACTGGTCCTCCAGCTCCGGCGACAACAGGATCACTTCGATCAGGCCGTCGCGCGAGGCCTCGAAGCACAGCTGGCGCTTGAACGCCAGCCGCACGTAGTCGGCGATCACATCGGGGTCGCGTTCCTTGGGCGCCCAGTCCAGCGTGGTTTCCAGCAGCAGGCGCGCATTGCGCAACGACACGCCTTCGCGCGTGAGCCGTTGCACCACTTCGGTCAGGCGCGGCAAGGTCACCGACTTGATGACTTCCTTGCCCAGCTCCGGATAGCGCCGCTCGGCCCAGCGCGTAAAACGGATGACTTCATTGACGCCGACGAACATTTGGCAATTGCGCAACATCTCGACCTCGATGTCGGCGGCGAACACGTGCTCCCAGCGCTGGAACGGAATCCCCGCTTCGGCCAGCCGCTCCTCTTCTTCCAGGCGCAGCCAGACGCGGCGCCGGCGCGAACCGGCGATATTGTTCTCCACGCCCTGGAAACCCAGTTCGGTGACGCGTTCGAGCGTTTCGCGGGTGGCGCCCCAGCCGATCATCACTTCACTGTCGACCAGCGGCACTTCGGCCATCATGAAATGCACGCGTCCCAGCGGAATCGCGCTATGGAATTCGAATTCAATCGGCTTGAGGTCGGGAATGCCGCGCCGCTCCAGCATGCCGTTGCGCATGACGCGCACCGCGGAGCGAATGATTTCGGCCTCCGGGGTATTGCGCATGCCTTCCGGCATGCGCAGGATGAACGGCGTGGTGGCCGAAAAATTGGTCAGGTCGACAATGCCGGCGTTCTTGCGTTCCAGCTCGTCGGACTCGCGCTGCAGTTCGGCGTCGGCCAGCGGCTTGAGCATGCCGATCACGCCGGCCGTGCACAAGCCCAGCGCCAGCGCGACGAACACCAGCGACGGCATGCCGGGAATCAACGCAAACAGCAGCATGATGGCCGACGCGGTCAGCAGCGCCTTGGGCTCGGCAAACAGTTCGCCGACGATATCGCGGCCGATGTTGGTTTCACCGGCTTCTTCATGGTCGTCGTTGCTGACGCGGGTAGTGATGATACCGGCGCCCAGCGAAATCAGCAGCGCCGGAATCTGCGCGATCAGGGCATCGCCGATGGACAGGATCGAATACACCCGCATGGCTTCGCCGGCGTCGAGATTGCGCTGGATGATGCCGATGGAAATGCCGCCGATCAGGTTGATGGCGACGATGCACAAGCCGGCGATGGCGTCGCCCTTGACGAACTTCATGGCGCCGTCCATGGCGCCGTGCAGCTGGCTTTCCTGGCCCAGCTTGGCGCGTTTGGACTTGGCTTCTTCGGCGGTGAGGATGCCGGCGCGCAAATCGCTGTCGATCGACATCTGCTTGCCCGGCATGGCGTCCAGAGAGAAACGCGCCGACACTTCCGAGACGCGTTCCGAACCCTTGGTGATGACGATGAACTGCACCACCGTCAGGATCAGGAAGATCACCAGCCCGACCACCAGGTTGCCGCCCACCACGAAGTTGCCGAAAGTTTCGACGATATGGCCGGCGTCGCCCTCCAGCAGGATCAGGCGCGTGGTCGACACCGAAATCGCCAGCCGGAACAAGGTCGTCAGCAGCAGCACCGCCGGGAACGTCGAAAACGCGGTCGGCCCCGGCATGTACATGGCGACGATCACGATCAGGCCGGAGGCGCACAGGCTCAGCGCGATCAGCATGTCGAGCAGCCACACCGGCATCGGCAGCACCAGCATGAAGACAATGCCGATGACCAGCGCCGCCGCCAGCAGCTCGGCGCGCTTGGCCAGCCTGGCGGAAAACTTGTTCAACAGCAGTACGATGCCCATCGCCTTCATTGCGGCTCCTTATGCGGTTGGCAGGCCGGCGCTTGCGGCGTCCTGGTGGATGTCCAGGCGCCGCAGCACCAGCTTGATCCAGGCGTCGTTCTGGGCGTTGCGCAGCGCCAGCAGCTGCTCGCGGTCGACCGGCTCCAGCACTTCGGCTGCGGCATAGGCCGCCATCAATTGCAGGCGCGTCTCGTGCGGCCAGACCTTGAGGCAGCCGAGCGCCAGCAGATAGGCTTGCTCGTGCTGGTAAGCATTGAGATGGCCCCACACCAGGCCGATGGCCAGTTGCAGCTCTTCCGGCATGGACTCACGCGGCTTCTTCTTCCTCATGGAACGGCTCCTCGGCTTGGTTGGGGTTGTTTTCTTCCAGATTGGCTTCGACGTCGCTGCGTCGCATCTGTTGCCAGCGCAGTCGCCATTGCACCGCCAGTTCGACCACGCGAATGGCGTCCATGCAGGGCATGCGGTCGGCCTGCTCCAGCGTCAGCGAGTGCTCGATGAGCTTCTTTTGCAGCGCCCGCATGCGCGGAATCGGATCGCCGCTCCAGGCCGCGTTGCCGCTGGTGAGGCGCTCGCCCAGCAACTGCTTGAGCGACGCCAGGGTCGGGTCGCTCTGTACTTCCAGCGGCGGCAGCGATGCTTCTTCCTCGCCGGGCAACAGGTCGGGCCGGGCTTTGAGGATGGGATTGGCATTGCCGACGCTGTGGATCTCGGCCAGTTCGCCGACGTCGAGCGGGTGGACGCGGTCAAGCGCGCCGTTGTGCACGGCGGTCAACTCAGCAACTCCTCGGCCGCATTCAGCTCATCGGCGGTCAACGACGATATATCGTCGCCGTGTTCCACCATGCGCCGCAACACGTACAGGCTGCCGTCATTGAACATGGCCGGTAGCCAGGCGCCGAAACGCACTATGTCTTCGGCGCGCTTGCGCAACACCGCTTCGTTTTCCAGCATGGCCTCCGGTCCTACGCCGAGCGCAACCAGCATGCCCTCGTCGAGCGGATAGGCAAACAGCTGCATGCCGTTGTCGAGCGTGGCCATGGCCACCGCCTGCTGCATGCGCGCCTCGTTGGCCAGACGCGCCAGTAATTCTTCCATTGCGGCCCCCTTTTTCCCGTTGTTGCGTTGCTGAAATGCGTTCTACCTGCGCTGCCGTTGTTGCAGTTCCAGTTTGCCCGACGCAGCGATGGCGTTGCGCCAGGCCTGCTCGCGCACTTCTTCGCGACTGGGCAGTGCGGGTATTTCTGCTTGCATGAAATTGATCTGGCGCGTCAGCTCTTCCAGCAATTCCCGACGCACCTGCAACTTGTCCTGCGTCCACAGCGTCAGCGGCAGTTTCGCCATGGCCTCGCGCATGAGCAGGAATACCCGGCTGCGCTGCTCGATGGCGATATTCTTGGTTTCGACAATCTGGCCGATCAGTTGGCTGGCCTTGCCCTTGCCCCAGCCGGCCTCAGCCGCCGTCAGCAGGATCACGGCGAGTTCGGGCGCCGTCACGCGCACATGCACCTGGGCCTTGTCGGAGAGCTCCCGGCGCAAGGTGTCGGCCACCGCCACGCTGGATTTGACCAGCATGAAGGCGGAGGCGTCCGACATCGTCAACCAATAGCGTCCCATGCTGCGCAAGGGATTTTTGCGTAGATCCGATTTCATGGCTGGCCCTCGGTAGTTCCAATGATGATTGCGACGCGCCTGGTCAGCGCATGAACTTCACATGCACATGCTCATCCTGGCCAGCCTGCGCCGGCAGGCGAAAGCGGCCGTCGAGCAGATCGCGCCGCAAGGCGTCGCCGACCGAAAAACCGAACTTCATCGGCGCCACAGCCTGGGCGGCGCGCTCCGCCAGACGGCGGGTCATACTTTTGAGCGGATTCTTGATCTGATCCGTTGTCATATTTTTCATCCTTACAAACCTGACATCATTCTTGAACGGAGGCTGACAAGCACATCCATGCACTTGTCCGGCCCGAAATTTTTTATGAGCGCCTTGAGCATCGTCAACGCCGTCAGCGGTCCATCGAAATTACCGGTCGACTTGGCTCCGATCAGGAAACGCAGGTCGCGCGTCGAGGTCGTCCGCTGGCCATTCTCGTCGGCCGTCAGTGCTTCCAACGAGTTGACCATGGCGTCCGATTCCTGCAGCGCCCGGCGTACCTCGTAGGGGTGGTTTTCAATGAGGTCGCTCAGCATTTCCTTGAGCGCATTCTTCATCGAGAGCTTCTTGAGGGCGCTGACCGGTTGTTCGTCGACTTTGTCCAAGGCTTCGTAGATCACGTTGTAGCGCTGCAGCGGCTCGAAGAACTCGGCCAGCATCGCCTCGATCTCTTCCTGGTTGTCCTTGCTGGTGTCGTCACGCAACATGTCGAGCGTGTCGAGGATCGGCGCCAGATAGGACTCTTCCTCGTCCTCGCCGTTGCGTTCGTCGACCTTGCTGCGATACTTGCGCGTGGGCGTATTGGTGCGCGCCTGCGCCTGCTGCCGCGCCGGATTGGCGAAGCGCTGACGCAATGACCTGCTCTTGTAGATCAGGCCTTCCTTGACGCCACCCTGGGTATCGACGGCGTCGGTCGGTCGGAAATCGGTGGCGACGTTGGCCGCCAGGTTGCCATCCAGTCCATGCGTGTGCCCAGACTTGACGGGCGCACGCAGGATGACCGGATTTTCCAGCGGAGCGTTGTTGACGGAGGTGATTTGCGGACTCATAGCCACTCAGTGTCGGCGCGGTGGCGCATGGTTCCATGCCGATTCGATGATGCACGATGTGCAACCCGCGCGGGCGTCGATCCTTGCTTGTGGTGTTCAGCGCGCCGTCGGTTCCATGCTTTGGCGTGCGGATCGATCGCCAATTCTCATTTTTTTTCAATGTCTCACGAATTCTCACGGAACGTTTGCATTGCCGGTGTCCACTGCTATCTTGTGATCATACCAGCCGAGGTGATGTTGCGACAGCCGGTTACCGTGCTGCACCGCCGCCTCGCTTTTTACCCACAGTAGTTGTTGTCCCCAGGAGATTACAATGAAACATTCCACATCCGACCACGCGACGCCATTGGCAGCTGAGGCAGGCATTGATACCACCGCCGATGCCGATATTGCAGCGTCATCGTCGGATCCGGCAGCCGCAGCCGCAGCAGCAACAGCAGCAACAGCAGCAACAGCAGCAACAGCAGCAACAGCAGCAGGCCAGCCTATCGATATCGTGCAACTCTATTCGGAACACCGCACCCATCTGCTGCGCTTCGTGCAGCGCTATGTCGGCAATCATGAAGACGCCGAAGACGTGGTCCAGAACACCTTCATCGAAGCAGTGCGTTGCGCACATCGCTTCTCCGGCCTGTCGAAACCTTCCACCTGGCTGTTCGGCATCGCCCTCAACCTGGCGCGCAATCAGGTACGCCGCAACATCGCCGACCGTTATGAAATGGTGGAAGAAACCTTCATGGAACAAATCGTCGACCACCATGCCGATCCGGCCATGTTGTTTGAATTGCGCCAGATCGCGCAGAAAGTGGAAAACCTGTTGAGCGAACTGCCGCCCAAGATCCGCAGCACCTTTGAAGCCGTGCTCGATGGCGACGCCACCTATGAAGAAGCCGCCGAGCACCTGCACATCCCCATCGGCACCGTCCGCTCGCGCGTCTCGCGGGTACGCGCTGCGGTACGCAACGAGTACGGCAACTCCCGCGCACGCGGACAGAATTGAGATGCAAGCGTCCCGCCCGGCCATGCACTGCATGCAACGTCGTCGGGCCGCGCCCGGCTATGCGTGCAACGAATTCAATACGACGGACTCAGCCGGCGTCGCCGGCGCGTACCGCTTCCAGGTATTGACCGGCAATGTCGGCGGTTGCCAGAATGGCGTCCATGACGCTGCGTTCATCGCTCAGGAGCCGGATCGGAATCTTGCGCACGACGATGTAACGACCTTCGTCGGCATGCCAGAGAAAATCAACCGCGGCCGCCTGGCCCGCATCAGCGCCGGCAGCATCCAGGGGCGCGTGCAGCAGCGGCAGGTAATGCGGCTGTTCGCACTTGGGCAACAAGGCGGTGACCGAGAGATAGTGATCGACGCCGCCGCGTTCGACGGCGGAACGGGTGAACACTTCGCCAAGCTGCAACTCCAGCGCCGGCGGACCGTCGACCTGCTGCCCTGCCAGCGCAATCAGGTCCTGCAACAGGCGATTGACCGCCGTCACCGACATGTCTGGCTGGTTGTGGTCTTCGCTTTGCAAAATAAGGGCCTTGTAAAGTCGCAACAGATGAAGATAGCGCGGCAGCGCAACGGCTTGCGCCGGATGGATGATCAGCTTGGTCATTTTACCTCCTAATACAAAACGCGCCAAAGGACGCAAGCATCCGGCGCAATCATTTGCGCCGGATGTCCATTGGAAAAAATCGTTGAGACGCTACCATTTATCGCACAAGGGATGACGTGCACGCCGGCTGAATAGCTGCGGCGACATCACCATCAAGGACAAGCTGCCGCCTCTCAGGCAGCCGTCCCATCTACGCTTCCTTCTGTCAGGACTTACTTCACAATATCTGCAAACCCCGCCACACCGGCGCGCGGCGCTGCAGGATGGCGTCGGTCAGGTAATGCAACTCGGCCCGGATGTCGTCATCCGACTCGAGCGTGCGGTTGTCCTTGACCAGTCGCTGGCCCTGGCGTCGCAACGCGTCGCGCAGGTGATCGACGAACGCGGTCGTATCGATCTCGTGCGGGTGCCGGAGCAGCAGGCCGTAGAGCAAGCGTTGCACCAGTCCTGATTTGACGCCGTTGCCCAACAGCGGCGACGCCAGCGCCTGGTATTGATCGCCCAGGCGCGACGCTTCGGCCAGCGCGGCGTTCATGCGCTGCGCCGGCGCCGTCGGCATCGCCGCCGAGCAGGTGAAGTAGGTGGAGACCAGGCCGTCGGCAGTGAGCAACGCACCCAGCCTGGCGATGTCGAAGATGCTCTTGTCGCGCAACGGCGGCAGGCAGGCCAGTTCGATCAGTGCATGCGGCCGCTCGGCCAGGGCATCGAGTATGGCCTGGGCGGCATCGGTGTCGATGCGCGTGACGCCGGCCGGCAATTGCAAGGTATCGGCGACCGGCCCCGGCAGGCTGGTCAGGGCCAGCCCGGTCTGGCGCAGCCATTGCTCCTGGCGCGCCGGCGTCATGCGACGGGCGCCGCGCACGTAGACGTCCTCGCGAAAGCTGGTGTTGGCCAGGTAGTCTTTGACCGTTTCGCGCAGCGCCGGGTCGGCGATGTCGCCCAGCAGCGCGCGCTGCTCCTGCGTCAGGAACAGTTCTGGAAACGCATGCGACAACTCGCCCGAGCCGATATAGTCGAGCTTGGCGCCGGCGGCGGCCCGCGCCACGTCGGCGTGATAGAGCGGCTGCCAGCCTTCGCTCATGTATTCGTGGGCGAGGTAGTGCGCCTTGTCCTTGTAGAGCGAATTGAGCCGGTAACCCAGGTTGGAGTTGCCGTCGAAATACGCGGCGCCGGCCTGTTGCAATGCGTCGACCAGCGTGCGCGCTTGCGCCAGCTGATGTTCCGGCGTGCCGCCGTGATGGCGGGTGTGTTCCAGGATCAGGCGCTGCAGCGGCAAGGTGGCGCTCCAGCCCGGCATGGCGTTGTAGTTCAGGTAGACCACGCCGCCCGGCTTCAGGTAGCGGCTGATGAAATCGAGGATGTGGCGGCGGTTGCCGGCGTCGACCCAGCTGTAGACGCCATACATGGTGATGAAATCGAGCGGCGGCAATTCGACCTTGCCGGCGGCCAGTTCGGCAAAGCTGTTTTCCAGGAACACCAGGTTGTCGAGCTCGGCGCTTTCGGCCAGTCGGCGCGCCGAGGCCACCTGCGACGGACTGAAGTCGACCGCATAGAATCGTCCCTGCGGATTGCTGGCGGCCAGGATGTTGACGGTCAGCCCCTGTCCCGCCCCCAGTTCCATGTAGGTGAAGGGCCGGTCCAGCGGCACCGGTTCGACGCCATTGAGCACGCAGGAAAAGCTCAGGTGCGCCGGGCTTTGTTCGCGAAAAAAGGCCGCCGGATAATCGATACCCGCCACATAACCGTCGCTCCAGTCCATCGTTGCTTCTCCTTCTCGTGTTGTATCGTCAAATGTGTCGCGCTGCGCCAGGCCGGCGCCGGGGTCAATCCTGCGATCAGTCCTGCAAAATCCGCAGGTCGCGCCAGATCGGCTGGCGTCGTTGCAGGATCGCCTGCACCGTGGCCCGGATTTCGGTCACGGCCTCGTCTTCGGAGTGCAGCTCGCGCTCGCCCAGGATCACCGGCTGCTGTTGCTCCTTGACGCGCAGCCAGACTTGCGCGGCGATTTCACCGGCGTCGCTGCTGCCGGCCCGGCCTGCACCCGCGGCCGACAAGGACTGATACACCAGGCGCTGGAACAATGGCGCCTTGACGCCGCTGCCCAGCAACGGCGAGGCGAACACGCGGTACTCGCCCTTGAGCCGTTCGTTCTGGGCGACGGCGTCGTTCATGCGGCGCGCCGGCGCGGTATCCAGCCCGGCCGCGCTGAGGAAATACACGCTCGCGTGGCGCGTCTCGGCCAGCAACGCCACCATTTCGGCAACTCCGTGCAAGCCCTTGCCTGCCAGCGCCGGCAAGGCGGCCAGCTCGAGCAGGGTTTTCGGCCCCTCTGCCAGGGCGTCGAGCAAGGGATCGTATTCGGCGCGATCGAGCACCAGCTGGCGTACCGGGAAGCCCATCTCCAGCGACACGGTTTCCCGCAGCGACACCAGCGCGACGCCGATTTTCGCCAGCCATTGCTCGGTCCGGGCGGCGCTCATGCGGCGCGCGCCGCGCACGTAGACATCCTTGCGGAAGCAGGTGTTCTTCAGATAGTCGAGCACGGTCTCGCGCAGGGCCGGATCGGGGATCGACGCCAGCAACGCGCTCTGCTGCGGCGTCAGGTATAGCTTGGGAAACGCCCATGGCAGGCAGGCCGAACCGGCGTAGTCCAGCTTGGCGGCGGCGACGTCGCGGGCGACATCGGCGTGGTACAGCGGCTGCCAGCCATGGTTCATGTATTCGTGGGCGATGTAGCTGGACCAGCCGGCGTCGCCGTCCATCACCGCGTCAAGATAGTTGCGCAGGTTGGCGCTGGCGTTGCCGGTGAAGTATGCCGCCTGGTTATCGTTGAGGCCGGTCACCAGCCGGCGCATTTGCAGGATCTGTTCATGGCGGCTGCCGGGATACAGGTCGACGTGCTCCAGGATCAGGCGCTGCAGCGGCAAGGCGGTGGTCCAGCCGGGCATGGCGTTGTAACTGAGATAGACCACGCCGCCCGGCTTCAGGTAGCGCTCCATGAAGCGCACGATATGCGCGCGGTTGTCGGCATTGACCCAGGTATAGACGCCATGCAGCGTGATGAAATCAAACTGCGGCAACGCCACCCGACCTGCCGCAAGGTCGGCAAAGCTGCTCTCGAGGAAATGCATGTTGCCCAACTCGGCCGCCTGCGCCAGTTCGCAGCTGGCGGCGACATGGGCCGGATTGAAATCGGCGGCGTAGAAATCGCCCTGCGGATTGGCGGCGGCCAGGATGTTGGCGGTAAAGCCCTGCCCCGATCCCAGCTCAAAATACGTGAAGGGCCGGTCCAGCGGCACCGGCTCGATGCCATTGAGAATGCAGGCGAAGCTCAGCAAGGTGGGGCTCTGTTCAGGAAAGAACTCGGCCAGGTAATCGATATCGGAAACGTAACCTTCATGCCAATCCATATGCAATCCTCGGTAGATGAAGCAAGCCGCTCCAGGCGCAGAAGAGCGGCCGAAGCAAGAAATGCGGCGGCCGTCATGCGGCCGCCGCGCAGGGATGACGCCGTGTTATTTGCGATACAGGCGGCGGATACGGTGCCACGGAAAGTCGTCGGCCAGGGTAGTGGCGCCACAGGCATCCGCCGCATCCGGCACGTGCCCGGCATGCGAGTCAGTTTGATGAGCAATGTGATTGAACGTGAATGCGATGCTATCCATGGCGACCATCCGACAAAAGTAAATTGAACAAGGACCGATTGAAAAATTGACTCGTGCGAGTTCCCGGCGCATGGCCGGGGACTAAAAACCCAACTGCTTCAGCGCGCCATGGCCAACGGCCGCAATGCGTTCAATGCCGTCATGCCAGGCAATGGCAGCGCCTCGCACAGGCGCAGCAGGTTGGTGCGATAACGGTCGGCCATGCGGGCGGCCAACGCCGATTCGGTGCGTGTTGCCGGCGGCGGCGTCGGCGTGGCTGCCTGTACTGCCGGCGGCAGGCCCTGCCCGGCGTCGTCGCCGACGCGACGCAGGTAAGCGCGCTCGGGCTGCACCGGCTGCTCGGCGTGGTTGTTGCCGGGAATCGCTTCCAGCGCCGCATAGTCCTGTCGATGCAGGCGATTCCACACCGGCATGTTGCCCTGGTCGTCCGGATCCGGACGCTGGGGCAGCGCTTTGCCGACGTTCAAATTGTTTGACTGCCGCGCGCTGGTCAGGGCGTTGAACGCCCGCACGCCACGCGACGGTTTGTCGATGGCCACGCGCCACAGCGTTGGCTGCTGCGGCGTCGACGAACTCGTCGACGGAGTCGCGGCCTTGTCGGCCATGTGGTCCATCAGGTTGCTGTAGTCTCCCAGCAGCCCGGCAATATCGCCGGCTCGCGAGTAACCGCCGACGACAGGATGAATGGGACTCATCGTGTTTTCCTTTCAAGAGATGCCGGTTCGCCGGGAAGCCAAGCCTCCGGGCGAACCGTATTACCGGCGCAGGTGCTGCAAGCGCACCTGCGCTGTGTTGCTTTGTTTATGAGATGGTGCCGTCTTTGATCGCATTGCCGTAGTCGCCTTGGCCCAGCTGACCGTCGTGCTTGCCGTCGGTGGCCGATTCAAGCTTTTTGAACAGCTCGCCGTTGTTGGCCATGAGCGCTTGCGCCGCAGCCTGCACTTCCGGCGGCACCTGGATGGTCTTGCCGTTCTTGTCCGTGAAGTAACCGGTCTCGGCGGCTTGTTGCATCTGTTGCGACGACATCAGGCCGACATCATGGTCCTTCTGGAACTGGTTGATGGTCTTGGCCGCGCTGGAATCGGACGGCAACTGGTTGCCGCCGGTAGGCGGCAGGTTGACATTACCGTTGCCGTTACCATTGACATTGCCATTGCCGTTACCGAAGGTGCCGGTACGATCGATCACCGGTGGGCCGCCGCCATCCGCCGAGATGGTGCCGTCCTTGATCGCATTGCCGTAGTCGCCCTGGCCCAGCTGGCCGTCGTGCTTGCCGTCGGTGGCCGATTCCATCTTCTTGAACAGCTCGCCGTTGT